>NZ_JBEZBE010000011.1:0-229289 GCF_040646935.1 Streptomyces sp. NPDC044984
CCGCCGCTGGACTTCCACGTCTCGGACAGCTACTTCGTGGTGGCGCACTTCCACTACGTCGTCTTCGGCACGGTCGTCTTCGCGATGTTCGCCGGGTTCCACTTCTGGTGGCCGAAGTTCACCGGCAAGCTGCTCGACGAGCGCCTCGGCAAGATCACCTTCTGGACGCTGTTCGTCGGCTTCCACGGCACCTTCCTGGTCCAGCACTGGCTGGGCGTCGAGGGCATGCCGCGCCGGTACGCGGACTACCTGGCCGCCGACGGCTTCACCGCGCTGAACACGATCTCCACGATCGCCTCGTTCCTGCTGGGCATGTCGATGCTGCCGTTCTTCTACAACATCTGGAAGACGGCCAAGTACGGCAAGCCGGTCGGCGTCGACGACCCGTGGGGCTACGGCCGCTCGCTGGAGTGGGCGACCTCCTGCCCGCCGCCGCGGCACAACTTCCTCACCCTGCCGAGGATCCGCAGCGAATCCCCCGCGTTCGACCTGCACCACCCGGAGATCGCCGCACTCGACGAGCTCGAGAACGCCGGTCACGGCGAGAAGGCCCTCTCCGGCAGCAAGGAGGCCGGCAAGTGAAGATCCAGGGCAAGATGTTCATCTGGCTGAGCGTCTTCTTCCTCATCATGGCCGGTGTCTACGGCGTGTGGTCGAAGGAGCCGGTCGGCACCACCGCCCTCTTCCTGGCCTTCGGCCTGAGCATCATGATCGGCTTCTACCTGGGCTTCACGGCCCGGCGGGTCGACGTGGGCGCGCAGGACAACAAGGAGGCGGACGTCGCCGACGACGCCGGCGAGGTCGGGTTCTTCAGCCCGCACAGCTGGCAGCCGCTCTCCCTCGCCGTGGGTGGCGCGCTGGCCTTCATGAGCGTCGCGATCGGCTGGTGGCTGATGTACTTCTCGGCACCGCTGCTCCTGATCGGCATCTGGGGCTGGGTCTTCGAGTACTACCGCGGTGAGAACCGCACCCAGTGACCACGGCGCCGAGGGGCCCGGACACTCCATCAGGAGGGTCCGGGCCCCTCGGCTTTGCCTCACCCGTTCGGGTCTTCCAGTGAGCCGAGGGCGGTGCGGGTTCCTAGCGTGAGGCCATGAGACGCACAGAGCCCCCTCGTGGCGCGGGCGCCGGGCGGAGCCGCGTCGCCGGCCGCACGCTGCTGGTGACCGCCCTCGTCGCGGGCGTCGCGGGCGTCGCGGGCTGTTCCGCCGACGGCGACCCGCTGTCCGCCGAGCCCTACGACGCGGCGGGCCGGATCTCCTTCAGCGGATCCGTGGAGACGGGCGGGAAGGCCGACCCCGACAAGCCCCTGGAGGTCGTCGCCGAGGACCCCGGCGGGCGCATCACGGACGTCACCGTCGTGGACGCCTCGGGACGCCGTGTGGCGGGCGAGCTGGCCGCCGACGGCAGCCGCTGGCACAGCACCTCCCCGCTGGCCGCGGGCGCCCGGTACACGGTCCGGGTGAGCACCGAGGACGAGGACGGGGCGCCCGGCCGCAAGGTCCTCGCCTTCACCACCGCCAAGCCCCCCACCGCCAAGCGCCTGGCCGTCGCCTTCGGCCCCGGGGCGGGCACGTACGGCGTCGGCCAGCCCCTCACCGCCGAGCTGAACGCACCCGTCAAGGACCGGGCCCAGCGGGCCGTCGTGGAGCGCGGCCTGAGGGTCGAGTCCACCCCCGCCGTGTCCGGCGCCTGGCACTGGGTGGACGACAAGAAGCTGCACTACCGCCCCCAGGACTACTGGCCCGCCCACGCCACCGTCAGCGTGCGCAGCACCCTGGAGGGCATCAGGATCAACGACCGGCTGCGGGGCGGCAGGTCCGATCCCTTGACGATCCGCACCGGTGACCGGGTGATAGCCGTCACCGACGCCGCCGCGCACCGGCTGACGGTCTACAAGAACGACGAGGAGATCAGGCAGATCCCCGTCACCACCGGCAAGCCCGGCTTCGAGACCCGCAACGGCGTCAAGGTCGTGCTCGCCAAGGAACGCCTCGTACGTATGCGCAGCACCACCGTCGGCATCGCCGAGGGTTCGGCGGAGTCGTACGACCTGGACGTCCACTTCGCCACCCGGGTGACCTGGAGCGGCGAGTACGTGCACGCCGCACCCTGGTCCGTCGGCTCCCAGGGTTACGACAACGTCAGCCACGGCTGCGTCGGCATGAGCACCGGCGACGCGGAGTGGTTCTTCGACACCGTCCGTGAGGGCGACGTCGTCAAGGTCGAGAACTCGGCCGGGGACACGATGGAACCCTTCGGCAACGGCTACGGCGACTGGAACCTGGACTGGACCACCTGGCAGGCGGGCAGCGCCCTGACCCCCGGCGAGGCCCCGAACACCCAGGAAACGGCACGCCTGCGACCGACGGCCGTGTAGCGCCCCGAAAGGGCCGGTGGGGCCGTGTCGACCGGCGGCTCCGCCGCGTGGGCGCGAACAGCCCCACCGGCCCGGGGCCGCCCGACCACGGACGGGTCCGTCCCTCAGACGCTCTGCAAGTACTTCTGCCGCAGCAGCGAAGCCAGCGCCGAGGCGAACTCCACCGGCTCCACCGGCAAGGTGACCGCGGACTCGGCGCGGCTCCACGTCGCCAGCCACGCGTCCTGCGGCCGCCCGATCAGCAGCAGCACCGGCGGGCAGTCGAACACCTCGTCCTTGAGCTGCCGGCACATCCCCATGCCCCCCATCGGCACGGCCTCACCGTCCAGCACGCACACGTCGATGCCGCCCCGGTCGAGCTCCGCCAGCACGGCCGCCGGGGTCGCGCACTCCACGAACTCCACGACGGGCACGTCCGGCGCCGGCCGCCGCCCGGTGGCGAGCCGCACCTGCTCCCGGGTGTTGGCGTCGTCGCTGTAGACCAGCACCGTGGCGGTCGCCTGCATTGTTCCTCCACGCGTAAGAGAGAGGGCACGGCTCTGTCGGGAACTTCGGGTACCGATGGCGCGGATGCTACCCCTTCGGACCGCTTGTCAACACTGGTTCGGACACGCCTTCGAGACGGCTCCGCCACGGGCCCGGGTGGGCCATCCGGGCAGTCCAGGAGGGCCGAACACACCGAACGGCACCCCCGGGAGTGAGGGCGGGATAAGCGACCGACATAATGTCGGCGTGGCGACAGCAACGACAGTAGATACCGGGCACGCGCACCCGTCGGTCAACCGACCGAACCTCACCAGCGTCGGAACCATCATCTGGCTGAGTTCCGAGCTGATGTTCTTCGCGGCCCTCTTCGCGATGTACTTCACCCTGCGATCGGTGACCGGACCCGACTTCTGGTCGGAGAAGGCCGACCACCTGAACTTCCCGTTCTCGGCGGTGAACACCACGATCCTGGTGCTTTCCTCCCTCACCTGCCAGCTCGGCGTCTTCGCCGCCGAGCGCGGTGACGTGAAGAAGCTCCGGATGTGGTTCATCGTCACCTTCATCATGGGCGCGATCTTCATCGGCGGTCAGGTCCTCGAGTACACCGAGCTGGTCAAGCACTACGGCCTGTCTCTCTCCTCCGACGCGTACGGCTCGGCCTTCTACCTGACCACCGGCTTCCACGGCCTGCACGTGACGGGCGGTCTCATCGCCTTCCTGCTGGTCCTGGGCCGGACCTACGCGGCCAAGAGGTTCACCCACGAGCAGGCGACCGCGGCCATCGTCGTGTCCTACTACTGGCACTTCGTCGATGTCGTCTGGATCGGCCTCTTCGCCACGATCTACATGATCAAGTAGCCGGGCCCACATCCGCGCGCGCTCCTCGAGGGCGCACCAACCAGAAGCATCGACGCAGAAGATCCTGACACCGGGGTAATCCGTGAAAAAGCTCTCCGCACGACGACGCCATCCGCTGGCGGCGCTCGTCGTCCTCCTCCTCGCGCTGGCATGCACCGGGGGGCTCTACGCCGTGTTCGCACCCGCGGACAAGGCGCAGGCCGACGAAACCGCCCAGTCCCTCACCATCGAGGAGGGCAAGAAGCTCTACGCGGTCGGCTGTGCCAGCTGCCACGGCACCGGCGGTCAGGGCACCACCGACGGCCCGACCCTGGTGGGCGTGGGCGCCGCGGCCGTGGACTTCCAGGTGAGCACCGGCCGTATGCCGGCCGCCACCTCGCAGGCCGCACAGATCCCGGACAAGCCGGCCGTCTACACCCAGGCCGAGATCGACCAGCTGGCGGCGTACATCGCCTCCCTGGGCGCCGGCCCGGCCATCCCCACCGCCGAGCAGTACGGCCCCGAGGGCGCCGACATCGCCAAGGGCGGCGAACTGTTCCGCAACAACTGCGCGCAGTGCCACAACTTCACCGGCAAGGGCGGTGCGCTCACGCACGGCAAGTACGCCCCCAGCCTGGAGGACGTCGCTCCCAAGCACATCTACGAGGCCATGCTCACCGGCCCGCAGAACATGCCCTCCTTCCCGGACAGCACGCTGACGGAGCAGAACAAGAAGGACATCATCGCGTACCTGGGCGAGGTCAACAGCGACGACTCCGAGAGCCCGGGCGGCATGGAGCTGGGCGGGCTGGGCCCGGTCAGCGAGGGCCTGTTCGGCTGGATCTTCGGTCTCGGCGGACTGATCGTCGTCGCTGTGTGGGTCGCCGCTCGGACCGCAAAGGCCAAGAAGTCATGAGTAGCCAAGACATCCCCGAAGAGAACCTGCCCGCAGCGCAGGACACCACCCACGGCGCGGTGAAGGTCGCGGACGAGAAGAACCCGTTCGCCGACCCGGGCCTGCCGCCCCACGAGCACCGGATCCAGGACATCGACGAGCGGGCCGCCAAGCGGTCCGAGCGCACGGTCGCCCTGCTGTTCACGCTGTCGATGCTGGCCACCGTCGGCTTCATCGCCTCGTTCGTGGCGATCCCGGTCGAGAAGATCGTCTACATCTTCCCGCTGGGCCACATCAGTGCTCTGAACCTCGCGCTCGGCGTGACGCTCGGCATCTCGCTGTTCGCCATCGGCGCGGGCGCGGTCCACTGGGCCCGCACCCTGATGTCCGACGAGGAGCTGACCGACGACCGGCACCCGATCGAGGCCTCGCCGGAGGTCAAGGCGAAGGTCATGGACGACTTCCGCCAGGGCGCCAAGGAGTCGGTGCTCGGCCGGCGCAAGCTGATCCGCAACACGATGTTCGGCGCCCTCGCCCTGTTCCCGCTCTCCGGCGTCGTGCTGCTGCGCGAGCTCGGCCCGCTGCCCGAGGGCAAGCTGCGCCACACCCTGTGGGGCAAGGGCAAGCTGCTCGTCAACATGAACACGAACGAGCCGCTGCGGCCGTCCGACCTCATCGTGGGCTCGCTGACCTTCGCCAAGCCCGAGGGCCTGGAGGAGCACGACCACGGCTTCCAGAACGAGATCGCCAAGGCCGCCCTGATGCTGGTCCGCATCCAGCCGGACGACATCAAGGACAAGCGGTCCCTCGAGTGGTCGCACGAGGGCATCCTCGCGTACTCGAAGATCTGCACCCACGTCGGTTGCCCGATCTCCCTGTACGAGCAGCAGACGCACCACGCGCTGTGCCCCTGCCACCAGTCCACCTTCGACCTTTCCGACGGAGCCAAGGTCATCTTCGGCCCCGCAGGTCACCCGCTGCCGCAGCTGCGCATCGGCGTGAATGACGAGGGCTACCTCGAAGCGCTCGGCGACTTCGACGAGCCCGTCGGTCCTGCCTTCTGGGAGCGCGGATGAGTACCACGACGACCCCCGAGTCCCGCTCGCGCGGGAAGGCGCCGGCCGGCGAGCGCGTCGCCGACTGGGCCGACGGCCGGCTGGGGATCTACTCCCTGGCCAAGGCCAACATGCGCAAGATCTTCCCGGACCACTGGTCCTTCATGCTGGGCGAGATCTGCCTCTACAGCTTCCTCATCATCATCCTCACGGGTGTGTACCTGACGCTGTTCTTCCACCCGTCGATGAACGAGGTGGAGTACCACGGCTCCTACGTCCCGCTGCAGGGACAGCTGATGAGCGAGGCCTACAAGTCGACGCTGGACATCAGCTTCGACGTCCGTGGCGGTCTGCTGATCCGGCAGATCCACCACTGGGCCGCGGTCATCTTCCTGGCCGGCATGTTCGTGCACATGATGCGCGTCTTCTTCACCGGCGCGTTCCGCAAGCCGCGTGAGATCAACTGGCTGTTCGGCTTCCTGCTGTTCGTCCTCGGCATGTTCACCGGTTTCACCGGTTACTCGCTGCCGGACGACCTGCTCTCCGGAACCGGTGTCCGCTTCACCCAGGGCGCGATCCTGTCCGTGCCGATCGTCGGCACGTACATCTCGATGTTCCTGTTCGGCGGGGAGTTCCCCGGCACCGACTTCGTCGCGCGGTTCTACTCGATCCACATCCTGCTGCTGCCGGGCATCATGCTCGGCCTGGTGGTCGCCCACCTGATCCTGGTCTTCTACCACAAGCACACGCAGTTCGCGGGTGCCGGACGGACCAACAAGAACGTCGTGGGCATGCCGCTGCTGCCGGTCTACATGGCCAAGGCGGGAGGCTTCTTCTTCCTGGTCTTCGGCTTCACCGCGCTGATCGCCGGCATCGCGTCCATCAACCCGATCTGGGCCCTGGGCCCGTACCGTCCGGACATGGTCTCCACGGGCGCCCAGCCCGACTGGTACATGGGCTTCGCCGAGGGCCTGGTCCGCGCGATGCCCGGCTGGGAGATCAACTTCTGGGGCCACACCCTGGTCCTGGGCGTCTTCATCCCGCTGGTGATCTTCGGCCTCTTCCTGGCGATCATCGCGCTCTACCCGTTCATCGAGTCCTGGATCACCGGGGACAAGCGCGAGCACCACATCCTGGACCGGCCGCGCAACGCCCCGACCCGTACGGCCTTCGGCGTCGCCTGGGTCACGGCGTACATGATCATGCTGATCGGCGGTGGCAACGACATCTTCGCCACCCACTTCCACCTCTCGATCAACGCGGTCACCTGGTTCGTCCGCATCGGCTTCTTCGTGGGACCGGTCATCGCGTTCGTCGTCACCAAGCGGATCTGCCTCGGCCTGCAGCGCCGGGACAAGGACAAGGTGCTGCACGGCCGCGAGTCGGGCATCATCAAGCGCCTGCCGCACGGTGAGTTCATCGAGGTGCACGAGCCGCTCAGCCAGGAGCAGATGTACACCCTCACCGCGCACGAGCAGTACAAGCCGCACGAGATCGGCCCCGAGGTCGACGAGAACGGTGTCCGGCGCAAGGTGAAGGCGACCGAGAAGCTGCGCGCCAAGCTGAGCAAGGGCTACTACGGCGAGGACGCCCAGATCCCGAAGCCGACCGTCGAGGAGTACAAGGAGATCACGAGCGGCCACGGCCACCACTGATCGCCTCCGGCACCTCACCCCAGTCGCCACACGACGGCGAAGGGCCCCCGTCCGTTCTGCGGACGGGGGCCCTTCGCCGTCCACGGACCTCGATAGGGTGGAGCCCGGGGCCCCTCTGGTCCCCGCGATCCTTCTACGACCATCAGGAGCGGCCATGAGCGCTGTGACCCCCGCTGGAGGCGACACCGCGGCGGGCCGCTCCTGGCCCGCCCTGCTGAACGGACTGCTGGACGGACGGAACCTGTCCGCCGACGACACCGCCTGGGCGATGGACCTGATCATGCGCGGCGAGGCGACCGACGCGCAGATCGCCGGCTTCGCGGTGTCCCTGCGGGCCAAGGGCGAGACCGTCGAGGAGATCACCGGCTGCGTGCGGGCGCTGTACGACCACGCCAACGTGATCGAGGTGCCGGGCGAGACCGTCGACATCGTCGGCACCGGCGGGGACGGCGCCAAGACGGTGAACATCTCCACGATGTCCTCGATCGTCGTGGCCGGCACCGGCGCGAAGGTCGTCAAGCACGGCAACCGGGCCGCCTCCTCCGCGTCCGGCGCCTCCGACGTCCTGGAGAAGCTCGGCGTCAACCTGGAGCTGACCCCGCGACGGGTCGCCGAGGTCGCCGAGGAGGCCGGGATCACCTTCTGCTTCGCGGTGAAGTTCCACCCGGCGCTGCGCCACGTGGCCGCCGCGCGCGGCCAGCTCGGCATCCGCACGGTGTTCAACTTCCTCGGCCCGCTGGCCAATCCGGCGCGGGTCAAGGCGCAGGCGGTCGGCGTCGCCGACCTCCGGATGGCGCCCATCATGGCCGGGGTCCTCGCCGAGCGCGGCAACTCCACGCTGGTGTTCCGCGGCGACGACGGACTCGACGAGCTGACCACCACCGCCACCTCCAGGGTGTGGGTGGTCCGCGACGGCAAGGTCGACGAGGAGACCTTCGACCCGCGCGACGTGGGCATCGACCTGGTGCCCGTGGAGGCCCTCCGCGGCGCCGACGCCTCCTACAACGCCGAGGTCGCCCGCCGGCTCCTCGACGGCGAACCGGGCCCCGTGCGGGACGCGGTGCTGCTGAACTCGGCGGCGGCGCTGGTGGCCCTGGAGCCGGGCGGCGGCACCCTGACGGAGCAGATCCGCGCCGGTATGGCGAAGGCGGCCGAGGCGATCGACTCGGGGGCCGCCAAGCGGGTCCTGGAGCGCTGGGTGGCCGTCAGCAACGCGTAGCCGCCGGGCGGTGGGACGTCCCGCGATCCGGACACGGGTTGCGGGACGTCGATCACTTCACGTACTTTCCTGTCCAGGTCATGAGTGACAGCCATCAGGCCCCGGCCGGCTGTCCGGCAACCCTCCGTCCGTGGCGGGGTGCCCCGGGTGAAGACCAGGCCGTGAGCAGCAAGGCCCACGGCAAGCGCGGACCCCTCGCACACCAGGGGTCCTGGTCGTCGAGGAGTCTTCCGTGAGCAAGCGAATGCGCTAGGGCTGCCGAGCCCCGCCTCCGCACGTCCCCTTTCCTTTCCTCCGCGCTCGAGCGACGCACGCTCGCGCGGGGATTCCGCCTGCCTCACCGGGAGTTGTGTCATGTCCGTCCCCACCGCCGCCGACCCGTCCGTCCGCGCCCCCCTGCCCGTCCTCGGCCGGGACGTCACCGTCCCCCTCGTCACCGGCGGCGAGGTCACCTACGCCGCCCTCGACTACGCCGCCAGCGCCCCCGCCCTCCAGCGGGTGTGGGACGACGTGGCCGCGTACGCGCCGTACTACGGCAGCGTCCACCGGGGCGCCGGATACCTCTCCCAGCTCTCCACCGACCTGTTCGAGAACGCCCGCCGGACCGTCGCCGGGTTCCTCGGCTGCCGTACCGGGGACCAGGTGGTGTTCACCCGCTCCACCACCGACTCCCTCAACCTGCTCGCCACCGCGCTCCCCGACGGCTGCGAGGTCTTCGTCTTCGAGACCGAGCACCACGCCTCCCTGCTGCCCTGGCGCGGTGCGCGCGTCACCTGCCTGGACGCTCCGCGCAGCCCGCGGCAGGCGGTCGAGACCCTGGAGCGGGCCCTCGCCGACCGTGACCCCCACGGCCCCGCCCTGGTCTGCGTCACCGGCGCCTCCAACGTCACCGGCGAGCTGTGGCCCGTACGGGAACTGGCCGCCGCCGCGCACGCGCACGGTGCCCGGATCGTCCTGGACGCCGCCCAGCTCGCCCCGCACCACCCGGTGAGCGTCCGTGACCTGGACGTCGACTGGGTCGCCTTCTCCGGGCACAAGCTGTACGCCCCCTTCGGCTCCGGCGTGCTGGCCGGCCGCGCCGACTGGCTCCGGGAGGCCGAGCCGTACCTCGCGGGCGGCGGCGCCAGCCGCAAGGTCACCCGGCGCGCGGACGGGGGAGTGGACGTGGAGTGGCACGACGGCGCCGCCCGGCACGAGGCCGGGTCGCCCAACGTCATCGGCGCGTACGCCATCGCCTCCGCCTGCACGGCGCTCACCGAGGCCGGGTTCGACGCGCTGGTCGCCCGCGAGGAGGAGCTGATCGGCGCGGTGCGCGAAGGACTCGCGGACGTGCCCGAGGTGCGCTTCCTGTCCCTGTTCGGGGACGACGCCCCGCGCGTCGGTGTGCTCTCCTTCGTCGTCGAGGGCTGGAACAGCTCCCACTTCGCCGCCGCGCTCTCCGCCGAGTACGGCATCGGCGTACGGGACGGGCTGTTCTGCGCGCACCCGCTGGTGCGCACGCTGCTCGGCGGCGACGCGGGGGACCAGGGCGAGTGCGGCGCCCCCGAGGCGGAGCCCGGGGAGAAGGCGCTCAACGCGATCCGGGTGAGCTTCGGCGCGGGTACGCCGGACGAGCACGTGGAGCGGTTCGTGCGGGCGGTGCGGGAGCTGGTGCGGGACGGCGCTCGCTGGAACTACCGGACGGTGGACGGCCGCTGCGTCCCGGACACCTCCGCCCGAGGGGCTGAAAGCTAGCCCCTCCGGCGTTTGAGGAGCGGGGTCCGGGGCGGAGCCCCAGGTTCGGGAAGGGGCGGCGGGGGCGAGAAACTAATGGGCGGGCACCGGCAGCCGCGTGCCCAGCACGATCATGCGCAGCGCGCGCTCCGTCGCGTCGGTGAGCAGCTCCGCGCCCCGGACCAGCGCCTCCGCCAGGGCCATCGGCGCGGGCAGGATGCCGTGGCAGGCGTCCACGCCCGGCACCTCCCCCGCCCCCTCCCCGAGCGTCCCCGCCAGCGCCAGCACCGGCCTCCCGGACAGCTTGGCGCGGCGCGCCACCTCCGCCGGGACCTTGCCGCGCGGCGTCTGGTGGTCCAGGGCGCCCTCCGCGGTGACGACCAGATCGGCGCGGGCCAGCCGGGCGTCCAGGTCGAGGTGGTCCAGCAGGACCTGGAAGCGGGGCAGGAGGGACCCGCCCAGGGCGGCGAGCCCGGCGCCCAGTCCGCCGGAGGCGCCCGTACCGCGGCCGAGGCGCAGATCGGCGCCGGTGACGGCGAGATCGCGGGTCAGCACCCGCGCCCAGTTCTCCAGCGCCGCCGACAGCTCCTCGACCTGCTCCGGGGTCGCCCCCTTCTGCGGGCCGAACACCCGGGCCACGCCCCGCTCCCCGCACAGCACGTTGAAGGGGTTGCAGGCGACGAGGAGTTCCACGTCGGCGAGGCGGGGATCGAGGCCGGCCGGGTCGATGCGGGCCAGGCGCGTCAACTCGCTCCCGCCGGGCTCCAGTTCAAGTCCGTCTGCGTCCAGCAGCCGGGCGCCGAGCGCCTGGAGCGCGCCCGCGCCGCCGTCGGAGGTGCCCGAGTCGCCGCAGCCCACCAGGATCCGCCGCACGCCCTGGTCGAGGGCGGCGCGGATCAGTTCCCCGACGCCGTACGTGGTGGTGGCGCCCGGGTCGCGCCGGGTGCGGGGGACGAGGGAGAGGCCGGCGACCGCCGCCATCTCCACCACCGCCGTGTCCCCGGAGCCGAGCAGCGCGAAGTGGGTGCCGACCGGTTCGCCGACCGGGCCGGTGGCGGCCAGCGCGACCAGCCGGCCGCCGGTCGCCGAGGCCAGCGCCGAGGCGGTGCCCTCACCGCCGTCCACCAGCGGGATCCGGTCGATCTCGGCGTCCGGCAGCACCCGGCGGACGCCCGCCGCGATGGCGTCGGCGGCGGCCTGGGCGGACAGCGACTCCTTGAAGCCGCTGGGGGCTACGACGACACGGTTCAGCATGAGGGGAACTCCTTAACGGGTCACGGGGACGCCGAGCAGCGGCCACACCGCGACGGCGAACAGCAGGACCAGGGCGGCGGTGAGCGGGGCCAGCACGGCGGACAGCCGCAGCAGGTCGCGCGGGGTGTAGGTGGGGGTGCCGGGGATGTCCGCGAAGAGCGTGACCGGTTTCGCGGAGGCCGGGAGCGTGTGGCAGAAGCCCGCGGCGGCGGTGGAGGCGAGCGCCGCGGCGACCGGGTTCACCCCGGCGCCGACGGCGGCCGCGACCACCAGCGGGACCAGCACGGAGGAACGGGCGGAGCGGGACTGGAGTATCAGATGGGCGGCCGTGCTGACCGCGACGACGACCGCCAGGAACATCACCGGGGTGATCCCCGACGGCATCCCGCCGACCAGCCACTTCGCCGCGCCCGACTCGGCGAGCGCCACGCCCATCGCCATCGTCGCCGCCATGAACAGCAGCAGCGACCAGGGCACCGTCTTCAGCGCGTCCTTCAGCCGTACGGTGCCCAGCGCCGGCGAGGCGGCGACGACCGCGCCGATCAGCGCGACCACCGCGGGGGACACCCGGTGCAGCGGCTCGCTGCACCACAGGGCGACGACCGTGGCCAGCAGCAGGGCGCAGCGCTTCTCGGCCTGGGTCCAGGGGCCGGTGACCGGGCGGTCGCTGTGCCGCTGGATCTCCTCGGCGGTGATGTGCACGCCGCCCCTGCGGTCCGCGCGCCGGGTGGTGGTCAACAGGACCGCCTCGGCGGCGAGGTGGGAGGAGGCCACGGCCAGCGGCAGCCCGAGCAGCAGCCACTCGGTGAAACCGACCCGTTCCCCGGCGGCCTCCCACAGCACCGACACGGTGATCAGATGCGCTCCCGCACCGATCAGGGTCGCCACCGCCGACAGGAGGATCACGGTCGGGAACAGCAGCGCCAGCATCACGACCAGCCGTTTCCGGTCGGCGAGCGCCTTGGCCAGGGCGAGGAACACCGGCAGGGCGAGCGCCGCCCGGCCGGACGTGGCCGGCACCGCGAACGCCGTGACGACCAGCGCGGCCGTCGTCAGGTGCGTCAACTGCCGCACCGTGCGCGCCCCGCCGACCAGGAAGGCCGCCGCCCGCCCCGCGAGCCCCGTCCGGGCGACCGCCGCCGCCAGCACGAACGCGCAGATCAGCAGCCACACCGTCGAGTCGCCCAGGGTGCCGAACAGGGTGTCGCTGCTGATCACCCCGGTCACCGTCAGCGCGAGTCCGGCGCCCAGCGCGATGTACGTGTCGTCGATCGGCGTACCGACCCACGCGCAGGTCGCCAGCGCGAACACGGCGAGGGTGAGGCGCGCGTCCCCGCCGAGGCCGGGGAAGTTGCCGGGGACCGCGAGCAGCGCGCACAGCGACAGCGCCACGCACAGGGCCGCGGTCAAGCGGGGGTTCAAGGTCACGTCATCGACGATTCACCCCGGCGGTGAGCCGTCGATGAGCCGGAGATGAAGGGAACTTCACCCGGCGGGTCCGCCCCGCCGCGGGGGCCGTCACGCGGGGAGCCGGTAGCCCATCCCGCGGACCGTCTCCACCTTCTCCGCGCCGAGCTTCTTGCGCAGCGCCCGCACGTAGACGTCCACGATGTTGGAGCCCGGGTCGAAGTCGTAGCCCCACACGTGGGAGAGGATCTGCTCGCGGGAGAGTACCTGCCCGGGGTGTCTCAGGAACAGTTCGAGGAGCACGAATTCACGGGCCGTCAGGTCGACGGTGCGGTCCCCGGCGCGGGCGCGGCGGGTGCGCAGGTCGAGGCTCAGCGAGCCCGCCTTCAGCACCGTCACCTCCGGCGCCCGGGCCGCCGTGCGCAGCCGCAGCCGTACCCGGGCGAGCAGTTCCTCGAAGCGGAACGGCTTGGTCATCCAGTCGTCGGCGCCGCCCTCAAGACCGGCCACCGTGTCCCGCACCGAGTCCCGCGCGGTCAGCACGATCACCGGGGTCGTCACCCGGGACTCGCGCATCTCGCGCAGCACGGTGAAGCCGTCCCGGCCGGGCAGCCCGATGTCGAGGACGACCAGGTCGAAACCGCCGGTCAGGGCATACTCGTAGCCGGCCTCGCCGTCGGGGACGACGGTGGTGGTGAAGCCGTTGGCGCGCAGGCCCTTCTCCACGAAGGAGGCGATGCGCTCCTCGTCCTCGACGATCAGGATCCGGTTCAATTCGGTGCCTCTTCCAGGGTGAGTACGAAGGTGGCGCCGCCGCCCTCGGTGTCGTCCAGGCGGACCCGGCCGCCGTGGCCCTCGGCGATCGCCTTGACGATCGACAGGCCGAGCCCGGCGCCCGAACCGCGCGCCCCGCGCCGGGAGGTGCCGCGCCGGAAGCGTTCGAAGATCAGCTCCCGGTCCTGCGGTCGGACCCCGGGGCCCGAGTCGGCGACGTACAGCTCGATCCGGGAGCCCTCCGCGCGGGAGCCGATGCGGATGGTCTGGCCGGTGGTGGTGTGCTGCACCGCGTTCTGCGCCAGCTGCACCATCGCCTGGGTGATCCGCTGCGGGTCCAGCTCGGCCTCCCGGTCGGCCGTGCCGGTGAGCTGCCAGTCGCGTTCGCCGAGGGTGCGGGCCTTGACGTAGACGTCGGCGGTGAGTTCGGCGAGCTGGACCGGCTCGGGGCGGACGAAGTCGGGGCGTTCGGCCTTGGCGAGCAGCAGCAGGTCCTCCACGATGCGGCTCATCCGGTCGAGTTCGTCGGTGACGAGGCGGACGGTCTCCTCCCGTTCGGCCGGGTCGTCGCCCATCAGCTCCAGATGACCGCGCACGATGGTGATCGGGGTGCGCAGTTCGTGGCCGGCGTCGTCGACGAACTGGCGCTGGGCGGCGAAGGCCCGCTCCAGCCGGTCGAGCATCGCGTTGAACGTCTCGGCGAGGGCCGCGATGTCGTCGTGGCCGCGCACCGCGATACGGCGGGTGAGGTCCTGCTCGGTGAGCTGCGCGGCGGCGGTGCGCACCAGCCGCACGGGCTGCAGGATCCGCCCGGCGACCGCCCAGCCGATGCCGGTGGTCAGCAGCAGGGCGACCCCGGAGATGGCGAGCAGCACCCGGAACACCTCGTTCACCCGCGCCACTTCGCGCTCGGGGTGGAAGGCGACGACGAACGCCGCCTCCGGGGCGCCGCCGCCGTGCCGGGCCACGGCCACCTTGGCCCAGCGGATCTCGCCCTCGGGCCGGTGCAGCACACCGGAGGCGTCGGGCGAGTCGAAGATGCGGCGCCGGGCGTCGTCGTCCTCGTGCAGGGGCAGGGCGACGGGCAGTTCGCGCGGCTGGGTGAGCTTCGCCGGGCCGCCGCTGCCGCGGGCCACCAGGCCGATCAGCTCCTCGTCCGGGTCGGCGTACTGCCGTTCCAGGAAGACCCGCAGCAGCCGGTCCGGGTCGGTGAAGGACCGGCCCGTCTCCGGATCGAAGCCGCGCTCCTCGAAGTTGGCGAACTCACCGGTCTCCTGGGCGAGCAGCCCGCTGATCCGGTGGTCCACGTCCCGCAGCAGGAAGGAGCGGGTGGTCATGGCGACCGAGGCGAGCGCGACCGCCATGACGAACAGCAGCCACAGCAGGATGCGGACCCGGGCGGAGATCCGCCGGCGGACCCGGTCAGCCGTCGTCGCCCGGTCCGTCGTCCCCGCCGGGGGCGTCGTCCGGGGAGTCCTGGCCTCCGTCGTCGTCATCGTCATCATCCGCTGGGCTGTCGGTCACGGGGGGCCGGGAGACGACCTCGTCGCTCGGTGTCGGTTCGGGCCGCGCGGACGGGGCCGTGGGCGCCGGAGTGGGCGAGCCGCTGTCCAGTTCGACCCGGGGCGGCACCTTGGGCGGTTCGGGGCTGTCGGCGAGGGCGTAACTGGTCGCGGCGACGCCCAGTGGGATCAGTACGACGGCGGCGAGGGCCGCCATCCGGCGAGTGAAGACCATGCCCCGATGCTGCGCACCGCACCGGAGCCTCTGGATGAGCGCCGGATGAAGAACTCTTCATCCGTCCGCTGAACGCCGGCTCCTCCGGCGTTGTGCCGGCCCCTCCGGCGGATGTCAGCCCTTCCGGCGTTTGAGGAGCGGGGTCCGGGGCGGAGCCCCGGGGTCGGGACGGGAAGGGGCGGCGGGGGCGAAAAAGCGGCTGAGGCGCCCCGGACCGGCACCGGCCGGAGGGCGAGCGCCCCGTCCCCCGGCGGACCGCTAGCTGTCCAGCCCGATGGCGAACGCCGCCTCCAGGTCGTGCTGCGAGTACGTACGGAACGCCACGTGCGTGTCGGTGCCCTCCACCCCCGGGATCTTGCTGATCCGGCCGGGAATGACCTCCGCCAGGTCCTCGTGCTCACGCACCCGCACCATGGCGATCAGGTCGTACGTGCCGGTGACGGAGAAGACCTCGCTGACGCTGTCCAGCGCGGCGATCCGTTCCGCGATCTCGGGGATCCGGTCCACGCTGGTCTTGATGAGGACGATCGCGGTGATCACGGCTGGTTCTCTCCCTCGGGGGCCGGAGCAGGGGTGGCCTTCACTGTAGTCGCCCCGCCGAAGCGCACCCACGCGTAGCCGAAGCCCAGCCCGAACCCGATCAGGTGCGCCAGGTACGCCACCCCCGGCCCCTCGCCCGCCCGCCCCGCCGCCGCCCACTGCAGCGCCGCCCAGAACGGCAGCACCACCCACGCCGGCAGGCGTACCGGCAGGAAGAACAGGAACGGCAGGAGACTGGTCACCCGGGCCCGGGGGAACAGGAAGAGGAACGCGCCGAGCACCGCCGAGATCGCCCCGGAGGCACCGACCAGGGACCGCTCGGAGCCCGCGTCGGTGGCGGCGTACCCCAGCAGCGCGAGGGAGCCGCAGCCGACGTAGCAGAGGGTGAACCGCACCCGGCCCATCCGTGCCTCGGTCATCGCTCCGAAGACCTGGAGGAACAGCATGTTGCCGAGCAGATGCACCCAGCTGCCGTGCACGAACAGCGCCGTGGCGGGGGTCAGGAAGGCCGCGGGGGATCCTTCGAACAGGTCTGCGGGAATGACGCCCCAGTGCCGGAAATAGGCTCTTTGCGCGTCGAGCAGCTCCTCCCCGGAGCCGTGGGCCGGATTCAGGCCCGACGCCGGCCCGATCAGGAAGAGCAGGCAGCACAGCGCGATGAGGGTGTGGGTCACCGGCGCGGAGGCGCCCCGGATCGCCCCGGCGGCCGCCGCGCTCCAGTCACGGATCATGAACACAGAGCATGACGTAACCGGACGCAACCGCACAGACCGCCTCGCCGCCGTGGACGGGCGGGCGGCGGGGACCCGCCAGGCCGTAGGGTTACGAGCCACACGCACCGGCGAGCCGGTGCGTCACGGACACTGGAAGGAAGGCGAACAGCCACGATGACGGTTCCTCTGCCGACCGCCTCGACGCGGTGGCGCTGCACCCTCTGCGGCAACCTCACCCGCTTCGACGTGACCCGCTCGTCGAAGGTCGTCGAGTACGTCCACCTCGATCTGGCCGGAGAGCCCAGGGTCGAGGAGCGCGAGGTGCTCGGTGAGACCATCGAGTCGGTGCGGTGCCGCTGGTGCAACGCCGTGGACCAGGTGGAACTCGTGGACAGGCCGGGTGCCGGCTCCTGAGCGGGAGCGGGCCCCGCTGACGTGACCCCGCGCGGGGTCGCAGAACAGACATAGGGGTGTGACGGATGGTGGAGACCACGGGCGGGGGGCCGCAGGACGGCGCCGCCGAGGTGCTCGACCGTCCGCTGCCCGACGGAGTGCGCCGCCGCGTCGTCCAGATCGTCGCCGACGGCTTCGGCGGACTCACGGTCGCCGAGCTGCCCGCCCAGCTGCGGCAGTACGCGCGCTTCGCCCCGAACCGCCGCGCCAAGTTCGCCGGCAACGCCATGGCCGCGGCACTGGAGACCGATCCGCTGTTCCGGCAGCGCATCGGGGAGAAACTCAGAGAGGCCCAGCCGGAACTGACCGGCGCCCTCGACTCCGGCTCCCCGCCCCCGGCCGCGGACCCGCTCGACGTGGCGGCCACGGCCTATGTGCTCCGCCCGGCCGGCTGGGTCAAGCTGGTCACCGCCGCCGGCGAGGAGGCCCAGCGCGCCGACGCCGAGCGCGCCGACGACGAGACCCGGGCCGAGCTGGAGCGGCTGCGCGCCGAACTCGCCCGGGCCCGGGAGCACACCAAGTCCGAGACCGAGCGGCTGCGCACCGAGCTGGAGTCGGCGAAGAAGGAAGCCGAGTCGCTGCACCGCAAGCTGCGCTCCGCCCTCAGCGACGTCAAGCGCGGCGAGGCCGCCGTGCGCAAGCTGCGGGGCGAGATGGAGGCCGTGCGCGCCGAGGGCCACGCCCAGGTGTCGGCCGCCGAGAGCGAGAGCCGGCGCCTCAAGGCCCGGCTGGGGGAGACCGAGGCCGCCCTCGAGGCCGCCCGCCGGGCCGCCCGGGAGGGCCGCAGCGTGGAGGACATGCGGGTCCGGCTGCTCCTCGACACCGTCCTCGACGCCGCCCAGGGGCTCCGCCGGGAGCTGGCGCTGCCCCCGGTGTCCGTCCGGCCCGCCGAGACCGTGGACGCCGTCGAGCCCGGCCGCATGACCCCGAAGGACATCGCCGCCCGCGCGCTGTCCGAGCACGACCCGGCCGTCCTCGACCAGCTGCTGGCGCTGCCGCAGGCGCATCTGGTCGTCGACGGCTACAACGTCACCAAGACCGGCTATCCCCAGATGCCCCTGGAGAAGCAGCGGCTGCGCCTGCTGGGCCAGCTCGCCCAGCTCGCCGCCCAGACCGGCGCCGAGGTGACCTGCGTCTTCGACGGCGCCGAACTGGCCGCGCCGGTGCTGCTCGCGCCGCCGCGCGGGGTGCGGGTGCTGTTCTCCAAGCCGGGCGTCACCGCCGACGAGCTGATCCGCCAGCTGGTGCGCGCCGAGCCGCCGGGGCGGCCCGTCATCGTCGCCTCCACCGACCGCGAGGTCGCCGACGGGGTGGCCCGCGCGGGCGCCCGCCCGGTCGCCTCGGCGGTGCTCCTGAAGCGGCTCGCCTAGCACCTCCGAAGCGGCTCGTGCGGCACCTCGCCCAAAAGGCTTACCTCACACCTCATTCACATCCGTCCCTCGTGCAACGTACGGGATCTATGCCCGAATTGACGGAACCGTCACGCAACGTAGCGTCAAGGGTGCGTCACTGCAGGTGAGTTCGGGTCGAATAAACCCGCTGTAACGGAGATTTTGCGTCCAGGGATTTGAACTGATCACAAGAGAATCACTAGGGTCTCCCTTCGAACCCTCGCTCGCGCGATCACTCTCGAGAAGGAGCTCGTCTCCGTGGCGTCCCACCGTCGTCCCAAGCAGCCGAGCCGCGCACGCGTCACCGTGCTCACCACCGCTGCCGCAGCTGCCGTCGTCATGAGCTCGCAGGCCGCCAACGCCGCCCCGAGCGAGAAGCCGAGCAAGGACGAGGTCAAGGCCAAGGTCGACAAGCTCTACGAGCAGGCGGAGCAGGCCACCGAGAAGTACAACGGCGCCAAGGAGAAGCAGGAGAAGCTCCAGAAGGAGATCTCCACCATCCAGGACAACGTCGCCAAGGGCCAGCAGGAGCTCAACGAGCTGCGCGACGGCCTCGGTTCGATGGCCAGCGCCCAGTACCGCAGCGGCGGCATCGACCCCTCCGTCCAGCTCTTCCTCTCCGCCGACCCGGACGACTACCTCGACAAGGCGTCCACGCTCGACCAGTTGAGCACCCAGCAGGTCGACGCGCTGAAGGAGATCCAGGAGAAGCAGCGCGAGCTCGCCCAGCAGCGCTCCGAGGCGTCCGAGAAGCTCAAGGACCTCTCCGCCACCCGCACCGAACTGGGCAACAAGAAGAAGGAAGTCCAGAGCAAGCTCGCCTCCGCGCAGAAGCTGCTCAACACCCTCACCGCCGCGGAGAAGCAGGAGCTCGCCCAGGAGGAGAGCCGCGCCACCCGCGCCAGCGAGCGCGAGGCGCTCGACGTCAAGGTCCCGGCCGGTTCCGGCCGCGCCGCCGCCGCCTTCGCCGCCGCCCAGAGCAAGCTCGGCACCCCCTACGTCTACGGCGCCACCGGCCCGTCCTCCTTCGACTGCTCCGGCCTGACCTCCTGGGCCTACGCGCAGGCCGGCGTCCACATCTCGCGCACCTCCGAGGCCCAGACCAACGACGGCACCAGGATCTACTCGGTGAGCCAGCTCAAGGTCGGCGACCTCGTCTTCTTCTTCAACGACCTGCACCACGTGGGTCTCTACGCGGGCAACGGACAGATCATCCACGCCCCGCGCACCGGCACCGTCGTGCGCTACGAGTCGATGAACACCATCGGCGGCCCGTTCATGTTCGGCGTCCGCGTCTAGCCGCCGCCGTTCGGGGGATTCCCGGTCGCGCCGTTCGGCTCCACGCCCCGCCTCTGACGCAGGTCACAGGCGGGGCGTCACCGTGTGTGGCGCCCTGGGCCGTTGGTCCGCCCGTGGTCCTGAGGGCTACTGTCTGCCGCGTTTCCCTGTCCGCCAGCGGAAGGAGCGCGGCTTCCCGTGGGGTCCCATCGCCGTATCGCACCCTCGTCCGGATCCGACCGGGGCACCGTCGTCGCCCTCGGTCTGCTGTCCGCGGCGGCCACCGCCCTCGCCGCCGTACCGGCCGCGGCCACGCCGCACGACGTCACCCGGGCCGAGGTGGACCGCCTGTACCGGGAGGCCGAGAAGGCGACCGAGGCGTACAACGAGGCCGACGAGCGCGCCGACGGACTGCGCCGGCGGATCGCCGACGCCCAGGACGGGCTCGCCCGGCAGCAGGCACGCGTCAACACCATGCGGGAGTCGCTGGGTTCGCTCGCCGGCGCCCAGTACCGCTCCGGCGGCCTCGACCCCACTCTCGCCCTGCTGCTCTCCGACGATCCGGAGGACTACCTCGAGAGGGCCTCCGTACTGGACCGGATCACCGTCCACCAGGCCGGTGAGCTGAGGAGGCTGAGGGACGCCCTGCGCTCCCTCGCCCAGGACCGCGCGGAGGCGGCCGGAAAGCTCGGCGCGCTGGAGAAGAGCCGCAGGGCCGTCGCCGCGCACAAGCGGACCGTCGAGCGCAAGCTCGCCGAGGCCCGCCGGCTGCTCGACTCCCTCCCGGCCGGCGAACGCGCCGCCTGGGACCGCGCCACCCGCTCCGCACGCACGGACCTGCTCGGCCCCGGCGAGGCGCCCGCCTCGCGCCGCGCGGCGGCCGCCGTCGCGGCGGCCCGCTCCGCCCTCGGCAGGCCCTACGTCTGGGGCGCCAACGGCCCGTCCTCCTTCGACTGCTCCGGACTGACCCAGTGGTCGTACGCCCAGGCGGGGGTCGCGCTGCCGCGCACCTCGCAGGCCCAGCGGTACGCCGGCCGGCAGGTCCCGCTGTCCGAGGCGCGCCCCGGTGACCTGGTCGTCTACCGCTCCGACGCCTCCCACGTCGGGATGTACATGGGCAACGGCCAGGTGATCCACGCGCCCCATCCCGGCGCCCCGGTGCGCTACGACCCGGTCGGCATGATGCCGGTCTCGTCGGTCACCAGGGTCTGACCGCACCGGCCCGGCACCCGTACCCTCGGGAAGGTGGCTGGTCGAAGGCGGGTGTCGGGTGCGTCGGTGACGGCGCTGTGTCTGCTGCTCGTCTCCCTGGTGGGATGCGGCGGGGGACCGGCCGTCGACACCGTCCGCGCGGAGGTGCAGTCCCTCCTCGACCGCCGCGCGGAGGCCGTCCTCGACCACGACGCCGCCGCGTACGCCCGTACCGGCACCCGCGCCGGGTTCGACAACCTGCGCGCGGTACCGCTCGCCGACTGGTCCTACCGCGTCACCGCACTCGACCACACCGGTGACACCGCCACCGCCGCCGCCAGCCTGAGCTACCGCGTCGAGGGCCACGACCGGTCCCCGGTCACCACCGCCCGCTTTCTGAGCCTGAGCCGGGACCGCGACGGCCACTGGTCCGTCGACTCCGACCGGCCCGCGACGAAGTCCGGCCAGCAGCTGTGGGACCAGGGCCCCGTGCGCGCCGTCCGGGGCGAGCGGAGCCTGGTCCTCGGCGTCGGGCAGCCCGACGGGAAGCTGCGGGACTACGCCGGACTGGCCGACCGCGCGGTGCCCGCGGTGTCCGACGCGTGGCGCCCGGAGTGGAGCCGGCGCGTGGTCGTCCTGGTTCCGGAGACCCTGGAGGGCATGGCGGGCCTGCTGGGCTCGCCCGCCTCCTCCTACCGGGGCATCGCGGCGGTCACCACCGGCGCCACCGGCGCGGACGGGCGGGCGCCGGCGGACCGGGTCATCGTCAACCCGGACGCCTTCGGACTGCTCGGCGACTCGGGCCGGCAGGTCGTCCTCACCCACGAGACCACCCACGTCGCCACCCGCGCCCACACCTCCGCCGCGACCCCGCTGTGGCTGTCCGAGGGGTTCGCCGACTGGGTCGGCTACCGCGGCGGCGACCGCGCCCCCGCGGAGGTCGCACCGGAACTCGCCCACGCGGTGGGCCGGGGCGAGGTGCCCACGGGGCTGCCGGACGACGAGGACTTCGGCTTCTCCGGCGACGCGGACCGCCTCGCCCGTGCCTACGAGAGCGGCTGGCTGGCCTGCCGCCTCATCGCCGACCACTGGGGCGAGGAACGCCTCGGCGAGTTCTACCGCGCCGTGGGCGCACACGAACACCGTGAGGGCGCGGTGGAGGACGCGATGCGACGGATCCTCGACACCACCCGCGAGGACTTCACCGCGCAGTGGCAGGAGTACGTGAGGAACGCACTGGGCTGAACAGCCGTCCCGAAACCGCGGGCAGTCGCCTGCCTCCGCCTCCGCTCCCGCGGGCAGTCACCCGCCGCCTCCGCGGGCAGTGGTGCCTCCCCCAGTGCCTCGAAGGCCTGGGAGGTGCCCCCAGGGCTGCACGGGTGGGCGGTGGGGGACCTCCCGCTCGAGCGCGGCCGGGAGTGGGGGAGGCACCCCGCAAGCGTCGGGCCGCGCGAACACCCCCGCCCCGCACCCACGCGGAGATCAGGACGAGACCGGCGCCTCGGCGGCCCGGGCCGGCCCGGGCACCCTGGGAACAGACCGCCGACGGGGAACCGTCGCACACCACAGCACCCGCGCCGCCACGACCGCCGCCCCCACCAGCAGCCCGTTGCGCACCACCAGCAGCGCGATGCCCAGCGCGTCACTGGCCACCACATGCCCGAACCACACCGGAAACTCCAGCACCGTCACCAGCGAAGCACCCAGCACTAGCCCGACCGGCACCCCCATCCGGCTCTCCCGGAAGCACAGGCACACCGCCCCGAGCCCGACCAGCCACACCATGTACTGCGGACTGATCACCCGACTCGTCGTCGTGAACAGGAGCACCGCCACGAACGCCGCGTCCGCCACGGTGCACGCCTCGAACCGGACGGCCCTCACCCGCCACAGCACCAGCCAGCCCAGCGCGGCCCCGCTCAGGAACAGCGCACCCGTGCTCACCCAGCTCACGTACGGGCCGAGGAACTCCACCGAGCCGTAGTTGAGCAGCACCTCACCCTCCCACCCGTGATGCCGGGCCACATGGAAGACGAGCGCCCCCAGCGACTCCACCTCCGTCCCCCGGTCCCGCTGAAAACCGAGGAACGCGAACGCCCCCGGCATCAGTACGGCGAACAGCGCGGCCACCCCGGCACCGGTCACCGCGGCCCACACCCACGCACCGCGCCGCCGCACCGCGAGGAGCAGCAGCGCCGGCCACACCTTCACCAGCGCCCCGAAACCGGCGAGCGCCCCCGCCGCCCGGGGGTGCCGGCCGGCCGCCAGCAGCGCGGCCACGGCGACCGCGGTCACCATCACGTCGTAGCGCGCGTACACCGTCGGCCCCAGCAGCGGCACGCCGACCACCCACACCCAGGCCCCGCGCGGCGACCGGCCGGAACGGCGGCCGGCGTACCGCAGCAGGGCCAGCGTGACGAGGTCGGCGAGACACGCCAGGACGAAGAAGGCGGTGGCGTACTCCAGGAACGGCAGCAGGCCGGGGGAGAGGATCGCCAGGGCCGCGGCGGGCGGGTACTGCCAGGTCACGTCGTCCAGCGGGAACGTTCCGGTGCGCAGGACGTCGTACCAGCCCCGGTAGATGACCGACACGTCGCTGGTGACGTCAGGGCCGGGGAAGACGATCACCTTCAGGACGCACAGCAGCAGGGCGGCCCGCGTCAGTGCCCACAGGAGGAGCAGCCAGGCGAGGGACCCCCGTGCGGCCGTCGTCTTCATCTGCTCCCTGCCCGTCCGGTGCGCGGTCGTGAGGGGCCATGATGTCCCGGACACCTGTGCACGTGCCACAGAGTGCCGCCGTGGCGGGCGGCGCACCCTCCGTTCGGTAGGGTCTGCGGCGATGCACAAGACCCTGATCGTGACCAATGACTTCCCGCCCCGCCCCGGCGGCATCCAGGCGTTCCTGCACAACATGGCGCTGCGGCTCGACCCGGAGCGGCTCGTCGTCTACGCCTCCACCTGGAAGCGCTCCCGGGAGGGCGTCGAGGCCACCGCCGCCTTCGACGCCGAGCAGCCCTTCACCGTCGTGCGCGACCGTACGACCATGCTGCTGCCGACCCCGGCGGCCACCCGGCGGGCCGTCGGGCTGCTGCGCGAGCACGGGTGCACCTCGGTGTGGTTCGGGGCGGCGGCACCGCTCGGCCTGATGGCACCGGCGCTGCGCCGGGCGGGCGCCGAGCGGATCGTGGCCACCACCCACGGCCACGAGGCCGGCTGGGCCCAGCTGCCCGCCGCGCGGCAGCTCCTGCGCCGCATCGGGGACTCCACGGACACGATCACCTACCTCGGCGAGTACACCCGCTCCCGGATAGCCTCGGCGCTCACCCCCGGGGCCGCCTCCCGGATGGTGCAGCTGCCGCCCGGGGTCGACGAGAAGACCTTCCACCCCGGCTCGGGCGGTGACGAGGTGCGGGCGCGGCTCGGGCTGACCGACCGGCCGGTGGTCGTGTGCGTCTCCCGGCTGGTGCCGCGCAAGGGGCAGGACACGCTGATCCGGGCGATGCCCGCGATCCTGGCCGCCGAACCGGACGCCGTCCTGCTGATCGTCGGCGGCGGCCCCTACGAGAAGGACCTGCGCCGGCTCGCGGCCGACACCGGCGTGGCCGCCTCCGTCCGCTTCACCGGCTCCGTCCCCTGGTCCGAGCTGCCCGCCCACTACGGTGCCGGGGACGTCTTCGCGATGCCCTGCCGCACCCGGCGCGGGGGCCTGGACGTCGAAGGGCTCGGCATCGTCTACCTGGAGGCGTCCGCGACCGGCCTCCCGGTCGTCGCCGGCGACTCCGGCGGCGCCCCCGACGCGGTCCTCGACGGCGAGACGGGCTGGGTCGTGCGGGGCGACTCGGCCGAGCAGACCGCGGACCGCGTCATCACCCTCCTGGGCGACGAGGAACTGCGCCGCAGGATGGGCGAGCGAGGCAGGGAATGGGTCGAACAGAAGTGGCGCTGGGACCTGTTGGCGGAGGAACTGAAGAAGCTGCTCTGAAGAACACCGGCGGGGCAGCCCACCCAGGGGCGCGGAGCCGTGACATCGTGCGGCTCCGCCGCGTGGGCGCGACCGGCCGCGTACGACGGAGAGCCGCCGTCAAAGCGCCCCCGGCACCCCCATGGGCACCGAAGCCCTACTTCGCGTAGATCGCCTCGATCTCGTGGGCGTAGTCCTTCGCCACGACGTTCCGCTTCAGCTTCAGCGAAGGCGTCAAGTGCCCCGACTCCTCGGTGAACTGCGTCGGCAGCACACGGAACTTCCGCACGGACTCCGCCTTCGACACCGCCGAGTTGCCGTCGTCGACGGCGCTCTGGACCGCCGCGAGCAGATCGGGGTCCTCGCTCAGCGACTCCGCCGTCGACCCCGCCGGCTTGCCGTGCTCGGCACACCACCGGCCCAGGAACTCCTCGTCGATGGTGACCAGCGCGCCCACGAACGGCCGCCCGTCGCCCACCACCATGCACTCCGCGACCAGCGCGTGCGCCCGGATCCGGTCCTCGATGACCGCCGGGGCGACGTTCTTGCCGCCCGCCGTCACCAGTATTTCCTTCTTGCGGCCGGTGATCCGCAGATAACCGTCCTCGTCCAGCGTGCCGATGTCCCCCGTGTGGAACCAGCCGTCGGTCAGCGCCTCGGCGGTCGCGCCCTGGTTGTTCCAGTACTCCTTGAACAGGTGCTCGCCGTGCAACAGCACCTCGCCGTCGTCCGCTATCCGGATCACCGAGCCGGGCAGCGGCTGGCCGACCGTGCCGATCTTCTGCCGGTCCCACGGGTTGAACGCGGTGGCGGCGCAGGACTCGGTCAGGCCGTAGCCCTCCAGCACGCTGAAGCCGATGCCGCGGAAGAAGTGGCCCAGGCGCTCGCCCAGCGGGGCGCCGCCCGAGATGGCGTACTCGCCGCGCCCGCCCAGCACCGCGCGCAGCTTGCCGTAGACCAGCTTGTCGAACACCTTGTGCTTGATCCGCAGGCCGAGCGACGGCCCGGACGGCGTGTCCAGCGCCCGGCTGTAGGCGATCGCCGTGTCCGCCGCCTTGTCGAAGATCTTCCCCTTGCCGTCGGCCTGCGCCTTGGCCCGCGCCGAGTTGTAGACCTTCTCGAACACCCGCGGCACGCCCAGGATCAGCGTCGGGCGGAACGTGGCCAGCTCGTCGGTGAGGTTCTTGATGTCGGGCACGCAGCCCAGCTTGATCGGCGCCATCATGGGCGCGATCTGCACCAGCCGGCCGAAGACGTGCGCGAGCGGCAGGAACAGCAGCACCGAGCACTCGCCGGTGCGGAACAGCGGACGCAGCCGCTCCACGATGTTGCCGCACTCGGCGAAGAAGCTGCGGTGGGTCAGCACACAGCCCTTGGGGCGGCCGGTGGTGCCGGAGGTGTAGACGATCGTCGCCGGGTCGTCCGCCTTCGCGGACGAGCCGCGCTCCTCGACCGTCTCG
The DNA here is from genome assembly GCF_040646935.1 of Streptomyces sp. NPDC044984. NCBI lineage: Bacteria > Bacillati > Actinomycetota > Actinomycetes > Kitasatosporales > Streptomycetaceae > Streptomyces > Streptomyces sp. NPDC044984. Next base: position 26,400 of record NZ_JBEZBE010000011.1, read on the forward strand.
TCGGTGACGTCCCGGCCGAGCCGGCCCAGCTCCTCGATGCCGCCGGACTCGATCCGCCACAGGTTCTCCAGCGCGGGCAGCCGGTCGCGCACCGACTCCACCGTCTCCGCGTGGGCGTCGAGCTCCACGAAGCAGGCGGTGGCGCCGGAGTCGCCGAGGATCCACGCGACCTGCTCCGGCGAGCTGGTCTCGTACACCGGCACGGTCACCGCGCCGGCGCTCCAGATCGCGAAGTCCAGCAGCGTCCACTCGTAACGGGTGCGGGACATCAGGCCGACCCGGTCGCCGGGTCGCACACCGGCGGCGATCATGCCCTTGGCGGCCGCCCGCACCTCCGCCAGGAAGGCGGTCGCCGTCACGTCCTGCCAGGTCCCGCCCACCTTGCGGGCGATGACGGCGACGTCGGGGTGCTGCGCGGCGTTTCTGCGGACGATGTCGGTCAGGTTTCCGTCGGCGGGGACCTCGTACAAAGCCGGAAGGCTGAACTCGCGCAAGACTGCTGCTCCTCTTAGGGCTCCGGCGCCACGACGTTGTGCGATGCGACGGTGCGGTCCAAGGCTCGGGCGGGTGCTCACGGATTCACATGTTGAAATCCCGAGCACGACTGGACTGCCCGGACGTTACCCGCCGGTATGTCGTCTGCGACAGGGGGGCCCGGCGAGATGTTCGCTGCGTCACACAGGTTGGTGTTTCATTGCGCACAGTAGTCCACCCCGTCACCGACGAGCCAGTAACCGCAGGTAGGCCCGCCATTGTTCACGCACGCCGTACACCCTTACCCTTGATCGCCATGGCATCCACACCCGGCGGGAACCGGCGCACACGCGTCCACGTGGTCAGTGACGTGCACGGCAACGCCCGCGACCTGGCCCGGGCGGGCGAGGGCGCCGACGCCCTGATCTGCCTGGGCGACCTGGTGCTCTTCCTGGACTACGCCGACCACTCGCGCGGCATCTTCCCCGACCTGTTCGGCACCGAGAACGCCGACCGCATCGTGGAACTGCGCACCGCCCGCCGCTTCGAGGAGGCGCGCGAGTTCCAGCGCGGGCTGTGGGCGGGCATCGGCATGGACAAGCCCGCCGCGATCGAGAAGGCGGTGCGCAAGCAGTACGCCGAGCTGTTCGCCGCGTTCCCCACGCCGACGTACGCGACGTACGGCAACGTCGACATGCCGCCCCTGTGGCCGGAGTACGCGGGCCCCGGCACGACCGTGCTGGACGGGCAGCGGGTGGAGATCGGCGGCTGGACCTTCGGATTCGTCGGCGGCGGCCTGCGCACGCCGATGCGCACGCCGTACGAGATCGACGACGAGGAGTACGCGGCGAAGATCGAGGCCGTCGGCGAGGTCGACGTGCTGTGCACGCACATCCCGCCGGAGGTGCCCGAGCTGGTCTACGACACCGTCGCGCGCCGCTTCGAACGCGGCAGCCGGGCCCTGCTGGACGCCGTCCGCCGCACCCGGCCCCGCTACTCCCTGTTCGGACACGTCCACCAGCCGCTGGCGCGGCGGATGCGGATCGGCGCCACCGAGTGCGTGAACGTGGGGCACTTCGCCAGCAGCGGGAAGCCCTGGGCGCTCGAGTGGTGAGGCCGGAAGGGCGCGGATGCCCCAGGTCGGGTGAGTTCCGTCGGCCCGCCGCGCGGTAGCCTTCCGCTGCACGCGCGTGCGCTGTGCGACTCGCGCACGGCGACGACGACTACCGGCCCGCATCTGGAGGAGCCACGGCGATGGCGGAACACACCAGCTCGAGCATCACGATCGAGGCGGCACCGGCCGACGTCATGGGGGTGATCGCCGACTTCGCCCGCTACCCGGACTGGACCGGTGAGGTGAAGGAGGCCGAGGTCCTCGCGACCGACGGCGAGGGCCGCGCCGAGCAGGTGCGTCTCGTCATGGACGCCGGCGCGATCAAGGACGACCAGACCCTCGCCTACACCTGGACCGGCGCGCACGAGGTCTCCTGGACCCTGGTGAAGTCCCAGATGCTCCGCTCCCTCGACGGCTCCTACCTCCTCACCCCGGCGGGCCCCGGCACCACCGAGGTCACCTACCGCCTCACCGTCGACGTCAAGATCCCCATGCTCGGCATGATCAAGCGCAAGGCCGAGAAGGTCATCATCGACCGCGCCCTGGCAGGCCTGAAGAAGCGCGTGGAGTCAGGCCCGAAGTAGTCCCGCAACTGCGGACAGCCACGCCGCCGTAGCTGCGGGCAATCGTGCCTCCCCAGTGCCTTGAAGGCCCGGGAGGCACCCCCAGGGCGGCACGGGTGGGCGCGGCGGCGCCCCGCAAGCGCGGGCGAGCGAAACCCACCCCCCGCCCGGCGTCAGTTACCGTTCACCCCCATGCGCACCCTCCTGATCACGGGCTCCGGCGGCAGCGGCCGCACCACCACCGCCGCCGCCACCGCGCTCACCGCAGCCCGTGCGGGTGCCCGCACCCTGCTCCTCGGCACCGACCGCACGGACACCCTCGGACCCGTACTGGGCGACGGGGCCACCCCACGCCTCACCGTGCGGCGCGTCGACCCCGACGCGGACTTCCGCGCGGACCTCGCCGCCCTCCAGGACCGCGCCGCCTCCGCACTGGACCTCCTCGGCGCCTCCCGACTCGACCCCGAGGAGATCGGCCCCCTCCCCGGCGCCGAGGAACTCGCCGTCCTGCGCGCCCTGCGCGACGCCACGCTCTCGGAGGACGCGTACGACCTCGTCGTCGTCGACCTCCCGCCCACCCCCCGCGCCCTCTCCCTCCTCGCCCTCCCCGAGGAACTCCGCCGCTACCTGCGCCGCCTGCTCCCGCCCGAACGGCAGGCCGCCCGCGCCCTGCGCCCCGTGCTCGGCCGCCTCGCCGGCGTCCCCATGCCCGCCGAGTGGCTGTACGGCACGGCAGCCCGCCTGGACCGCCGGCTGGCCGCCGTGGAGGCCGTGCTCGCCGACCCCGGCACCGTCGTACGCCTGGTCGCCGAGCCGGGACCCGCCGGCGCCGACGCCGTACGCGCCGCGGCCCTCGGACTCGCCCTGCGCGGACTGCGCACCGACGCGCTGATCGCGACCCGCGTCCTGCCGGAGGGCGACGCGGACAGCTGGCTCGCCGGCCCCGTCGCCCAGCAGCGCAAGACCCTGGAGGAGTGGCGCGAGTCGTACGACGTCCATCCGGTCGCCCACCTGGGCCGCGACCCGCGCGGCACCGACGACCTCACCGCACTCGCCGTACCCGGTGCCGGGACCGGACCGGGCGGTGCCACCCGGTGGCCGGTGGAGGACCGGCTGGCCGACGACGGCGTCCTCGTCTGGCACATCCCCCTGCCGGGGGCCCGCCGCGACGAACTCGACCTGATCCGGCGCGGCGACGAGATCGTCGTCACCGCCGGACCGTTCCGCCGCATCGTCCCGCTGCCCTCCGCGCTGCGCCGCTGCACCGTCGCCGGCGCCGCCCTGCGCGAGAACGAGCTGCGCGTCCGGTTCCGGCCGGATCCGGAGCTGTGGCCGCGCACCCGCTGAAGCGACGACGGCCGTTCGGGTACCGTCGAAGGTGCCATCCGTAGTCAGGAGTCCGTCATGAGCGAACAGCTCCCCCCGCCCGACGACACCGGGGACGAGATCGTCGGCAAGCCGGTGGACGACGTACGGGCGGCCGAGACCCACGCCGAGACCCACGCCGACGCCTGGGCGACCGCCGCCGCCGAGGACCTCGAGGCGGAGAAGGCCCGCCGCCGGACCCAGTACGGACCGCCCCCCGGTTCCGCCGCCGAGGAGCTGAGGAAGCTCGTCGACGCGGTCGCCGACAAGCTCTCCGGCCTGCAGTCCCCGCTGTTCGGCGCGGTCGCGGGACCGGCCGCCCAGCAGGTGGTGCGGCAGGTCGTCCAGCAGGCCAAGGCCGCCGTCGAACCCGTCATCGAACGCAACCCCGACGTCTTCGACCACCTCGCGGCCGCCGGCAACGAACTCCTCGCCGCCTACCGCTCCGCCGTGCAGGACCAGGAGCGCCGCTGGACGGCCCGCGAGTCCGACCCCCGCGACCTCGACGAGCGCCGGGACCGGGGCGACGACCCCGGCACCGGCCCCGGCGAGCGCATCGACCTGGACTGACGGCGAGGTCCCCGCGGGGTTCCCATGGTCCCCGCCGGGCCGCCCACCGTGCGGACGCCGGGCCCCTCACGGCAGTGCCTCGGGTACCGTTGGCGGTAGCGGGGCTCGACCGGAACTGAGGGATTCATGGGACTCACCATCGGCGTCGACATCGGCGGCACGAAGATCGCGGCCGGCGTGGTCGACGAGGAAGGCAACATCCTCTCGACCCACAAGGTGCCGACCCCGGGCACGCCCGAGGGCATCGTGGACGCCATCGCCTCCGCGGTGGAGGGAGCGCGCGCCGGGCACGACATCGTCGGCGTGGGCATCGGTGCGGCCGGATACGTCAACCGCCAGCGCTCGACGGTGTACTTCGCGCCCAACATCGACTGGCGCAACGAGCCGCTCAAGGAGAAGGTCGAGGCCCGCACGGGCCTCCCGGTCGTCGTGGAGAACGACGCCAACGCCGCCGCCTGGGGCGAGTACAAGTTCGGCGCGGGCGCCGGCCACCGCAACGTCATCTGCATCACGCTCGGCACCGGCCTCGGCGGCGGTGTGATCATCGGCAACAAGCTGCGCCGCGGCCACTTCGGCGTGGCCGCCGAGTTCGGCCACATCCGCATGGTGCCGGACGGCCTGCTGTGCGGCTGCGGCTCGCAGGGCTGCTGGGAGCAGTACGCCTCCGGCCGCGCCCTCGTGCGCTACGCCAAGCAGCGCGCCAACGCCACCCCCGAGAACGCCGAGACCCTGCTCTCCCTCGGCGACGGCACCCCCGAGGGCATCGAGGGCAAGCACGTCTCCATGGCCGCCCGCCAGGGCGACCGGGTGGCCGTCGACTCCTACCGCGAGCTGGCCCGCTGGGTCGGCGCCGGCCTCGCCGACCTGGCCTCCCTCTTCGACCCCTCCGCGTTCATCGTCGGCGGCGGCCTCTCCGACGAGGGCGAACTGGTCCTCGGCCCGATCCGCAAGTCCTACAAGCGCTGGCTGGTCGGCGGCAACTGGCGCCCGGTCGCCGACGTCCTCGGCGCCCAGCTCGGCAACAAGGCGGGCCTGGTCGGCGCGGCGGACCTGGCCCGGGAACCCGACCCGGTCATGTGACACCCCTTCATGTGCACGGCTGCGCCCGCCTGGTCCCTCCGGGGACGGCGGGCGCAGCCGTACCCGGCAGAAGGCGCGCCCGGCGCGGAGCCGAAAGCCGTGGGTTCATCGTCCGCGGGGAGCGGCCTCCTCGGGTACGTGCGGCGCAGAGCCGCACCGCGTCGTGCGCGTGGGCGTATCTTGATCCGCATGGCGACGACTCCGCTGCTGCCCGATTCCCGGACCGAGTCCGACGGTTCGGCCGTCATCCGGGTGCTCAGCTACAACATCCGTTCGATGCGCGACGACACCGGTGCCCTCGCCCGGGTGATCAGCGCCTGCGCTCCCGACCTCGTCCTGCTCCAGGAGGCGCCGCGGTTCTTCCGCTGGCGCAAGAAGCTGGCCCGGCTCGCCTCGGAAACGGGCCTCGTCATCCTCTCCGGAGGTGCCACGGCCGCCGGGCCCGCGATGCTGTGCTCGCTGCGGGCGACCGTCGAGCGCACCGAGGACGTGCTGCTGCCGCTCACGCCCGGGCAGCACCGGCGCGGGTTCGCCACCGCCGTCGTACGGTTCGGGGGCGCCCGGCTCGGCGTGCTGAGCTGTCACCTCTCCCTGGAGAAGGGCGAGCGGTACGAGCAGGGCGGCATGCTCCTCGACCGGCTCGCCGGGATGGGCGTCGAGCACGCGGTCGCGGGCGGGGATCTCAACGAGCGGCCGGGCGGGCGGACCTTCCGGCGGCTGGCCGAGTCCCTGACCGACTGCTGGACCGCGGCCCCCTGGGGCGGTGAGCACACCTGGGTCCGCGACGAACCGCGGCGGCGGATCGACGCCCTCTTCGTGACCAAGGGCGTCGAGGTGCTGGGCTGCGGGGTTCCGCTCGAGCAGCCCGGGGCGAGCGCGGCGGACCTGAGGGCGGCCACGGACCACCTTCCGGTCCTGGCCGCCCTCCGGATCCCGGCCGCGTGACAGCGGTCAGACCACCGCGCCCCGCCCCGGATCGTCGTCGTCCTCGTCGTCCGTGCGCATGCGCATCACCAGTGTGGCGAAGCCACCCAGGAAGCCGCCGATGCACAGGGTGGTCAGCCACCAGGTCATCTCCCAGCCGAGCAGGATCGCCAGCAGCAGCAGGAGCGGGCCGCCGAGCACTCCCAGCCAGGCGAACTTCGACGTGACGTCGGCCTCCGGCAGCGGCGGGGGCTCCGGCGGGACGAAGTGGCCCTCGTCGGTCTCGTCGAGGTCGTCGTCCGACGGCTCCCGCACGCTGTAGTCGCGCGGGCCGCCGACGCCGGGGGCGAAGGAGACGGAGCCGCCCAGCGGCTTGGCCGGCTTGTCCTCGGCCTTGACGGGGGACTCGGCCTTCGCCTCGCCGTCGTTCGTCTCGGGCTCCAGCAGCGCCAGGTCCTCGACGGACTTGAACGGCTTGGCGCCCGGCGGGTCCGGCGGCTCCTCCCCGTACCCGGCGACGATCGCCTCCCACGCGGCGGCCTCGTCGAAGGGGACCCCCTTCTCCTCGGGCTCGCGACCCTCACGGTCCTCGCGACCCTCACGGTCCTCGCGGTCCTCACGATCCTCGCGGTCCGAGTCGTGCTCAGCCACCTGTGGTCGTCCCTTCCGTGCCGAGACCGGGCTCCTTGACGGCGCCGGGTGCGAGCCGGCCGATGAACGCGGTGCTCTCCCGGAAGATCCGCTCCGCGTCGTAGTCCAACGTCGCCACGTGGTAGCTCTGTTCCAGCAGGATCTCCGTGACGTCCGTCGACGACACCCGGCCGAGGATCCGGGCCGAGTCCGCGGGCGGCACCACGTGGTCCTGCGGACTGCGCAGCAGCAGCAGCGGCTGGGTGACCCGGGGCAGCTCGCCGTCGACGAGCCGGAGGAAGGTCCGCAGCGAGTGCGCCGCGTGCAGCGGCACCCGGTCGTACCCGAGCTCCCTGCTCAGCGGCTTCGCGATGTCGCTCGCGATGCCCTTCGTCGCCGGGACGAGATGGCGGAGCACCGGAAGGGCGTGCGCGGCCACCCCGTGCACCTTGTTCGCCGGGTTCACGACCATCACCCCGCTCACCGCGGCACCGTGGAGCGCGGCCAGCCGCAGTGCCAGCGCGCCGCCCATCGACAGACCGGCGACGAACACCCGCTCGTGGCGGTCCAGCAGCAGCCGCAGCTCGCGGTCCACCTCCGCGTACCAGTCCTGCCAGCCGGCGACCCCGAGGTCCTGCCAGCGGGTGCCGTGCCCGGGCAGCAGGGGCAGCGAGACGGTCAGGCCGTGCCCGGCGAGATGCTCGGCCCAGGGGCGCAGCGACTGCGGTGAACCGGTGAAGCCGTGGCAGAGGAGGACGGCGGTCTCCCCGCCCTCGTGGCGGAACGGCTCGGCTCCGGTCAGGAGCGGCACCTTCGGCCTCCTGTTCGTAGGAAGGTCTGGTACGTCACGGTGATCGCGGCAGGCGCCGCACACGGGTTGCAGGACCTTCACCGTACGCGACCGCACTGACACCGACCAGGGCCGTCGGGGCCTTCGACGGCGCTCCGGGATATGGTCTGACCAACACGCACGGGAGGCACTCGGTTGTTGTACGGCACGATGAAGGTCGCCATCGGAGGGCCGCTGAAGCTCGCCTTCAGGCCCTGGGTGGAGGGCCTGGAGAACATCCCCGCCGAGGGCCCCGCCGTCCTGGCCAGCAACCACCTGTCGTTCTCCGACTCCTTCTTCCTCCCGGCCGTGCTGGACCGCAAGGTCACCTTCATCGCCAAGGCCGAGTACTTCACCACCCCGGGTGTGAAGGGCCGGCTGACGGCCGCCTTCTTCAAGGGCGTGGGCCAGCTCCCGGTGGACCGCTCCGGCGCGCGCGGCGCGGGCGAGGCGGCGATCAAGAGCGGCATCGAGGTCATCGAGCGCGGCGAGCTGTTCGGCATCTACCCGGAGGGCACCCGCTCGCCCGACGGCCGCCTCTACCGGGGCAAGCCCGGTGGCCTCGCGCGCGTGGCGCTGGCCACCGGAGCGCCCGTCATCCCGGTCGCCATGATCGACACGGAGAAGATCCAGCCTCCCGGTCAGGTCATGCCCAAGCTGATGCGGCCCGGCATACGGATCGGCAGGCCACTGGACTTCAGCCGTTACCAGGGCATGGAACACGACCGCTTCGTGCTCCGCGCGGTGACCGACGAGGTCATGTACGAGATCATGAAGCTGTCCGGCCAGGAGTACGTCGACATGTACGCCACCGCCATGAAGCGGCAGCTCTCGGAGGCGGCCAAGGCCGAGAAGGAAGCGGAGAAGGCGGCGAAGGCCGCGCTCGCCCGCGCGGAGAAGGAACAGGCCGAGAAGCTGAAGGCCGCCATGGAGCAGGCCGACGGGGAGCAGGACGGGCGACGGCCGGGCCCTTAGGGTCTGGACGCGGGGCTCGGGGGGAGTGGGGGACATGGCCAGGCGCGAGAAAGTCATGCGCATGTCGGTGGAGCAGCCGCTGTGGCGCGCCCTCACCGGCTACCGCGTCCTCACGCTCGTGTACGCGATCGGCCTGTTCGCCACCGCCTACGAGGAGTTCCCCCGCCCCTGGCTCGCCGTCGGCTACTTCACCGTCCTCGCGGTGTGGACCCTGGCCACCCTGCCCAGGACCGCGAGTGAGGCCGCCTGCACCAAGCGCTTCCTCACCGCCGACCTGACCATCGCGGTCGTCGGCATCCTGCTCACGCCCCTCGCCGACGCACCCGAGCGCGTCCACGGGGGCGGCCCGACGCTGCCGTCCATCTGGACCGCCGGATCGGTGCTCGCGTTCGCCGTCAAGGGCGGCTGGCGCTGGGCGGCCCTCGCCTCCACCCTCGTCGCCGCCGCCAACCTCGTCGAACGCGGCAGCCCGGCCCGCGACACCGTCCACAACGTGATCCTCGTGTGGGTCGCCTCCATCGCCATCGGCTACGTCGTCGAGGTCGCCCGCGCCTCCGAGCGCACCCTCGCCCGCGCGCTGGAGATCGAGGCCGCGACCAGGGAGCGGGAGCGCCTGGCGCGGGACATCCACGACAGCGTGCTCCAGGTGCTGGCCATGGTGCAGCGCCGGGGTGCGGTGATCGGCGGCGAGGCCGCCGAACTGGGCCGGCTGGCCGGGGAACAGGAGGTCGCGCTGCGCACCCTGGTCTCCGGCGGGCTCGTCCCCGTCTCCCGGGCCTCGGAGGACGCCGCCGAGGGCGCCGTCGTACGGGCCGTGGACGAGGACGACACCGGGGACGGCGAGCCGGTCGACCTGCGCACCCTGCTCGCCCCCTACGCCGGATCCCTGGTCAGCCTCGCCGAGCCCGGAGCGCCGGTCCGGCTGGCGCCGGCCGCCGCGCGGGAGGTGGCCGCCGCCGTGGGGGCCGCCCTGGACAACGTCCGCAGGCACGCGGGGGAGCGGGCGCGCGCCTGGATCCTGGTCGAGGACGAACCGGACGAGGTGATCGTCACCGTGCGCGACGACGGACCCGGCATCCCCGAGGGCCGGCTCGCCCAGGCCGAGGGCGAGGGCCGGCTCGGCGTGGCCCTGTCCATCCGGGGCCGGCTGCGCGACCTCGGCGGCAGCGCGGAGCTGATCTCGGTGCCGGGGCAGGGCACGGAGGTCGAACTGAAGGTGCCCAAGGACGTGCGGGAAACGAAGGACCCACGGGGGAAGGCGGAACGGCGATGACGGACAGCACCGGAGACAGCAGGGACCACGGGGACAGCAGGGACCACGAGGACCCGATCAAGGTCATGGTGGTCGACGACCACCCCATGTGGCGCGACGCCGTCGCCCGCGACCTGTCCGAGTCCGGCTTCGAGGTCGTCGCCACCGCCGGCGACGGAGAGCAGGCGGTGCGCCGCGCCAAGGCCGCCGTACCCGGTGTCCTCGTCCTCGACCTGAACCTGCCCGGCAAGCCCGGCGTCCAGGTCTGCAAGGAGGTCGTCGCCGCGAACCCCGCCGTCCGCGTGCTCGTGCTCTCGGCGAGCGGCGAGCACGCGGACGTCCTGGAGGCGGTGAAGTCCGGCGCCACCGGCTATCTGCTGAAGTCCGCCTCCACCGAGGAACTGCGGGACGCGGTGCGCCGTACGGCCGTCGGCGACCCGGTGTTCACCCCCGGCCTGGCCGGGCTGGTCCTCGGCGAGTACCGCCGCCTCGCCTCCGAACCGGCGGGGCCCGCCCCCGCCGACGGCGAACCGGGCGCACCCCGGCTGACCGACCGCGAGACCGAGGTGCTGCGCCTGGTCGCCAAGGGCCTCAGCTACAAGCAGATCGCCGAACGGCTCGTCATCTCCCACCGCACCGTGCAGAACCACGTGCAGAACACCCTGGGCAAGCTCCAGTTGCACAACCGCGTCGAACTCGTCCGCTACGCCATAGAGCGCGGCCTCGACGACGAGTAGACCGGCCCCACCGCTGCCCCGTCCGGCCCGAGCGCGCCCTTCCTCACCCCCGTATATTCGCGGGTACGGAAATGAACCCGGTACGAACCCCGGAGGGAACCGTGGAGATCCTGGCGTTCGGTGTGCAGACCGACGAGAAGCCGCTGATCGAGCGGGCCTTCGCGGGCCACCACGAGGTGCGCGGCCTCGACGTCTTCCTCAACGCGGACACCGTCCCCATCGCCGCGGGCCACGAGATCATCTCCACCAGCGTCAACTGCGACCTCGGCGCCGAGGTGCTCTCCGGCCTCGCGGCCGGCGGCACCCGGATGGTCGCCCAGCGCTCCACCGGCTTCAACAACATCGACCTGGAGGTCGCCGAACGGCTCGGCCTGACGGTCGCCCGGGTGTCGTCCTACTCGCCGTACTCGGTCGCCGAGTTCGCCTGGACCCTCGCCATGGCCGTCAACCGCCGGATCGTCCGCGCCTCCACCCGCACCCGCGACTTCGACTTCCGGCTCGACGGACTGATGGGCCGCGACCTGCACGGCCGCACCGCGGGCGTCCTCGGCACCGGCAGGATCGGCGAGGCGTTCGCCCGGATCGCCCACGGCTTCGGCATGCGGCTGCTCGGCTGGGACGTCACCGAGAACCCCGCCTGCCTGGACCTCGGCATGACCTACCTCCCCAAGGAGCAGCTCCTCGCCGAGTCCGACCTGGTCACCCTGCACGTCCCGCTGCTGCCCGCGACCCAGCACCTCATCGACGCCGACGCCCTGAAGACGATGCGGGACGACGCGATCCTGGTGAACTCCAGCCGGGGCGGCCTCATCGACACCGCGGCCCTCGTCACCGAACTGCGCGCCGGCCGCTTCACGGGCGTCGGCCTGGACGTGTACGAGGCGGAGGCGGGACTGTTCTTCCTCGACAAGTCCCTGGAGGCCGTCGACGACGACACCCTGGCCCGCCTCGTCACGTTCCCGAACGTCCTGGTCACCTCGCACCAGGCGTACTACACCGCGGACGCCGTCGGGCAGATCGTCGGGACCACGGTGGACAACGTCCTCGACTACAGCGCCGGCCGCCGCTCCGAGAACGTCCTGGTGCCCCGCGGCTGACCCACCAGCTCCCGGACGATCGCCGCGCCGTTCAGGGTCAGCACCGACTCGGGGTGGAACTGCACCCCGGCGAAGCCCTCCCCGCGCAGCGCGTGCACCTCGCCGTTGGCCGCGCGGCTCACCTCGACGCCGTGCGCGGCCAGCTCCCGCGCGGTGTCCTCGTCGCAGTGCGCCACGAAGCTGTTGTAGAAGCCGACCGTCTCCGGCCGCCCGAACAGGTCGATCTCCGTCTGCGCCCCCTGGTACGGCACCTCCTTGCGTACGATCTCCAGGCCCAGCTCGGCCGCGATCAGCTCGTGGCCGAGGCAGACCCCGAGGACGCCGTGCCGCTTCAGGGGGGTCCCCCCGCGCGAGCGAAGCCGAGCGTGGGGGAGGACGACGTCGGCGGTCAGCGCGCGCAGGAACCGCATCTTCGGGTCGGCCGTGTCGGACGGGTCGCCCGGTCCGGGGCCCAGCACCAGCGGCCCCCCGTGCCCGAGCACCGCCTCCCGCAGCCCCGGCTCGTCGTAGCGCCGGACGGTCACTTCCAGCCCGGCGGCGCGCAGCACGTGGGCGAGCATCGCGGTGAAGGTGTCCTCCCCGTCGACGACCAGGGCGTGACCGGTCAGCGCGTCCGACCGCTCCTGCATCCGCAGCCAGAACGGCGCCAGCGAGGCCCGCCGCCCGTCCAGCGCCGCCCGCACCCGGGGGTCGTCGGCCAGCTTCGGCCGCACGGACTCCTCGCGCGGCCGCCCGGGACGCACCCCCAGCGCGGCCAGCACCCCGGCCGCCTTGGCGTGGGTCTCCGCGACCTCGCCCGCCGGGTTGGAGCCGCGCACCAGCGTGGCCCCGACCGGCACCCGCAGCCGCCCGGCCGCGTCGATGTCGGCGGTGCGGATGAGGATGGGGGAGTCCAGGGTCTGGGCGCCGCCCTCGTCACGGCCGATGAGGGCGAGGGCGCCCGCGTAGTAGCGCCGCCCGCCCACCTCGTGCCGCTCGATCACCCGGCAGGCGTTCTGCACCGGCGACCCGGTGACGGTCGCCGCGAACATGGTCTCCTTCAGCACCTCGCGCACGTCCAGCGAGGACCGGCCGCGCAGCTCGTACTCGGTGTGCGCGAGGTGCGCCATCTCCTTCAGCCGGGGCCCGACCACGACCCCGCCCATGTCGCCGACGGTGCACATCATCTTGAGCTCCTCGTCGACGACCATCGACAGCTCCTCGATCTCCTTGCCGTCGGCGAGGAACTCCAGCAGGTGCTCCGGGGTCGGGCCCTGGGCCGGATAGCGGTAGGTGCCGCTGATCGGATTCATCACGACCGTCCCGCCCGACGCCCGGACGTGCACCTCGGGGCTGGCCCCGACCAGCGTGCGCCCACCCGTCTCCCGCCCCCGCCCTGGCCCTTCGGGCCCCTTCTCGTTTCCCGTGTGGACGACGAACGTCCAGTACGCGCCCCGCTCGCCCTCGAGCAGCCGCCGGAACAGCGCCAGCGCGTCGGCCCGTCCGAACCCGGGGATCTCCCCCTCGTACGTCCGCCGGATCACGAAGTTGGCGCCCTCGCCCCGCCCGATCTCCTCGTCCAGGACGCGCCCGACGATCCGCGCGTACTCCTCGTCGCCGACGTCGAAGCCGCCGCCCGCCACCCGGACGTCGTGCGCGGGGAGCCGGTCGAGGGCCTCGGCGAGCGGGATCTCGTACCGCTCCTCGGGCGTCAGCACCAGCAGCGGGGTGCCGTCGTCGCGGACGTCGAAGCCGCGCTCGCGGATCTGCCGGAAGGGGACGACCGCCAGGCACTCGTCGGGCAGGTCGGCCAGGCGGTCACGGGTGCCGACCGGTCCGACCAGCAGCTCGACCACGTCGTGGTCGTGGCCCGGCGTGCGGCGGCGCAGCAGGGCGAAGGGGCGGTCGTCGTGCGGGAGCTGTGCCAGGTCCATGGGGGGTCCCTCGTCTCGTCGCTGTCATGAGCGTGAGGAACGACCCCGGGAAACACCGAAGGCCGCCCCTCGGGCGGCCTTCGCGAAGTCTTGCGTACGCGCAGTCAGTGGGCCGCCGGAGAAGCGGGCCACCACCAGTTCTGGGTCGAGTGCGCGAACATGCGACGCACCCTACCCCATGTCCACGGAACGTATTACGTGTCTCACTTTCTGGGCACGGCCCGGAGGGCGTGAGAGCACCCCGTAATGTTGAGGGCGTGACCGTGAACGCTAAGTCCAGCGCGAGCGCTGGCAACACCTGGCGAGACCTTCCCGCGGCGCAGCAGCCCGAGTACCCCGATGCCGAGGCTCTGCGCGATGTGATCGCGGACCTCGAGTCGTATCCGCCGCTCGTCTTCGCGGGTGAGTGCGACCAGCTGCGCGCCCGGATGGCGTCCGTCGCCAAGGGAGAGGCGTTCCTCCTCCAGGGCGGCGACTGCGCCGAGGCCTTCGACGCCGTGTCCGCCGACCACATCCGAAACAAGCTGAAGACGCTGCTCCAGATGGGCGCCGTCCTCACGTACGCCGCCTCCGTGCCGGTCGTGAAGGTCGGGCGGATCGCCGGCCAGTACTCCAAGCCGCGCTCCAAGCCGACCGAGACCCGCGACGGCGTGACGCTGCCGACCTACCGGGGCGACTCCGTCAACGGGTTCGACTTCACCGAAGAGGCCCGGATCCCGGACCCCGAGCGGCTGAAGCGCATGTACCACGCGTCGGCGTCCACGCTGAACCTGGTGCGCGCCTTCACCACCGGCGGCTACGCCGACCTGCGCCAGGTGCACGCCTGGAACCAGGACTTCGTGAAGTCGTCCCCGTCCGGCCAGCGCTACGAGCAGCTCGCCCGGGAGATCGACAACGCGCTGAACTTCATGCGGGCCTGCGGCACCGACCCGGAGGAGTTCAAGACCGTCGAGTTCTTCTCCTCGCACGAGGCGCTGCTGCTCGACTACGAGTCCGCCCTCACCCGGGTCGACTCGCGCACCGGGCAGCTGTACGACGTCTCCGGGCACATGGTGTGGATCGGTGAGCGCACCCGGCAGCTGGACCACGCGCACATCGAGTTCGCCTCGCGGATCCGCAACCCGATCGGCATCAAGCTCGGCCCGAGCACCACGGCCGAGGAGGCGCTGCAGTACATCGAGCGCCTCGACCCCGAGCGCGAGCCCGGCCGGCTGACCTTCATCGTCCGGATGGGCGCGGACAAGATCCGCGACAAGCTCCCGGAGCTGGTCGAGAAGGTCACCGCGTCCGGCGCCACCGTGGCCTGGGTGACCGACCCGATGCACGGCAACACCTTCGAGGCGGCCTCGGGTCACAAGACCCGCCGCTTCGACGACGTGCTCGACGAGGTGAAGGGCTTCTTCGAGGTCCACAAGGGGCTCGGCACCCACCCGGGCGGTATCCACGTGGAGCTCACCGGCGACGACGTCACCGAGTGCGTGGGCGGCGGCGACGAGATCTTCGTCGACGATCTGCACCAGCGCTACGAGACGGCCTGCGACCCGCGGCTCAACCGCAGCCAGTCGCTGGACCTGGCGTTCCTCGTCGCGGAGATGTACCGCGACCAGTAGCCGGTGACACCGGTCGAGGGGTGGGGCGCGCATCACATGAGATCGCGTCCCACCCCTCTTCTGTGCGTTTCGGGTGGCGGGTAAGGTTAGGTTAGCCTCACCGATCAGGGGTCGGAGCGGCTCGACCCAGTACCTTCCCGGGAGGTGAACCGCGTGTTCGTCTGCAGTTGCTTCGGTGTGACCGAGGAACAGGTGAGGAGGCACGCGGACGCCGGAGCGTGCACGCCCCGGCAGATCGCCTCCGCCTGCAAGGCCGGCACCGACTGCGGCGGCTGCGTACGGCGCATCCAGGCACTGCTCGGCCGCGGCTCCTGCCCGCGCCGGCAGCTCATCGACCAGGGCGAGCAGCCGCTGGCGGCGAAGGTCCCGGAAGCCGCCTAGTCCCGTCCTCCGGTCCCGCCCTAGTGCGTGGAGAAGCCGCTCGTTCCCGGGCCTGAGGCGTCGGGCTGGGACTGTTCGATGACGGTCGACAGGTACAGCGACTCGCCCAGCTTCTCGATCAGGTCCAGCTGGGTGTCCAGATAGTCGATGTGGTGCTCCTCGTCGGCCAGGATCGCCTCGAAGACGTTGGCCGACGTGATGTCGCCCTTGTTGCGCATGACCTCCACCCCGCGGCGCAGCCGGTCGATCGCCTCGAGCTCGATCTCCCGGTCCGCCTGGAACATCTCGGTCACGGTCTGCCCGACCCGGACGTGGAACAGCCGCTGGTAGTTCGGCAGTCCGTCGAGCAGCAGGATGCGGTCGGTGAGCACCTCGGCGTGACGCATCTCGTCGAAGGACTCGGCGCGCGTGTACTCGGCGAGTTTCGTCCAGCCCTTGTGGTCCTGCAGCTTCGAGTGCAGGAAGTACTGGTTGATCGCCGTGAGCTCGGCGGTCAGCTGCTCGTTGAGGAATTCGATGACCTCGGGGTCGCCCTGCATCGCATGGGCTCCTTCCGCGCGGGGAACTGGCAGGTTGGAGCGCATGATTGCACCGGCGGAGAAGATCGTCCAGTAAGTATTGACTTAGTAAGTAAGTCCATGCTTAGCCAGCTTTGTACCTATTTGACCGAATCTGTCGGGCCCGGTTCGGGGGCATCGCCACCGGTCTGTCAGGATGGGGACATGGGTCAGCCGGCGGAACGCGAATCGAGGGAGCGCGCATCGGGAGGGGCGGCGCGGTCCGAGCTCCCGCCGGGGCAGCGGCTGCAGAAGGGCTGGCCGGTCACGCACTACGGGCCGGTCCCCAAGTTCCGGCCCGAACGCTGGGAGTTCCGGGTCTTCGGCGCCACCGCCGACGGTGAGAAGCACTCCTGGAACCACGAGGAGTTCACGGCCCTGCCGTACACCACCGTCGAGGCCGACCTGCACTGCGTCACCAAGTTCAGCATGGTCGGCGCCGAGTGGGGCGGGATCCCGGCGCGCACCGTCGTGGACATCGCCCCGCCCGCGCCGGACGTCACCCATGTGATGGTCTGGGCGGAGTACGGGTTCAGCTCCAACCTCCGGCTGGCCGACTTCACCTCCGAGCGCACCCTCTTCGCCACCCACAAGGACGGCGAGCTGCTCACCGCCGAGCACGGCTTCCCGCTGCGGCTGATCGTCCCCCATCTGTACGCCTGGAAGGGCCCCAAATGGGTCCGCGGTGTGGAGTACATGACCGCCGACCGCCGGGGCTTCTGGGAGGAGCGCGGCTACCACAACGTCGGCGACCCCTGGCGGGAGCAGCGCTACTCCTACCAGGAGGAGCCCGGGGACGGCCCCGAGATCTGACCCGGGGGAGTCCCTCAGGCGTCCCGGAGCTTCTTCAGCCGCTCCACGTCCGCGGCGTGCCCCTCCTTGCCGCCGGGCGTCTCGATGACCAGCGGTACGCCCTCGGTCGCCGGGTGCGTCATCAGCGCCCGGAAGGGGTCCTCGCCGATGTGTCCGGCGCCGATGTTCGCGTGCCGGTCCTTGTGGGCGCCGACCACGTCCAGGGAGTCGTTGGCGTGGATCAGCTTCAGCCGCCCCTCACCGACCGTGTCCACCAGCAGATCCAGCGTCCGGTGCATCCCGCTCGGCCCGGTCAGGTCGTGGCCGGCCGCGAAGATGTGGCAGGTGTCCAGGCAGACGCCCAGCTTCGGGTGGGCGTCCAGCGCCTCGAAGTACGGTCCGAAGTCCCAGGTCCGTGAGCACAGCGAGGCGCCCTGGCCGGCCGTCGACTCCAGCAGCAGGAACGGGTCGTCGTCATGGGTGAGCTCGTCGAGCAGCGGCAGCATGTGCTCCCGCACCTGCTTCAGCGCCACCGGACGCTCCCGCCCGCCGGTCGCGCTGCCCGTGTGCACCACCACGCCCAGCGCGCCGATCTCCCGGCCGCGCCGCAGCGAGTGCCGCAGCGACTCCACGGACCGCTCGACGGTCGCCTCGGTGTGGGACCCGAAGTTGATCAGATACGGGGCGTGCACGTACGCCGGGATCGAGCCGTCCGCACAGGCCGCGCGGAACGCCTCGTCCTGCTTCGGATTGCCGGCCGGGGTGGCCCAGCCGCGCGGATTGGCGACGAAGACCTGCACGGTCTCGGCGTCCAGCTCACGGGCGTAGGACAGGCCGACGGAGTGCAGTCCGCCGGCCACGGGCACATGGCCGCCGACCGGGTTGCGGGCGGGGCCGGACAGGTGACTCTTCACCCGTCAAGGGTGCCACGCGCACCGGCCCCGTCCGTCAGCGGATCTCGATGGTGATCGTCGACCCCTTGGGCGCGGTGTCCCCGCCGTCCACGGACTGGCCCTTGACGGTGTCGCCGAAGAATCCGAGCAGCCCGCGGTCCTCGTCCACGCCGAACCCGGCGTCCTCCAGCTTCTCCTTGGCCTCGTCCACGCTGTCGCCGATCACGTCCGGCACCTCGATCATCTCGGGGCCCTTGGACAGCGTCAGCGTCACGGTGTCGCCCTCGGCGGCCTGCCGGCCCGCGCCCGGGGTCTGCCGGGCCACCTGTCCGGCGTCGTGCTCGGAGTTGACCCGCTCGGCGGCGACCTTCACCTCGAGGCCGGCCTCCTCCAGCTCCGCGCGGGCGTCCTCCGCGTCGTCGCCGGTCACGTCCGGCACGTCCACCGGGCTGCCCTTGCTCACGGTCAGCGCCACCGCCGAGCCCGCGCGGACCTCGGTGCCCTTGCCCGGCTCCGTGGAGACCACCGAGCCCCGGGCCACGGTCCCGCTGAACGCCCGGGTCACCATGCCCGGCTCCAGACCGTCGTCCTTCAGCAGGTCCCGCGCCTTGTCCAGCGGGTAGCCGTCGAGGTCGGGCACCCGCACGGTCTGCGGACCCTTGGAGAGGGTCAGCGACACCGAGTCGTTGCCGCGGATGCGGGCGCCCGCCTTCGGGTCGGTGCTGATCACCGTGCCCCGCTCCACGGTGTCGCTGTACGCCTCCGTCACCTGGCCGGCCTCCAGCCCGGTGTCCGACAGCCGGTCCCTGGCCTCCTGCTCGGTCTTCCCCAGCAGCGGCGGGACCTTGGTGAACTGGCCGGAGTTGATGTACCAGATTCCCGTGCCGACCCCGAGGACCAGCAGCACGGCCACGACGATCGCCATCGGACCGCGCCGCAGCGCCGTCCGGCGCCGCGGCGGCAGCGGCGGCGGGGAGGAGAACCGGCTGGTGCGGTGCACGGGGTCCGCGGGCTCGTCCTCGTTGACGGGCAGCGGGCGGGGCACCGTCAGGGAGCGCGGGATGACGCTCGTACGGTCCTCCGCGTTGTCGTGCTCCGACGCCAGCGCCTGCGGCGGCACCGTGTCGAGCTGCTCGGCGGTGAGCCGGCCGCGCCCCGCGCGGACCTGCGCGAGCAGCGCCACCGCGTCGCACGGGCGGACCTCGGGGTTGCGGGCGGTCGCCGACGCGACCAGCTCGTCCAGCTCGTACGCCATGCCGGGCACGGCGGCCGACGGGGCCGGCACGTCGTCGTGCAGGTGCTTGTAGAGCACGATCGCGGGGGAGTCGCCGTCGTGCGGCCTCTCGCCGGTCAGCATCTCGTAGAGCAGGATGCCGCAGGCGTAGACGTCCACGCGGGGGTCGGCGACACCGTTCTCGATCTGCTCCGGGGCCAGGTACGAGACCGTGCCCAGCACGGTGCCCGTGGTGTTCGTCACCGAGTCCACGGCCCGGACCAGCCCGAAGTCGGCGACCTTGACCCGGCCGTCGTCCCCGATCAGCACGTTCTCGGGCTTCATGTCGCGGTGCACGAACCCGGCCCGGTGCGCGGCGCCGAGCGCGGCCAGCACCGGCTCCAGGATGTCCAGCGCGGCGCGCGGCTGGAGCGCCCCGCGCTCGCGCAGCACGTCGCGCAGGGTGCAGCCGGCGACGTACTCCATCGCCAGGTAGACGTACGCCCCGTCGGTGCCCTGGTCGAAGACCTGCACCACGTTGGGGTGGGCCAGCCGGGCGACCGACTTCGCCTCGCGGATGAACCGCTCGACGAACGAGCCGTCGGCCGCGAGGGAGGGGTGCATCACCTTGAGCGCGAGGATGCGGTCCAGACGGGTGTCCACGGCCCGGTAGACCGTGGCCATCCCGCCGACCGCGATCCGCGCCTCGACGCGGTACCGGCCGTCGAGCACCTGCCCGACCAGAGGGTCCTGAAGGGTCGTGTCCACGCAGCGAGTCTACGAGGCCCCACCGACACCCCCGCCCCGTTCAACCGCTGTTGGAGCGGACCTGTGACCTGTGTTACCTGGCTGCGGCCGGTCGTGCTCTGCCGGGGGTGAGTTTCGCTCGCCGCGCTTACCGGGTGCCGCTGCGCCCACCCTCCCCCACTCTCGGCTCCGCTCGAGCGGGGGACCCCCATCGCCCCAGCGGCACGACTGTCCGCAGCGGCGCCTAGAAAGCAGGCCGCTCCGGATCCAGCACGGCCAAGCCCTCCGCGGGAGACGACGCCTCGGCGTACCACCGCCGGGGAATCCGCCCCGCCAGTCGGGCCAACCGCCCCGCCTCCACCGCCCCCCGCATCGCGGAAGCCATCAGCACCGGCTCCTGCGCCCGGGTGACGGCGGACGCCAGCATCACCCCCGCACACCCCAGCTCCATCGCCAGCGCCACGTCCGACGCGGTCCCCGCCCCCGCGTCCAGGATCACCGGCACCCCCGCCCGCTCCACGATCAACTCGAAGTTGTGCGGGTTGCGGATCCCCAGCCCCGACCCGATCGGCGACCCCAGCGGCATGACCGCCGCGCACCCCACGTCCTCCAGCTTCCGCGCCAGCACCGGATCGTCGTTCGTGTACGGCAGCACCGTGAACCCGTCGTCGACCAGCGTCTCCGCCGCGTCCAGCAGCTCGACCGGGTCCGGCAGCAGGGTCCGCTCGTCGGCGATGACCTCCAGCTTGACCAGGTCCGTGCCGAGCGCCTCCCGCGCGAGACGCGCGGTGAGCACCGCCTCCCCGGCGGTGAAGCACCCCGCAGTGTTCGGCAGCACCCGGATGCCCAGCCTCTCCAACACCGACAGCACGGACCCGTGCACCGAGGGGTCCACGCGCCGCATCGCGACGGTCGTCAGCTCCGTCCCGGACGCCACCAGCGCCCGCTCCAGCACGTCGAGGCTCGGCGCCCCGCCGGTGCCCATGATCAGGCGGGACGTGAGGGACGTACCGCCGAGGAGGAGCGGATCGTCGGCCATGGTCAACCTCCCTGGACGGCGGTCAGGACTTCCACGCGGTCACCCTCACGGAGGGGCGTGGCGGGCCACTGCGCGCGCGGGACGACGGTTTCGTTGAGGGCGGCGGCCACCCCCGAGGGCGCCGCGGTGAGTGACTTCACGACGAGGTCGAGAGCGGTGCCGGGCGGGAACTCCCGGCGCTCCCCGTTGACCGAGACGTTCATGCGGGCTGCTCCGTGCGGACGGCGGCGCCGAAGCGCCGTGGGGTGAACGGACGGGCCACCTCCGGCAGGGCGCCGGTGGTCAGGACCTCCGCCATGACATCGCCGGTGACCGGCGTCAGCAGGACGCCGTTGCGGTAGTGGCCGGTGGCCAGCAGCAGCCCCTCGAGACCGGTCGGGCCGAGCAGCGGCGCGTTGTCGGGGGAGCCGGGACGCAGTCCGGCCCGGGTCTCGGTCAGCGGCAGCTCGGTGATGCCGGGGACCAGCTCGTGGGCGTCGCGCAGCAGCTCGTACACGCCGCCCGCGGTCACCGTCGTGTCCCAGCCCATCTCCTCGCTGGTCGCCCCGACCACCAGCTCGCCGTTCCCGCGCGGCACCAGGTAGACGTGGCTGCCGCGCACCACGGCCCGCACGGTCCGGCTCAGGAAGGGACCGTGCCGCGCGGGCATCGTCAGCCGTACGACCTGCCCCTTCACGGGGCGCACCGGCGGCAGCACGTCCGTGGGGACGCCCGCGAGCCGCCCGCTGAGGCTGCCCGCGGCGAGCACCACCTGCCCGGCGCCGAGGCCGGTGCCGTCGGCCGTGACCACGCCCGTCGCGCGGTCTCCCGCGACGACGAGCCGCTCGGCCCAGGCACGGTGGACGGTCACGCCCATGCGCTCACAGGCGGTGACCAGCGCGGCCGCCAGCCGCCGCGGATCGATCTGGTGGTCGCCGTCCACCCGCAGGCCGCCGCGCACGCCCGGCGCGAGCATCGGCTCCAGGCGCCGGCATTCCCGCCCGGACAGCCACTGCGAGTCCAGCCCGGAGCGCTGCTGCAGGGCGTGCAGTTCCCGCAGGTGGGCGCGGTCGTCGGCGTCCAGTGCCACGGCGAGCGTGCCGCACGCGCGGTAGCCGAGGTCGTGGCCGGTCAGCTCGGTCAGCTCGGCCGCGAAGCCGGGATAGCGCCGCGCGGAGGCGAGGTTCAGACCGAGCAGGGTCTCCTCGCCGTAGTGCAGTTCCGTGACGGCGGCCAGCATCCCGGCGGCCACCTCGGCGGCGCCGCCGCCCGGCTCGGGGTCCACCACGGTCGTGGCGAGACCGCGCTGCGCGGCCCGCCAGGCCGTGACCAGACCGATGATTCCGCCCCCGACGACGAGGACGTCTGAGGTGCGCGTGGGCGACATGGGCGTCCAGCCCCTCCCTTCGCCGGCATGACCCGGATCAGGTTCGTACGGTCGGAGGCCGCCAGCCTCCCTCTCAGCCCGGTGCGTCCGGGCTCCCGCGAGTGCTTGTACGTTGGCCACCCTAGCAACGCGCTTGTAAGGGAGCCCCCGCGTGGCACCATCGCTCGACGGACTCGTCCTCGCCCCCGTGGCCGACCAGGCCCCCGGCCAGGTCGGCACCCGCACCCGCTTCGTCTACCACGAGCGGGGCGGTGAGATCTGGGCCGAGTACGCGGGCGGCGACGTCGTGCGCGGGCACTTGGTGGGCACCCGCGCGGGGGACCGGCTGGACTTCCGGTACGTGCAGCTGAAGCGGGACGGCACCACCTCCTCGGGGCACTGCGTGTCGACGGTCGTGGAGCTGCCCGACGGACGGGTACGGCTGGAGGAGAGCTGGGCGTGGGAGTCGCAGCCGGGCAGCGGGACGAGCGTGGTGGAGCAGCTCGGCTGATCGATGCCGTGCCGGGTGTCTAAGGTGATCGGGTGAGCGAGCAGACGCAGCAGCCGGGAGGGCCGGAGCCGCGGCGGGTGGTGGTGGCGGGCGCGGGCATGGCCGGCGTGCAGACCGCCCTCGCCCTGCGGGAGCAGGGTTTCACCGGCACCGTGACCCTGATCGGTGCGGAACCCCACCAGCCGTACGACCGGCCGCCGTTGTCCAAGGCGGTGCTGCTGGGCAAGGCCGAGGACTCCGCCTTCGACGTCGACTTCGAGGACGCCGGCATCGAACTGCGGCTCGGCTGCGAGGTGCTCGGCCTGCGCCCCGGCGACCACGAGCTGGACACGGAGGCCGGGCCCGTCCCGTACGACGTCCTGGTGGTCGCCACCGGCGCGGAACCGGTCCGGCTGCCGGGCACGGAGGGCGTGCCCGGCGTGCATCTGCTGCGCACCCTGGACGACGCCGCGCGGCTGCGGCCGGTGCTCGCGCGGCAGCACGACATCGTGGTGGTCGGCGCCGGCTGGATCGGCGCGGAGTTCGCCACGGCGGCCCGCGAGGCGGGCTGCGCGGTCACCGTCGTGGAGGCCGAGGAGCGGCCGCTCACCGGGGTGCTGCCCGCCGGGGTGGCCGCCCCGATGGCCGCCTGGTACGCGGAGGCCGGCGTCACGCTGCGCACGCACGCGCGCGTGGAGCGCGTCGAGCCCGGCACCGTGGTCCTGGACGACGGTACGCGGCTGCCCGCGGGCGCCGTGGTCGTCGGCATCGGGGCCCGGCCCGCCACCGCCTGGCTGGCGGGCTCCGGGATCGAGTTCGGGGCGCACGGGGAGGTCGCCGCCGACCGTCATCTGGCGACCTCCCTGCCGGACGTGTACGCGGTCGGCGACTGCGCGTCCTTCCCGTCCGGGCGCTACGGCGAGCGCCTGCTGGTCCACCACTGGGACAACGCCCTCCAGGGGCCGCGCACGGTCGCCGTGAACGTCCTGGGCGCGCCCACCGGCCGGGAGCCGGCGGTCTACGATCCGGTGCCGTACTTCTGGTCCGAGCAGTTCGGGCGTTTCGTGCAGTACGCGGGGCACCACGCGGGCGCCGACCGGATGGTGTGGCGCGGGGACCCCGCCGAGGCGGCGTGGAGCGTCTGCTGGCTGCGGGAGTCCCGCCTGGTCGCGCTGCTCGCGGTGGGACGGCCCCGGGACCTGGCGCAGGGGCGCAGGCTGATCGAGGCGGGCACGGCGATGGACGCGGAGCTGCTGGCGGACCCGGCGCGGCCCCTGAAGTCGGCGACGGCGTGACACCCCGGCCCGGCGCGTCCGCCCAGGTGGGCGGGGCTGACTTCCGACTGTCAGTGGCAGATGGCAGGCTTGTCCCGTGACCGAGATTGACGCAAAGATCGATGCTCTCGTCCCCGCCTGGCTCACTCTCCCCGACATCGCCGAGATGTTCGGCGTCGAGGTGACGCGCGTCCGGCAGCTGGTCAAGGAGGGCCAGCTCATCGCCGTGCGCCGGGGTGAGAACCGCGCGCTGCACGTGCCCGCCGCCTTCATCGACGGGGACAAGATCGTCAAGGGCCTGACCGGAACCCTGACGCTCCTGCGGGACGACGGCTTCACGGTCGAAGAGATGCTGGAATGGCTCTTCACCCCCGACCCCACCCTGCCGGGCACGCCCGCGCAGGCGCTCAGCGAGAACCGCGGCACGGAGGTGAAGCGCCGGGCCCAGGCGCTCGCGGTCTGACCGCACCCGACCGACCGGACAGAGCGAACGACGACGGCCGGGGCATCAGCCCCGGCCGTGGGGGCGGTCCACGCCGGCGCCACGGCCGGGGCGGCTCCCGGACCGGGCTTCGCGCACCGGTCGAGGACGTCTCGCGGTGTGCGGGGGGCGTGCAGGCAGCCGTGAGGGGTGTCTCGCGGTCGCCGGTGCGGCGGCATAGGGTCCGTTGCGGTGTGTGCCGCCCCGGTCCGTGACCGTCGCGAGCGCCCGCCGCCGACACACCGGGCCCACCGGGTCCGTACGCCGCCGCCACTCCGGGGGGACCCTCCTATGACCGACACCGCTCGCGCCCGGCTCGCCGACGCCCGGCTCTACCTGTGCACCGACGCCCGCAGGCGGCAGGGCGATCTCGCGGAGTTCCTGGACGCGGTCCTGGCCGGCGGGGTCGACATCGTGCAGCTGCGGGACAAGGGCATGGAGGCCGGTGAGGAGCTGGAGCACCTGGCGGTCCTCGCCGACGCCTGCGCCCGGCACGGCAAGCTGCTCGCGGTCAACGACCGCGCGGACGTCGCCCACGCCGCCGGCGCCGACGTCCTCCACCTCGGCCAGGGCGACCTGCCCGTCCCCGCCGCCCGCGCGATCCTCGGCGACGGCGTCCTGGTCGGCCGCTCCACCCACGCCGAGGCCGAGGCCGCCGCGGCGGCCGTCCAGCCCGGCGTGGACTACTTCTGCACCGGGCCCTGCTGGCCCACCCCCACCAAGCCCGGCCGCCACGCCCCCGGTCTCGGTCTGGTCCGGTACACCGCCGCCCTGGGCACCGAGCGCCCCTGGTTCGCCATCGGCGGCATCGACCTCGGCAACCTCGACGAGGTGCTGGACGCCGGTGCCCGCCGGGTCGTCGTCGTGCGAGCCGTCACCGAGGCGGACGACCCGGGCGCGGCGGCGGCCGGGTTCGCGAAGCGGCTGCGGCAGGCGGCACCCGTGGACGCCGGATGACCCCCGCGTGTCTCAGGTTTGTCCAAGGGATGGACAACAAGTCGGCATTCCAGACAAATGTCCCGCATCCGGTTGGGGGACCGCCGACCCCTGGCTAACCTGCCGGTATGGCCCTCGGAACAGCATCCACCAGGACTGATCGCGCACGCACCGTGCGCGACATGCTCGCCTCCGGCAAGACGACGTTCTCGTTCGAGTTCTCGGCGCCGAAGACCCCCAAGGGTGAGCGGAACCTGTGGAGCGCGCTGCGCAGGGTCGAGGCGGTCGCCCCGGACTTCGTCTCCGTGACCTACGGCGCGGGCGGCTCCACGCGCGCGGGCACGGTCAAGGAGACCCAGCAGATCGTCGCCGACACCACCCTCACCCCGGTCGCCCACCTCACCGCGGTCGACCACTCCGTCGCCGAGCTGCGCAACATCATCGGCCAGTACGCCGACGCCGGGATCCGCAACATGCTCGCCGTGCGCGGCGACCCGCCCGGCGACCCGATGGGCGACTGGGTGCCGCACCCGCAGGGGCTCACCTACGCCGCCGAACTCGTCCGGCTCATCAAGGAGTCGGGCGACTTCTGCGTCGGTGTCGCCGCCTTCCCGGAGATGCACCCGCGGTCGGCCGACTGGGACACCGACGTCGCCCGCTTCGTCGACAAGTGCCGGGCGGGCGCCGACTACGCGATCACCCAGATGTTCTTCCAGCCCGAGTCCTATCTGCGACTGCGTGACCGAGTCCACGCGGCGGGCTGCGCGACCCCGGTGATTCCCGAAGTCATGCCGGTGACCAGCGTGAAGATGCTGGAGAGGTTGCCAAAGCTCAGTAACGCCGTGTTCCCGGGGGCCCTTGAAGAGCGGATCCTCGCAGCGAAGGACGATCCGGCGGCGGTACGCTCCATCGGTATCGAGTTCGCCACGGAGTTCTGTGCCCGGCTGCTGGCCGAGGGAGTGCCCGGACTGCACTTCATCACGCTCAACAACTCCACGGCGACCCTGGAAATCTACGAGAACCTGGGCCTGCACCACCCACCGCGGGCCTAGACCGGTCGCACTCATATACGACACACTGAGTAGCGACCACTGGGAGAGGGGCGTACATGGGCTGGACGGTCCTCTACATCGCGTTCGGCATCGTCGCGTTGTGGTTGCTCGGTGAGGTGCTGCTGCAGTACAAGGCGCGCCTGCGCTGGCGGCTGCTCGCCTTCGGCGGCTTCCTCGGCGTCGTGCTCGGTGTGCTGATCCCGTCCGTGGTCGTCATCGGTCTCGGCGCCGCGGCCTTCGCGGTCGGCCAGACCTATGTGACGCTGTCGTTCCGCCGCGGCTTCGCGGCCGGCTGGGCGGTCAACGCGCCGGTGCTGGCCGCCGCCAAGGGCCGCCGCGGCGGTCGCGGACGCCAGGAGCCGACCCTGGAGGTCTCCGACCTGGAGGCGCCCGGCGCCGGTCACGGCGACGAGGACGACGGCCACCGCGACCGGTCCGGCCACCGCGCGGACGACGACTACGACCACGACGACGTGTTCACCCCCGCCGCCCGCCCCGGCCAGCCGGCGGCCGACGGGACCACCGCCGTCTACGAGCCGCAGCCCATGCCCGACGACACCGGCTCCTACGGCGTCTACGGCGACACCGGGTACACGGCCCCGTCCCAGGACCAGTACGCGGCGGCCGCCCAGGGCGCCGACCCGAACCACGCCTACGACTACTCCGGTTACGGCCAGCAGCAGGGCTACGACACCACGGGCCAGCAGCAGTACGCGGCCTACTCCGACCCGTACACCGGCAACCCGGCCTACGGGAACACCTCGTACGACACCGGCTACGCCGACCCGCAGCAGTACCCCCAGCAGGGCTACGGCCAGGACCCGTACGCCCAGCAGGGCTACGGCGGCGAGACCCCGGCCGGCGGCCTGTGGGTCCCGCAGCAGCGCAGCGCCGACGACCCGTACGGCGGTGAACTCCCGCCCGAGCAGCAGTACCCGTACCAGGGCGACGGACAGACGCACGGCAACGGCACCGGGCACGACGAGCAGTACCGCTACTGAGCGCGTTCACTGCGACCCGCGGAACTCCGGCCCCTCCACGATCAGTCCGGCCACCAGCGCCCCCGACATCCCGGCGTGCGGGAGCCCGCCGCCGGGGTGGGACCAGCCCCCGGCCGTGAACAGCCCCGCCAGCCCCGTGCTGTTGGCCGGGTGCAGCAGCCGTCCGCCCGCCGCGGCCAGCGCCGGCACCGGCACCGCGCCGCCCTCCGCGCCGGTCTCCCCGGCGACGTCGGCCGGGGTGCGCACCTCGTGCCACAGCAGCCGGTCGCGCAGGCCGGGTACGGCACGCTCGGCGACGGCGATCAGATTCCCGGCGTACGCGTCCCAGGCCCCCTCGGTCCCGGCGGGCACCACCGACGTCACCGTGACCGCCTCGTGGCCGGCGTCCGGGACCAGCGCCGGGTCGTCCGGCCGCAGCACCGTGACCGTGGGCCGCGGGGGCAGGCCCCCGGGGGCACCGGACAGCGACTCCAGTTCGGCCTCCCGGTCCTCCGTGTGCACGACCGTGCGGTGCGGGGTCCCCTCCGGGCGCCCGCCCCGCAGCGCCAGCGCCAGCGTCACCCGGCTCGCCGTCCCCCGCCGGCCCGGGACCTCGCCGTCACCGCGCACCCGTGTCCCCCCGCTCAGCCGGTCCAGCACCTCGGGAGCCACCCCGGCGACCACGAAGTCCGCCTCGGCCACCGCGCCGCCGGCGAGCTCCAGCCCCGCCGCCCGGCCGTCCTTCTCCAGGATTCCGACGGCCTCCGCACCGAAGTGGAACTCCACCCGGCGGGCCAGGCACCGCTCGTACACCGCACGTGCCAGCTCCCGCATGCCACCGCGCACGTACCACATGCCGAAGGCGTGCTCCATGTACGGCAGCACCGCCGCGCTCGCCGGGGTGGAGCGGGGATCGAGGCCGTACGCCAGCGCATGGCTCTCCAGCAGCGCGATCAGCCGGGGATCGCGCAGCTCCCACGCCCCGACCTCCGCGAGCGTGCCCGCCGTACGCGTGCGCAGGAACTTCTTGTGGGGGACCGCCGGGTACGGCTCACGCTCGGCCAGGACCTGCCAGTTGGGCCACAGCGGTTCCTCCAGCAGCGGCCGGCGCGACCGGTCCCAGGCCTCCCGGGCCCGCACCAGGAAGTCCCCCCAGCGCCTGGCCGCGTCCGCCCCGAGGCTCTCCTCCAGCGCGGAGACGACACCCGCGCGGGAGGCGCCCGCCAGCGACACGCGCGTACCGTCCGCGAACACGTGGTGCGACGACGGGTCGGCCTGGACCAGTTCGACACACGCCTCCAGCGGCTCCCTGCCGGTCTTCACGAACAGGTCCCGGTAGACCGCCGGCAGCGGGAGCAGTCCGGGCCCGGTGTCGAAGGCGAACCCGTCCCGCTCGAGACGGCGCAGCGCACCGCCGTACGTCTCCGTCCGCTCGTACACCGCCACCCGGTGGCCCGCGACGGCCAGCCGGGCGGCGGCCGCCATCGCGCCCATCCCGGCGCCGATCACCGCAATCCGTGCCATGCCAGGGACTTTATCCGCCGCCACCGGCGGTCCGTCCCGAGTACCCGCGCCCCCGTCCCGGACCCCAGCCGGCGGCACCGGGCCGTGGGGGCGCGTGCGCAGCCCTGAGTACCCGTACCTAGCCGCCGAGTTGAGTACGCGCGCGGATGGGGGCCGGCCCCCGGGAACGGGAGAGTGGAGACCACGGAGAGGGGCCCCGCCCCGGAACCGGCGACACGGGGCGCCGGAACGGTACGGGCCCGCGATCCGCTCCTTCCGCCGGAACCGTCGGTGGGGGCGAGGCACGGGGGAACCCGGGGGACGACCGCACGGGGGAACGTACGGGGGAGCAAGGGAGGCGCCGGTCCGACGGTGGCCCGCGGGGGACGCGGCCACCGTCGGGCCGGCGCCTTCGTCCGTCCGGGATTCAGCGGCGGCCGCTGACCCGCCCCTGCAACAGCCGGGACAGGGCGGAGTGCACGTCGTCCAGGGAACGCTCCGGCTGGAAGGACTTCCAGTCCAGTGCCGCCACCAGCACCATGCCGACCAGCGCCGCCGCCGTCAGCGGGACGTCGATCTCGTCGCTGAACTCGCCGTTCGCCACACCCTCGCGCAGCACGCCCTCGACCACCGCCACGGCCTGCTGCCGCACCACCGTCAGCGTGGACTGCCAGGCCCGGTTGGTGCGCCACAGTTCGGCCACGTACAGCTGGGTGAAGGCCGGGTAGCGGTCGATGAAGACGAGCCCCGCGCGGATCATCGCGTCCAGGGCGTCGACCCCGCCGCCGCCCTCCCCGGCCGTCCGTTCGGCCGCCTCCCGCAGCGAGGCGGTCAGCAGACCGACCCCGTGCCGCAGCAACTCCTCGAAGAGGACCGACTTGCTCGCGAAGTTGTAGTAGACCGTGCCCTTCGCGACCCCCGCCCGCTCGGCGATCTCGTCCACGGTGGTGGCGGAGAAGCCTTGTTCGGCGATGAGGGTGACGGCCGCCTCGTAGAGCTTCTGCCGGGTGGCCTCGCGGCGGGCACTGCCGCCCGGCGTGGTGCTGCTGCGTTCCATGGCCCTGATTCTCACAGGAGCCCCGGTGCGCCCGTTCAAACACCCCGAGCGGCCGGGGACGCCCCGCCAGTGCCAGTGCCAGTGCCAGTGCCAGTGCCGGCGCCGGCGCGAGCGACAGCCGCAGCGCCTCCACCCGCTCCGGATCCCGTACGGCGGTCCGTGTCGCCTTGAGGAAGGGCGCAGGCCAAGACCGGCGGTGGTCAGCGCGCCGTCGACGCGCTCCCTCTCCGCACGCATGCGTTCTCCGCGCGGGAGCGGGCGCGGAGCGGGCCGCCGAGCCGGGCTCCGCGTCGGCCGAGACCCCGCGGAACGCCCGTCCCCGCGGCCCCTTCGAGCCGCGGCCGCGGGCCGTGACGGCGAGTCCGAACGGACCGTCCACCAAACCCCCTGCTTATGAACTGACTGGTCAGTTCAAAAACTGGTGCGAACGGTCGAGCGAAGCAAAAGCCCAGGTCGGAACGGATTGTCAGTGCCATACCTCACGATGTGCACATACGGCACCTCTCAGGAGGGGCGCCGTCACCAAGACGACAGGAGGTTCGTCATGGCCAACTCGTCCGCAGCCGCCGCCCGCCGGCGCCGCACCACCGGCCCTGCCCCCTCACTGAACGGCCCGGCGAGCGACATCCACCCCGTGCTGCGCCGCGCCTCGGCCCCGCCCGCCGCCCTCGACCTGCTCGCCCAGGCCCGAGCCGGACTCGACGAGGCCGCCGTCCTCGAGACCCCCAACGAGCGTTACGCGACGGCCCACCTGGCCGCCCTGCGCACCGCCGCCGCCGTGCTCGCCGCCCGCGGCCGGCCCGAGACCTCGC
The DNA here is from genome assembly GCF_040646935.1 of Streptomyces sp. NPDC044984. NCBI lineage: Bacteria > Bacillati > Actinomycetota > Actinomycetes > Kitasatosporales > Streptomycetaceae > Streptomyces > Streptomyces sp. NPDC044984. The sequence continues at coordinate 57,085 of NZ_JBEZBE010000011.1, forward strand.
CCCGGGCCCGGGCCAGAATACGGAGCGCCTGGGAAGTGCTCCCCGAGATCGCGCCCGAGCTCACCGAGTGGAGCGCGCTGTTCGCCTCCGGGGCCCGGCGCCGCGCCCGGGCCGAGGCCGGCATCCAGGGGGCGGCGAGCGGCCGGGACGCCGACGACCTGATACGCGACGTGGCGATGTTCCTCCGCCTGGTCGAACGGATGCTGGTCCTCCAGCCGGTCCTGCCGCATCAGGGGCACGGGGCCGTATAGAGGTGCGGCTCCGCCGCGTGGGCGTGAAAGGGGGCCGGGGCGGGACGGGAAGGGGCTGCGGGGGCGAATCACCTCGCGTGGCCCCGTGGGTCCCCGGCCGGGTGGTCGGCCACCACGGCACAGGCCATAGGGTGGACAGCGCCTGAAGCCCTGCCCGCCGGGGGAGGGAGCCCGATTGCTCCGCCGAGGAAGAGGCGGTGCCGCGCCGAGGAGTCAACTACCGTGTCGGATCCGATGCGGCCCCGTGCCGCCCTCCGTACCGCCGTGGTCTGGGAGGTCCTCCAGGACGCCCTGGAACGCCGGGTCAAGGCGACCGGACGGCAGGCGCTGGACATCCTCGACACCGGCGGCGGCAGCGGCAACTTCGCGGTGCCCCTCGCCCGGCTCGGCCACCAGGTGACCGTCGTCGACCCCAGCCCCGACGCGCTGTTCGCCCTGGAGCGCCGCGCCGCCGAGGCCGACGTCGCCGACCGGGTCCGGGGCGTCCAGGGCGACGCCCGGGGCCTCTTCGACGTGGCCGAGCGCGGCGGCTACGACGTCGTGCTGTGCCACGGCGTCCTGGAGTACGTCGACGACCCCGCCGAAGGCGTCCGCAACGCGGTGGCGGCCCTGCGCCCCGACGGCGTCCTCAGCCTGCTCGCCGCGGGCCTCGGCGGCGCCGTGCTCGCCCGCGCCCTCGCCGGTCACTTCACGGAGGCCAAGCAGGCGCTCGACGACCCGGACGGCCGGTGGGGCACCGGCGACCCCGTGCCGCGCCGCTTCACCGTCGACCGGCTCACCGCGCTCGTGGAGGGCGCGGGCCTGAGGGTCGGCGCCGTGCACGGCGTGCGGGTCTTCGCCGACCTCGTCCCCGGCGTGCTCGTCGACACCGAGCCCGGAGCCCTGGACGCGCTGCTGAAGCTGGAGGCCGCGGCGGCCGAGCTCGTCGCCTTCCACTCCGTGGCCACGCAACTTCATGTGCTCGGTGAGACGCGGGGGACCGCGGGGGCCTGAGCGGCTGCCGGGACGCGCCGCTGATCAGCGGCGCGTCCGGTGGCCCCGCCGTGCATGGAGTGCGCCACAGGCCCCCCGAATGGCGGCTTGGCGCCGTATGATCGAGGGAGACCGCCCGGCATGACGGGCCGGCCGCCGGGGAATGAGAAGCCTCAGCGGGCCGGGACGTGATGGCTGGTACCGGTTGGCCAATTGGCGCAGAGGGGCGGGTTTCACGGGGGCGATTCCCTGCCTATCCTGAAGGGACCCCCCGGGTCGCCCCGGCGACTGCACGATGAGGAGGACTCCGTGCCGCTCTCGGAGCACGAGCAGCGCATGCTCGAGCAAATGGAGCGAGCGCTGTACGCCGAAGATCCCAAGTTCGCGACAGCGCTCGAGGGAAGCGGGCTGCGTACGTACACCCGGCGACGGGTCTACCAGGCGGTCGCGGGCTTCCTCGTGGGTATTGCGCTCCTCATGGCCGGTATGGTCGCCCAGCAGGTCTGGCTCAGTGTCGTGGGGTTCCTCGTGATGCTGGGCTGCGCGGTTCTCGCGGTGACCGGCTGGCGCAAGGCGCCCAAGCCGGGAGAGCAGGCCGCCGGTGCGACGGGTACGCCGCAGGCGGGGCGCCAGGGCAGACAGCGCCGCTCGGTGATGGACCGCATCGAGGAACGCTGGCAACGCCGCCGCGACGAGCAGGGCGGCCACTAGGCCGGTTGAAAACTTGCCGAAGGGGGCGACCACCACAAGGTGGTCGCCCCCTTCGGCTTGACGTCGACCGCGGGCGCCCGTGCCGCAGGGCGGCGCGGGTGGGCAGGGGGTACCCCTCCCGGGGAGGCACCCCGTGAACGCGAGGCTGCGCGACCGACCCCCGCCCAGCCCGCACGCCGGGTACCGCACGACCCCGGCGGGCCGGCCCTTCGCGAGGCCCGGCGGGTCTCAGCCCTGCTGTCGCGACGGCCCGCGCCAGGTCGGGCGCAGCGACAGGAGCCGCTGCCGGACCCCGGCCCACCACGCCGACACCACCCACACCACCCGCACAGCGGACCGCGGCGCGAACACCGCGCGCAACCGCGCCCGCCGGCCGCCGGCCGAGGCCCGCAGCCCCGCCACAGCCCCCCGCACGTCATCCGTCAGCCCCACCACCGGCCGCGGCCGCGGCGCGTACAGGACCTGTTCCACCGCATCGGCCACCCGGTGCACCGACGCCGCCGCATCCGGGCCGAGCCGGCCCAGCCGCACGATCCGGTCCGCCGTCCCGCGCGGGGTCAGTGACCCGTCCGGCGCGATGCCGTAGTCCCACGCCGTGTCGGTCAGCTCGTCCCAGACGGCCAGGACGTACGGCACCGCCTCCGCCTCCGAGCGGCCGTGTCCGCCCAGCCGCACCGCCCGGGTCCTCGCCCGCCACAGCATGGGCGACAGCGGCAGCACCAGCACCACGAGACCGGCCAGCGCCCATCCCAGCAGCGCGTACCACTTCGGCCCGTCGTCACCCGTGGGCAGGGCCGCCTGCGGCGACTCGCTCTCGCACGCCCCGAGCCTTCTCCGCTCCGCCGTGCAGCTCTCGCTCTCCGAGGGCTCCGCCGACGGCTCCGCGGACGCGGTCCGTGAGGGCCGGGCGGGATCGGGCACCGTGTTCTCCGCGGTGTCCTGAACGGTGTACGACGGCGTCGAACCACGGGTCGGGGTCGGCTCGAACCGGGTCCAGCCCACCCCCTCGAAGTACAGCTCCGGCCAGGCGTGCGCGTCCCGCAGCCCGACCGAGACCGTGCCGTCCGCCTGCGGGGTGCCGGGCGCGAAGCCCACCGCGACCCGCGCCGGTATGCCCAGCGAACGGGCCATCGACGCCATCGCGAACGAGAAGTGCACGCAGAAGCCCTGCCTGTCCCGCAGGAAACGGGCGATCGCCCTCGAGTCGCTGCCGACGTCGACCTCGGTGTCGTACTCGAAGCCGCCGGTCAGCGTGAAGTACTCCTGGAGCATGACCGCCTGGTCGTAGGCGTTGGCCGCGCCCTCGGTGACCTCGCGGGCGGTGCGGGACACCACGGCGGGCAGCGAGTCCGGCAGCTCGGTGTACTCGCGCTGCAGCGCGGGCACCGGCTCCGGCGCGTCGGCCAGCTGTTCCGCCGTGGGCCGCACGTGGAGGCTGCGCACCTGGTACGTCAGACCGCGCGTGTTCTGCCCGCGGTCGCCGACCAGCGACATGCCGACGGGTTCGTAGAGCCAGTTGCCCCGGACGCTCACCCCGCTCGGCGGGTACGGCATCGGCAGCCAGTCCTGGGCGTACCAGTCGGCGGTCGAGAGCGTCGTGCCGATCTCCGTGCGCTCGATGTCGGTGCCGAGGCCCGGCGGCGTCGGGAACGTGCCGGTGGGGACGGTGGTGAAGGACCGTTTCGACGGCTTCCACGTGGTGCCGTCGAAGTCGTCCAGGGACACGATCCGCAGATACAGGTCGGACACGTCCGTCAGCTCGGAGCGCACCGACATGACCTGGCGGTCGTCGTCCCGGTTCAGCGAGTCCTGCAGCGACACCAGCAGGTTCACCGCAGAGACGTTGCCGCCCCCGCCGGTGCCCGAGCCGCCCCCCGTACCGGCGGGGTCCAGCAGGCCGCCGTTCATCGCGGGCAGGCCGAGCGGCACCACCAGGGCGATGCCCAGCGCGACCGCGCCGATCCGCCGCCCGGTGCGCACCGGTGCGACGGCGCCGGGCGAGTCCCCGCCCGGGCCGGGCGCCCCGCCGAACACGCGCCCCCACTGGGAGAGCCGGTCCCGGCCCTCGGCGAGCAGCAGCATCAGATAGCCGGCCGCCGCCAGCAGGAACCACAGCCAGTCGATGCCGTTGTCGGCCAGCCCCGCGGCCACCGAGTACAGGGCGAGCAGCGGCAGCCCGGCGGGGGCCGCGCTGCGGAAGGTCACCGCGAGGGTGTCCACCAGCAGCCCGATCACCAGCACGCCGCCGACCAGCATCAGCCGGATGCCGTCGGACAGCGGCGCCGGTATCGCGTACCGGCTGACGTCGTTCCCGCCCTGCTCCAGCAGCTCGGCGAAGAACCGGAGGGCGTCGGGGCCGGGTATCAGCCCGGCGAAGGCGTGCTCACGCGCGAACACCAGGGTCAGCAGCACCAGCGTCACCAGGACCTGCGCCGCCACCGTCAGCGGACGCGCCAGCGGTACCCGCCGGGCCGCCGCGCCCACGCCCGACTGCACCGCCAGCAGGAACGCCGCCTGGAGGATCCAGGTCGCCGGGTCGACCAGCGGCAGCAGGGCGCACGCCGCCGCCAGTGTGGCCGCCCACGCGCACAGCGTCAGCCTCGCCCGTCCGCTGATCACGGTCCCTCCCCACCACTCGCCGCGGCCAGGCCCGAACGCTCCCGGTCCGCCTGCCGCCACAACTCGTCCAGCGAGGCGCCCCGTGGCACGTCCAGCGCCGTCCAGCCCGCCTCGCGCAGCATCCGCAGCCACTCCCCGCGCCGGTCCGCCGCACCGGGCACATCGGCCGGTTCCCGCAGCCAGGTCCCGCTGTCCAGCAGGAAGGCGAGTGCGCCTCCGCTGCGCTGCCGCATCCGGGCGAGCACCGCGGCCTGCTCCTCGTCCAGGTCGCCGAGGAAGGCGACCAGCAGCCCCTCGTGCCCGCCGCGCAGCACGTCGTAGGCGCGGGACAGGCCCTCCTCGTCGGAGTGGTCCACCACGGCGAGGGCGTCCATCATCAGCCCGGCCGCGTCCGCGGACTCCTGGTTCACCCCCGCGAACCCGTCGGAACCCTCACCCGGCACCGAGGTGCCGGTGTCGGTCAGCAGCCGCACCGAGAAACCGCGCTCCAGCATGTGCACCAGCACGGAGGCCGCACCGGACACCGCCCACTCGAACGCCGAGTCCGGTCCGGCGCCCGCGTAGGCGACGGCCCGGGTGTCGAGGAGCACCGTGCACCGGGCGCGCTGCGGCTGTTCCTCGCGGCGCACCATCAGCTCGCCGTAGCGGGCGGTGGAGCGCCAGTGCACCCGGCGCAGGTCGTCGCCGTGACGGTAGCCGCGCGGGATCACGTCGTCCTCGCCGGCCAGCGCCAGCGCACGCTGCCGCCCGTCGCCGTACCCCTTCGCCTCGCCGCTCAGCCGCACCGGCGGCAGCGGCTCCACGCGCGGGATCACCGTCAGCGTGTCGTACGTGGAGAAGGCCCGGGTCAGCTCGCACATCCCGAACGGGTCGGACAGCCGCAGCTGCAGCGGGCCCAGCGGATAGCGGCCGCGCAGGTCGGAGCGGACCCGGTAGGACACCTCGCGGCGCCCGCCCGCCTCCACCCGGTCCAGGACGAACCGCGGGCGCGGGCCGAGCACGTAGGGCACCCGGTCCTGGAGCATCAGCAGGCCCGTGGGCAGCCGAGAGACGTTCTCCATCCGCAGGTGCACCCGCGCCTCGGACCCGGCGGGCACCCGCCCGGGGGAGAGCCGGCGGCTGCCGGCGACCCGGTAGCGGGTGCGGTAGAGCACGCCCGAGCACACCAGCGGAAGCACCGCCAGCAGCAGCCCGACCCGCAGCAGATCGCTCTGTCCCAGCACATACGCGCAGATCGCGGCGGCCACACCGGCGGCCAGGAAGGAGCGCCCGCGGGTGGTGAGACCCGCCAGGGCCGTCCTGACGCCGCTCCGGCCGCCCGTGCCGCCGTCCGGGTGGACGGCGCCGGCGGTGGTCATCACAGCCTCCGGGGCGGCTGCTGGCCGAACTCCGGACCGCCGTGGCCGAGGCCGCTCCGCCGCGGATCGTCCGCGGACGCCCGGGGGCGGTCCGCGGGCACCGGGATGCGCTGGAGGATCTCCTGCACCACTTGCTCGGCGGTGCGGCGGTTGAGCTGGGCCTGGGCGGTGGGCAGCAGCCGGTGGGCGAGGACGGCCACGGCGAGTGCCTGCACGTCGTCCGGCAGCGCGTAGTCCCGGCCGCCGAGGGCCGCCGCCGCCTTCGCCGCGCGCAGCAGGTGCAGCGTCGCGCGCGGCGAGGCGCCGAGTCTGAGATCGGGGTGCGTACGGGTGGCGGCGACCAGCTCCACCACGTACCGGCGGATCGGTTCGGCCACGTAGACGTCGCGCACCGCCTCGATGAGCTTGAGGATCTCGTGCGCGTGCGCCACCGGCTGGAGGTCCTCCAGCGGGGAGACGCCGCCGTGCACGTCCAGCATCTGCAGCTCGGCCTCCGCGCTCGGGTAGCCGACCGAGACGCGGGCCATGAAACGGTCGCGCTGGGCCTCCGGCAGCGGGTAGGTGCCCTCCATCTCGACCGGGTTCTGCGTCGCCACGACCATGAACGGGCTGGGCAGTTCGTAGGTCTTGCCGTCGATGGTGACCTGGCGCTCCTCCATCGACTCCAGCAGCGCGGACTGCGTCTTCGGCGACGCGCGGTTGATCTCGTCGCCGATCACCACCTGCGCGAAGATGGCACCCGGCTTGAACTCGAAGTCACGGCGCTGCTGGTCCCAGATGGGCACACCGGTGATGTCCGAGGGCAGCAGGTCCGGAGTGAACTGGATCCGCCGCACCGAGCAGTCGATGGACCGCGCCAGCGCCTTGGCCAGCATCGTCTTGCCGACTCCCGGGACATCCTCGATGAGCAGATGTCCCTCGGCGAGCAGCACGGTCAGCGAGAGCCGTACGACCTCGGGCTTTCCCTCGATCACGCCTTCCACCGAATTCCGCACGCGCTCCACCACGGCGGTCAGATCAGTGAGGCTCGCTCGATCGTCATAGGTCGTCACCCGGCCCTCCTCGGCCTTTCCCCGCGCTCCGGAAAGGAGCGGGGGACCCCAAATGTCCCGGGCCGACGCCTTGCTGTGCGGACCGGCCCACCCCGAATCACGGACACCACGCGGGAAAAGTTCCGCATGGCACCACTCCCGCATTCTTGCCGCCGTTACCGATTCGTGTCACTCGCCTGTGGACAACTGAGAGCGATATGCCAGGTCTTACGGCGTCGAACGGCGTCCGGAGTCCGGGCTCCCTCCGGGGCGGGCGGCCGGGTCAGGCGGGGTCGATCTCGCGCAGCAGGCCCGTCTTCACGTCGAAGACGAAACCGCGCACGTCGTCGGTGTGCAGCAGGAACGGCGAGGTGCGCACGCGCTGCATCGACTGCCGTACGTCCTGGTCGACGTCCCGGAAGGCCTCCACGGCCCAGCCGGGGCGCTGGCCCACCTCCATCTCCAGGTCGTGCCGGAACTCCTCGGTGAGGGACTCCAGACCGCAGCCGGTGTGGTGGATGAGGACCACGCTGCGGGTGCCCAGCGCCCGCTGGCTGATGGTCAGCGAGCGGATCACGTCGTCGGTGACGACGCCGCCCGCGTTGCGGATGGTGTGGCAGTCGCCGAGCGACAGGCCCAGCGCGGCGTGCAGGTCGAGGCGGGCGTCCATGCAGGCCACCACGGCGACGTTGAGCACCGGGCGGGCGTCCATCCCGGGGTCGGTGAAGGCGGCCGCGTACTGCTGGTTGGCGTCGACCAGACGGTCGGTGACCGTGCCGTGGCCGGTGGTGGCGTGCTGGGGGCCGGTGGGAACCGATGCGGAAGTCGTCATACCCATGACGGTACTGGTCACGAGGGCATCGGGCCCGTTGTGAGAGGCGACAAAGGATGTCAGCGTGTCTTGGTGTGAGGTAACCCACAGGGGTGGTGTGAGCCCCCTCCTGCGGGTGATGTGTCCGATGCACCCCTTGACCTGCCGCGCGGACCGCGACGCGCAGGCCGGTTGATTGACCGGGCGGGACCGTGGACTAAAGTGGCGCGAGGCGGGAGGCGAGAGCGCCCGCTGCACTGATTTCCCCGGATCCCCCGGCGACGACCGGGGGATCTCCCCGCGTGCGCGGCGCGCACGTACGGCTCGGCCTCCTCCCGCCGCCGCCCGGCCGACGCCTGACGGCGCCGGTCGCCCCTCACCGGGGGAGGGCGGGAACCCGGCGGTGCGTGAGCGCCGCGCCGGATTTGAGAGGGCCACTTGAGCCAGAGTCGACACGTCCCGGTGATGCTCCAGCGGTGCCTGGACCTGTTGGCGCCCGCCCTGGAGCGGCCGGGAGCGGTGGTGGTCGACTGCACGCTCGGGCTCGGCGGCCACAGCGAAGCCCTGCTCCGGCGGTTCCCCGAGGCCCGGCTCGTCGCCCTGGACCGCGACAAGGAGGCCCTGCGCCTGTCCGGCGAGCGGCTCGCGCCCTTCGGCGACCGGGCCACCCTGGTGCACGCCGTCTACGACGAGCTCCCCGACGTCCTCGACCGGCTCGGCGTCCCGCGCGTGCGGGGCGTCCTGTTCGACCTCGGGGTGTCCTCCATGCAGCTCGACGAGGCCGACCGCGGCTTCGCCTACGCCCAGGACGCCCCCCTCGACATGCGCATGGACCAGACGACCGGCGTCAGCGCCGCCGAGGTCCTCAACACCTACCCGGCCGGCGAACTCGTCCGCATCCTGCGCGCCTACGGCGAGGAGAAGCAGGCCAAGCGCATCGTGTCCGCGATCGTGCGCGAACGCGAGAAGGAGCCGTTCACCAACAGCGCCCGCCTGGTCGAGCTGATCCGCGACGCGCTGCCGCAGGCCGCCAAGCGCACCGGCGGCAACCCGGCCAAGCGCACCTTCCAGGCCCTGCGGATCGAGGTCAACGGCGAGCTGTCGGTGCTGGAGCGGGCGATCCCGGCGGCCGTGAAGGCCCTCGACGTCGGCGGACGGATCGCCGTGCTGTCGTACCACTCCCTGGAGGACCGGCTCGTCAAGCAGGTGTTCGCGGCCGGCGCCGCCACCACCGCCCCGCCCGGGCTCCCGGTCGTCCCCGAGCGCTACCAGCCCCGGCTCAAGCTGCTCACGCGCGGTGCCGAACTTCCCACCGAGGAGGAGATCGCCGAGAACCGGCGCGCGGCCCCCGCGCGGCTGCGCGGCGCCGAGCGGATCCGGGAGGACGTCGATTGAGGCACGGACGGCGCACGAGGCGGGTGACGGGCGGCCGGGCGTACGGGTGGGAAAGCGAACTCAGGGGAGCGTGAGTGAGTAGGAAACCCGAACTGAAGGGGTGGCCCGAGCCGCAGGGGAGGCCCGAGCTGAAGGGAAGGGCGGCCCGGCTCGCCCGGCTCCTGCCCACCGGGCGCGCCCAGGCGGCGCGCACCCCCTTCGTCCTCCTCGTCGTCGTCCTCCTCGGCGGAGGTCTGATCGGCCTCCTGGTGCTGAACTCCGCCCTCAGCGAGGGCGCGTTCCAGCTCGACGACATCCAGCGGGAGACCAAGAACCTCACCGACGAGGAACAGGCCCTGCAACGGGACATCGACGCCTACTCCGCCCCCGACGCCCTCCAGCGCCGCGCCCGCGAGCTCGGCATGGTGCCCGGCGGCGACCCCGCCTTCCTCGGTCCCGACGGCAAGGTCAAGGGCGCACCCGGCGCCGCCCACGCCCCCCTGCTCCTCGCGCCCGGGGCGCCGGCCACCACGCCCACGCCCTCCTCATCGACCCCCGGCAGGTGACGGAAGTGTCCGACAGGGAACCGCCCCGCCGCCGGGTGCCCGGCCCCGCCAGGCCCGCCCGCCCGGCCGCCGGACAGCGTCCGGGACCCGGCGCCCGCCCGGCCCGCAGGCCCGCGGGACCCCGCCCCGCACCCCCGAAGACCATCCGGCTGGGCAGCCCGCGGCCCCGGCTGCGCCTGATCGGCGTGGCCCTGACCCTGGTCCTGCTCGCCTTCGCCGTACGGCTGTTCCAGGTGCAGGCCGTCGACGCGAGCACCTACGCCGCCAAGGCCGACCGGAACCGCTACGTCGGCCAGGTGCTGGAGGCCCAGCGCGGCGGGATCACCGACCGCCACGGCGTGGCCCTGGCGACCACCGAGGACGCCTACGACATCACGGCCGACCCCACGATGTTCGCCCCGGACGAGCTGGAGATCGCCGACGGCCCCGAGCAGGCCGCCGCCCTCCTCGCCCCGATCCTCGGCCAGGACCAGGACGAGCTGGTCGGGAAGCTGCGTCCGGAGAACAAGGCCCTGCGCTACGTCAAACTGGCCGCCCGCCAGACCCCGCAGACCTGGAGGCAGATCAAGGACCTGAAGGCCGCGCTCGCCAAGAAGGCCGGGACCGACGACTCCACCGCCAACGTCCTGGCCGGCGTCTTCTCCGTGCCCACCAGCAAGCGGGTGTACCCCAACAACGAGCTGGCCGCCGGAATACTGGGCTGGGTCAACGCCGAGGGCAAGGGCGGCGGCGGCATCGAGCTCCAGCTCGACGAGCGGCTCGCCGGCCAGGACGGCAAGATCCGCTACGCCCAGTCCGGCGGCCGTCTCGTCCCGACCGCGGGCTCCACCGAGACCCCGGCCGTGCCCGGCAGCGACGTCGAGCTCACCATCGACCGCGACATCCAGTGGGCCGCGCAGAACGCCATCAGCGAGCAGGTGAGGAAGTCCGCGGCCGACCGCGGCTACGTCATCGTCCAGGACACCCGCACCGGCGAGGTCCTCGCGATGGCCAACGCGCCCGGCTTCGACCCCAACGACCTCTCCGAGGCCGACCCGGAGGCGCTCGGCAACGCGGCCGTCCAGGACGCCTTCGAACCCGGCTCCACCGCCAAGGTGCTCTCCATGGCGGCGGTCCTCGAGGAGGACGCCGCCACGCCCGGGACGCACGTCGTCGTGCCCAACCGGCTGCACCGCGGCGACCGCCTCTTCAAGGACGACATCGACCACCCGACCTGGTACCTGACGCTCAACGGCGTCCTCGCCAAGTCCAGCAACATCGGCACCATCCTCGCCACCGGCCAGCTCGGCAGGACCCAGGCCCAGGCCAACAAGGTCCTCTACGAGTACCTGCGCAAGTTCGGCCTGGGCAGCCACACCGGGCTCGGCTTCCCCGGCGAGACCAAGGGCATCCTCGCCCCGCCGGACGAGTGGTCCACCTCGCAGCAGTACACGATTCCGTTCGGCCAGGGCGTCTCCATCAACGCCATGCAGGCCGCGTCCGTCTACTCGACCATCGCCAACGGCGGCGTCCGCGTCGAACCCACCCTCGTACGCGGCTCCAAGGGCCCCGACGGACGCTTCACCCCCGCCCCGGAGCCCGAGAGGACCAGGGTCGTCAGCGAGAAGACGGCGAAGACGCTCGCCCGGATGCTGGAGTCGGTCGTCGACGACGAGGAGGGCACCGGCACCAAGGCGCGCATCCCGGGCTACCGGGTCGCGGGGAAGACGGGTACGGCGAACCGCGTGGATCCGGCCACCGGCAGGTACCACGGCTACACCTCGTCCTTCGCCGGCTTCGCCCCCGCCGACAAGCCCAGGATCACCGTCTACTGCGTCATCCAGAACGCCACCGAGGGCAGCTACTTCGGCGGCCAGATCTGCGGACCCGTGTACAAGCAGGTCATGGAGTTCGCCCTGAAGACCCTCCAGGTGCCGCCGACCGGCGCCGCCCCCGCCGACCTCCCGGTCACCTTCAAGCCCTGACCCCGTACCGAGCACCGAGCCACCAGGAACCACCCCGTGACGACGATCACCCCCGACCCCGGGAACCGGAACGCCTCCCACCCCTCGCCCACCCGTCAGCCGCCGCCGCCCTCGCCGGACCGCGCTGCGCGCGGGCCCCTCTTTGGCCCCCCGGCCGGTACGCCCGGTACGCTCACCGCCGTGCCACACGCTGATCAGTCCCAAACCGCCCAGAAGGGCCACCCCGTGACATATCCGGGACCGCCCCGTCCGGTTCAGGTCTCCGCCACACCCCTCGCGGAACTCGCCGGTCAGCTGGGTGCCCCCACGCCGGAGCGGGCCGCGGAGGTCACGGGCATCACCCATGACTCGCGCGCCGTCCGCCCCGGCGACCTGTACGCCGCCCTCCCGGGCGCCCGCGCCCACGGTGCCGACTTCGTCACCCAGGCCGCCGGCCTCGGCGCGGTCGCCGTGCTGACCGACCCGTCCGGCGCCGAGCGCGTCGCCGCGGCCGGACTGCCGGCGCTGGTGGTCGACGACCCGCGCGCGCGGATGGGCGAGCTGGCGGCCACCATCTACGGGCACCCGGGCCGCGATCTGCTCCAGATCGGCATCACCGGCACTTCGGGCAAGACCACCACCGCCTACCTGGTCGAGGGTGGCCTGAAAACCGCCCACAGCACGGGGCTCATCGGTACGGTCGAGATGCGCATCGGCGACGAGCGGATCAAGTCCGAGCGCACCACCCCCGAGGCCACCGACCTCCAGGCCCTGTTCGCCGTCATGCGCGAGCGCGGCACCGACGCGGTCGCCATGGAGGTCTCCAGCCACGCCCTGGTCCTCGGCCGGGTCGACGGCTGCGTCTTCGACATCGCCGTCTTCACCAACCTCAGCCCGGAACACATGGAGTTCCACTCCGACATGGAGGACTACTTCCGGGCCAAGGCGCAGCTGTTCACGCCGGAACGCAGCAGGCTGGGCGTGGTCAACGTCGACGACGAGTACGGCCGCCGGCTCGCCAAGGAGGCCGGCGTCCCGGTCGTCACCTACTCCGCCGAGGGCCACCCGGACGCCGACTGGCGCGCCGAGGGCGTCGAGGTCGGCCCCCTGGACTCGACGTTCACCGTGATCGGCCCCGAGGGCGAGCGGATCACCGCCCGGTCGCCGCTGCCGGGCCCGTTCAACGTGGCCAACACCCTCGCCGCGATCGTCGCGCTCGCCGCCGCCGGACTCGACCCGCAGGCCGCCGCCGACGGCGTCGCCGCCGTACCGGGCGTGCCGGGCCGGCTGGAGCGCGTGGACGCCGGACAGCCGTACCTCGCGGTGGTGGACTACGCCCACAAGACCGACGCCGTGGAATCGGTGCTGCGCGCCCTGCGCAAGGTCACCGAGGGCCGGGTGCACGTCGTGCTCGGCTGCGGCGGCGACCGCGACACGACCAAGCGGGAGCCCATGGGCGCCGCCGCCGCGCGGCTCGCCGACACCGCCGTACTGACCTCCGACAACCCCCGCTCCGAGGACCCCCTCGCGATCCTCGCCGCCATGCTCCGGGGAGCGGCCTCCGTGCCCGCCCACGAGCGCGGCGAGGTGCAGGTCTTCGAGGACCGGGCCGCCGCGATCGCCGCCGCCGTCGCCCGGGCGCGGTCCGGTGACACGGTGCTGGTCGCCGGCAAGGGCCACGAGCAGGGGCAGGACATCGCCGGGGTGGTGCGTCCCTTCGACGACCGCCAGGTGCTCCGGGAAGCCATCAAGAAAACCCAGGGATGAACTTGTGATCGCCCTCTCCCTCGCCGAGATCGCAGAAGTCGTCGGCGGGCAGACGCACGACATACCGGACCCGTCCGTCCAGGTCACCGGACCGGTCGTCCGGGACTCGCGGGAGGCGGGTCCGGGCAGCCTGTTCGTCGCCTTCGCCGGCGAGCGCGTGGACGGCCACGACTTCGCGGCCCAGGTCGTCGAGGCGGGCGCGGTCGCCGTGCTCGCCTCCCGGCCCGTCGGGGTCCCCGCGATCGTCGTGGCGGACGTCCAGGCGGCCCTCGGCGCCCTCGCCCGGCACGTCGTCGGCCGGCTGGGCACCACCCTCGTCGCGCTCACCGGCTCGGCCGGCAAGACCAGCACCAAGGACCTCATCGCCCAGGTGCTGCGGCGCAAGGCGCCGACCGTCTTCACCCCCGGCTCGCTCAACAACGAGATCGGGCTGCCGCTCACCGCGCTCACCGCCACCGAGGAGACGAAGTTCCTCGTGCTGGAGATGGGAGCGCGCGGAATCGGCCACATCCGGTACCTCACCGGACTGACGCCCCCGAAGGTCGGACTCGTCCTGAACGTCGGCTCCGCCCACATCGGCGAGTTCGGCGGCCGGGAGCAGATCGCCCAGGCCAAGGGCGAGTTGGTGGAGGCCCTGCCCCCGGCCGAGGAGGGCGGCGCCGCGGTCCTCAACGCGGACGACCCCCTCGTACGGGCCATGGCGTCCCGTACGAAGGCGAAGGTGATCCTTTTCGGAGAGTCCGACGAAGCGGACGTTCGGGCCGAGAACGTGCGACTCACGGACAGCGGACAGCCTTCCTTCAGGCTTCACACACCCTCCGGTGCATCCGATGTGACCATGCGCCTGTACGGTGAGCATCACGTGTCGAACGCGCTCGCCGCGGCCGCCGTCGCCCACGAGTTGGGCATGTCCGCAGACGAGATCGCCACCGCGCTCTCCGAAGCGGGCTCCCTCTCCCGCTGGCGGATGGAGGTCACCGAGCGCCCGGACGGCGTGACGGTCGTCAACGACGCCTACAACGCGAACCCCGAGTCCATGAAGGCCGCGCTGCGCGCGCTGGCGGCCATGGGCAAGGGACGCCGTACGTGGGCGGTGCTCGGCAAGATGGCCGAGCTCGGGGACGAGGCGCTCGCCGAGCACGACGCGGTCGGACGGCTTGCCGTCCGGCTCAACGTCAGCAAGCTCGTCGCGGTCGGGGGCAGGGAAGCCGCCTGGCTGCAACTGGGCGCATATAACGAGGGTTCGTGGGGTGAGGAGTCGGTGCACGTGTCCGACGCACAGGCGGCGGTCGACCTGTTGCGCAGCGAGTTGCGCCCGGGAGACGTCGTTCTCGTGAAGGCGTCCCGTTCGGTCGGGCTCGAGAGCGTGGCGCAGGCGCTGCTCGAGACCGGTGCCGAGGGTGAGGTCGCAGTCCGATGATGAATCAGATCCTGTTCGCAGGAGTCATTGGCCTCTTCCTGACGCTGATCGGCACCCCGCTGCTGATCAAACTGCTCGCGCGCAAGGGCTACGGGCAGTACATCCGTGACGACGGCCCGCGCGAGCACGCCAGCAAGCGCGGTACGCCGACCATGGGCGGTATCGCCTTCATCCTGGCGACGGTCGCCGCGTACTTCCTCAGCAAGGTGATCAGCGGCGAGCCGCCGAGGTACTCGGGCGTGCTGGTGCTGGGCCTGATGGTCGGCATGGGTCTGGTCGGCTTCCTGGACGACTACATCAAGATCGTCAAGCGGCGTTCGCTGGGTCTGCGGGCCAAGGCGAAGATGGCCGGCCAGCTGATCGTCGGCATCGCCTTCGCGGTGCTGTCCCTGCAGTTCGCGGACTCCCGCGGGCAGACCCCGGCCTCCACGAAGCTGTCGTTCATCACGGACTTCGGCTGGACCATCGGCCCGGTGCTGTTCGTCGTCTGGGCGCTGTTCATGATCCTCGCGATGTCGAACGGCGTGAACCTGACCGACGGTCTGGACGGCCTCGCCACCGGCGCCTCCGTGCTCGTCTTCGGCGCCTACACCTTCATCGGCGTCTGGCAGTTCCAGGAGTCCTGCGCCAACGGCGAGACGCTGACCAACCCGGGCGCCTGCTACGAGGTGCGCGACCCGCTGGACCTCGCGGTCGTCGCCTCCGCGCTGATGGGTTCCTGCCTGGGCTTCCTGTGGTGGAACACCTCCCCGGCCAAGATCTTCATGGGTGACACCGGTTCGCTGGCGCTCGGCGGTGTGCTCGCGGGTCTCGCGATCTGCTCCCGCACCGAGCTGCTGCTGGCCATCCTGGGCGGTCTGTTCGTCCTCATCACCATGTCGGTGGTCATCCAGGTCGGCTCGTTCAAGCTCACCGGGAAGCGGGTCTTCCGGATGGCGCCACTCCAGCATCACTTCGAACTCAAGGGCTGGTCCGAAGTCCTCGTGGTGGTCCGTTTCTGGATCATCCAGGGAATCTGTGTGATCGTCGGACTGGGCCTCTTCTACGCGGGATGGGCAGCGGACAAGTGACCGACTGGCAGGGTAAGCACGTCACCGTCGCCGGACTCGGCGTCTCCGGCGTCCCGGCGGCCAAGGTGCTGCACGGGCTCGGCGCGCAGGTCACCGTCGTCAACGACGGGGACGACGCACGCGCCCGCGAACAGGCCGCCGAACTGGAGGCGCTCGGCGTCACCGTGCGCCTCGGTGACGGGGCGACCCTGCCGGAGGGCACCGAGCTGATCGTCACGGCCCCCGGCTGGAAGCCGGACAAGCCGCTGTTCGCGGCGGCGGACGAGGCCGGGGTGCCGGTGTGGGGCGACGTCGAACTCGCCTGGCGGCTCAGGAAGCCCGGCGCGGCTCCCTGGCTCGCGGTCACCGGCACCAACGGCAAGACCACGACCGTCCAGATGCTCGCCTCCATCCTGAGGGCGGCGGGCCTGCGCACCGCCGCCGTCGGCAACATCGGCGTCTCCCTCCTCGACGCCGTGCTCGGCGAGGAGGAGTACGACGTGCTCGCCGTGGAGCTGTCCAGCTACCAGCTCCACTGGGCGCCCTCCCTGCGCGCCCACTCGGCGGCCGTGCTGAACCTCGCCCCGGACCACCTCGACTGGCACGGCTCCATGGAGGCGTACGCCAGGGACAAGGGCCGCATCTACGAGGGCAACCGCGTCGCCTGCGTCTACAACACGGCCGACCAGGCCACCGAGGACCTGGTCCGCGAGGCCGACGTCGAAGAGGGCTGCCGCGCCGTCGGTTTCACCCTGGGCACCCCGGGCCCCTCCCAACTCGGCGTCGTGGAGGGCATCCTGGTCGACCGCGCCTTCGTCGAGAACCGGCAGAAGAACGCCCAGGAACTCGCCGAGGTCTCCGACGTCGACCCGCCCGCCCCGCACAACATCGCCAACGCCCTGGCCGCCGCGGCCCTCGCGCGGGCCTACGGGGTGCCCGCCGGCGCCGTACGGGACGGCCTGCGGGCGTTCACCCCGGACGCCCACCGCATCGCGCATGTCGCCGACGTGGCCGGGGTCGCGTACGTCGACGACTCCAAGGCCACCAACACGCACGCGGCACAAGCCTCGTTGGCGGCCTACGAGTCGATCGTGTGGATCGCGGGCGGGCTCGCCAAGGGCGCCACCTTCGACGAGCTGGTCGCCGGCTCGGCGAAGCGGCTGCGCGGCGCCGTGCTGATCGGCCGGGACCGCGCCCTGATCCGCGAAGCCCTCGCGCGACACGCCCCGGAAGTACCCGTCGTCGACCTCGACCGGACCGACACTGGGGCGATGCTCCAGGCAGTCCAGGAGGCGCGGCGGCTCGCCCGGCCCGGCGACACGGTGCTGCTGGCCCCGGCCTGCGCCTCGATGGACATGTTCACCAACTACAACAAGCGCGGTGACGCGTTCGCACAGGCGGTGCGCGAGCTCGGCGCCTGATCCCGGCCGCCTGGCGCCGGGCGACCTCGGGAGGGACGCGTGGGACCGTCGACGGCGTACAGCGGAGGCCCGGATGACCGGTAGCCGTACCGGCCGCCCGCCCGTGCAGCGGGCGGCACGCGGCCCCGTCGTGCCCGGGCCCCCGCGCGAGAACCCCCTGCGCACCCTGATCGTCCGGGCGCGCAGGGCCTGGGACCGGCCGCTGACCGCGTACTACCTGATCCTCGGCGGCAGTCTGCTGATCACCGTGCTGGGCCTGGTGATGGTCTACTCGGCCTCCCAGATCACGGCGCTGCAGATGTCGCTGCCGGGTTCGTACTTCTTCCGCAAGCAGCTGCTGGCCGCCGTGATCGGCGGCGCACTGCTGCTGGCGGCCTCCCGGATGCCGGTGAAGCTGCACCGCGCCCTGGCCTACCCGATCCTCGCGGGCGCCGTCGTCCTGATGGCCCTGGTGCAGGTGCCGGGGGTGGGAGTCGCGGTCAACGGCAACCAGAACTGGATCGCCCTCGGCGGCTCCTTCCAGCTCCAGCCCAGCGAGTTCGGCAAGCTCGCGCTGGTGCTGTGGGGCGCCGACCTGCTCGCCCGCAAGCAGGACAAGCGGCTGCTGTCCCAGTGGAAGCACATGCTGGTGCCGCTCGTTCCGGCCGCCTTCATGCTGCTCGGGCTGATCATGCTCGGCGGTGACATGGGTACGGCGATCATCCTGACAGCGGTCCTCTTCGGCCTGCTGTGGCTGGCGGGGGCACCGACCCGGCTGTTCGTCGGCGTGCTGTCGATCGCCGCACTGCTCGGCGCGATCCTCATCCGCACCAGCCCCAACCGCATGGCCCGGCTCACCTGCCTCGGCGCCACCGAGCCCCGGACGGGACCGGTCGACTGCTGGCAGGCCGTGCACGGGATCTACGCCCTCGCCTCCGGTGGGATCTTCGGTTCCGGACTCGGTGCGAGCGTGGAGAAATGGGGCCAACTCCCCGAAGCGCACACGGACTTCATCTTCGCCGTCACCGGTGAGGAACTGGGCCTGGCGGGGACGCTGTCGGTACTCGCCCTGTTTGCGGCTCTAGGCTATGCGGGTATCCGCGTGGCCGGACGCACGGAGGACCCCTTCGTCAGGTATGCCGCGGGAGGCGTGACCACCTGGATCACGGCCCAGGCCGTGATCAACATCGGTGCGGTGCTCGGTCTGTTGCCGATCGCCGGAGTCCCGCTCCCGCTGTTCTCCTACGGAGGATCCGCCCTGCTGCCGACCATGTTCGCCATCGGGCTGCTGATCGCCTTCGCGCGTGAGGACCCCGCTGCACGGATGGCGCTTGCCATGCGGCAACCCCGCTTTGGTAGAAAGCGGGGCGGGGGTCCACAGCGGCCCCGGAGATGGAACACGATGCGACGGCGTGCCCCGGTGGCGCGTTCGTCCGGAGAGCGGTGAATTTCGGTGCATGTCGTACTCGCCGGCGGAGGAACCGCGGGCCACATCGAGCCCGCGCTCGCCCTCGCGGACGCCCTGCGCAGGCAGGATCCGACCGTGGGCATCACGGCCCTGGGCACGGAGCGTGGCCTGGAGACCCGTCTCGTACCCGAGCGCGGGTACGAGCTGGCGCTGATTCCCGCCGTACCGCTGCCGCGCAAGCCCACCCCCGAGCTGATCACCGTTCCGGGCCGGCTGCGCGGCACCATCAAGGCGGCCGAGCAGGTCCTGGAACGCACCAAGGCGGACGCCGTGGTCGGCTTCGGCGGCTACGTCGCCCTGCCCGGCTACCTCGCGGCCAAGCGGCTCGGCGTGCCGATCGTGATCCACGAGGCCAACGCCCGGCCCGGACTGGCCAACAAGATCGGCTCCCGGTACGCCGCCCAGGTCGCGGTCTCCACGCCCGACAGCAAGCTGCGCAACTCCCGCTACATCGGCATCCCGTTGCGCCGTTCCATCTCCACCCTCGACCGGGCCGCCGTACGCCCCGAGGCCCGCGCCGCGTTCGGCCTCGACCCCAATCTGCCCACGCTGCTGGTCTCCGGCGGCTCGCAGGGCGCCCGCCGGCTCAACGAGGTCGTCCAGCAGGTCGCCCCGTGGCTCCAGCAGGCCGGGATCCAGATCCTGCACGCGGTCGGCCCGAAGAACGAACTGCCGCAGGTGCACCAGATGCCGGGAATGCCCCCTTATATCCCGGTAAGTTACCTGGATCGGATGGACCTCGCGTACGCCGCGGCCGACATGATGCTCTGCCGCGCGGGCGCGATGACCGTCGCCGAACTCTCCGCCGTCGGGCTCCCGGCCGCCTACGTCCCGCTGCCCATCGGCAACGGCGAGCAGCGGCTCAACGCCCAGCCGGTGGTCAAGGCCGGCGGCGGTCTGCTGGTCGACGACGCGGAGCTGACGCCCGAGTGGGTGCAGCAGAACGTCCTGCCCGTGCTCGCCGATCCGCACCGGCTGTACGAGATGTCCCGCGCCGCCGCCGAGTTCGGCCGCAGGGACGCCGACGACCTGCTCGTCGGCATGGTGTACGAGGCGATCGCCGCCCGTGCGCACCGCTAGAGGCGTATGACGGGAGGCAGGCGACATGGCCGGATCGACCACCGCCGAGCGTGGTGAACGCAAGCGGGAGTCGTCCGGCCCGCCGCCGCGTGCCCGGCGGTTCGGACGGCGGCAGGTTCGTCGGATCATCGCATCGGCGGTCGCCCTGGTGTTCTTCGGCAGCGGGGCGTTCTGGCTGCTGTACGGGTCGGACCTGGTGCGCGTGGAGCGCGTATCGGTGTCGGGGACCCGTGTCCTGACTCCCGAGCGGGTGCGCGAGGCCGCCGACGTCCCCCTCGGGGAACAGCTGGTCTCCGTCGACACCGGCGCGATCGAGGCGCGTCTTTCCTCGGCGTTGCCCCGGATCGACACCGTCGAAGCGGTTCGTTCCTGGCCGGACGGAATCACCCTGAAAGTGACGGAACGCACCGCTGTTCTTCTCGTCCACAAAGGCGGGAAGTTCATCGAAGTGGACGATGAGGGTGTCCGGTTCGCCACGGTTTCCAAGGCGACCGAGGGTGTGCCCGCGCTGGAACTGGCCGTCTCCCGGACCGGTTCCGCGGCGGCGAGCCTGCGCCGCTTCGGCGAGGACCGGCTGACCCGGGAGGCGGTGCGGGTGGCCGGTGCGATTCCGGCCTCCGTGGCGCACGCCACCCGCAGCGTCAAGGTCCGTTCCTACGACGACATCTCGCTGGAACTGGCGGACGGCCGTACGGTCGACTGGGGAAGCAGTGAGAAGGGCGCCGAGAAGAGCCGTACTCTCACCGCACTGATGAAAGCGGAGCCCGGTGCGCGGCACTTCGACGTCAGCGTGCCCACGGCCCCCGCGTCAGCGGGGAGTTGACGCACATCAGCGCAGGCCAGCACCCTGGTTGGGCAGCGCTACGGCTGATCACATAGGGTGAAAAGAAAAACGGGAGGTTCGGCGTGTTCGTTGAACGGGCGCCACTTGTCGACTTAGTGTCCTGTTCAGAAGACTCCAGGGAACGGACACACTGGTAACCCTAAACTTCAACGTTAGGGTTCGGGTCGGCGCTACGGACCGTCCCATTCGGCATCAGTCGTCGGATCGCGGGGGCATCAGTGCTCCAGCGGTCGGGCGACACGTAACTCGAGGCGAGAGGCCTTCGACGTGGCAGCACCGCAGAACTACCTCGCAGTCATCAAAGTCATCGGTGTCGGCGGCGGTGGTGTCAATGCCATCAACCGGATGATCGAGGTCGGTCTCAAGGGCGTCGAGTTCATCGCCATCAACACCGACGCGCAAGCCCTGTTGATGAGCGACGCCGACGTCAAGCTCGACGTCGGCCGTGAACTCACCCGCGGACTCGGCGCCGGAGCCAACCCGGCCGTCGGCCGCAAGGCCGCGGAGGACCACCGCGAGGAGATCGAGGAGGTCCTCAAGGGGGCCGACATGGTCTTCGTGACGGCCGGCGAGGGCGGCGGCACCGGCACCGGCGGCGCGCCCGTCGTGGCCAACATCGCCCGCTCGCTGGGGGCCCTCACCATCGGCGTGGTCACGCGCCCGTTCACCTTCGAGGGGCGGCGCCGCGCGAACCAGGCCGAGGACGGCATCGCCGAGCTCCGCGAAGAGGTCGACACCCTCATCGTCATCCCGAACGACCGGCTGCTGTCCATCTCGGACCGCCAGGTGTCGGTTCTCGACGCCTTCAAGTCGGCGGACCAGGTGCTGCTCTCCGGTGTCCAGGGCATCACCGACCTCATCACCACGCCCGGTCTGATCAACCTGGACTTCGCGGACGTCAAGTCGGTCATGTCCGAGGCCGGCTCGGCCCTCATGGGCATCGGCTCGGCCCGCGGCGACGACCGCGCGGTGGCCGCCGCCGAGATGGCCATCTCCTCGCCGCTCCTCGAAGCCTCCATCGACGGCGCCCGCGGTGTGCTGCTCTCCATCTCCGGCGGCTCCGACCTCGGTCTGTTCGAGATCAACGAGGCCGCCCAGCTGGTCAGCGAGGCCGCCCACCCCGAGGCCAACATCATCTTCGGCGCGGTGATCGACGACGCCCTCGGCGACGAGGTCCGGGTCACCGTGATCGCGGCCGGCTTCGACGGCGGCCAGCCGCCGGCCAAGCGGGACAACGTCCTCGGCTCCTCCTCGGTCAAGCGTGAGGAGCCCGCCCCGGCGCGGCAGCCGGAGAGCCGTCCGTCCTTCGGCTCGCTCGGCAGCGTCACGCCCAAGGAGGACCCGGAGCCGCCGGCGCCGGAGCCGGTGCGCGAGATCCCGGCCGTCCAGCCCCCGGTTCCGCCGTCGCGGACCTACGACAGCGCGGCCGAGGAACTGGACGTACCGGACTTCCTGAAGTGATAGGACGGCGCGAGAGCGTGAGCGGCGCGCACTTCGCCTTCACCGACCGGTGGGGCGGGGTGAGCGCCGCTCCGTATGAGGAGCTCAACCTCGGCGGGGCCGTCGGCGACGACCCCGGCGCCGTACGCGCCAACCGCGAACTGGCCGCCAAGTCGCTCGGCGTGGATCCGGCCCGGGTGGTCTGGATGAACCAGGTGCACGGGGCCGACGCGGTCGTGGTCGACGAACCCTGGGGTGACCGTCCGGTCCCCGAGGTGGACGCGATCGTCACCGCGCGGCGCGGACTCGCCCTCGCGGTGCTCACCGCCGACTGCGTGCCGGTGCTGCTCGCCGACCCGGTCGCCGGCGTCGTGGCCGCGGCCCACGCGGGCCGGCCCGGCATGATCGCCGGGATCGTCCCCGCCGCCGTACGGGCCATGACCGGGCTCGGCGCCGACCCCGCGCGGATCGTCGCCCGCACCGGGCCCGCCGTCTGCGGCCGGTGCTACGAGGTGCCGGAGGCGATGCGCGACGAGGTGGCCGCCGTCGAGTCGGCGGCGCACGCCGTCACGAGCTGGGGCACACCGGCGGTCGACGTGGGCGCGGGCGTGCACGCGCAGCTCGAACGGCTCGGGGTGCGCGACCGGGAGCGGTCGTCCGTGTGCACGCTGGAGTCGGACGATCACTTCTCGTACCGCCGCGACCGCACCACCGGGCGGCTCGCGGGCTACGTGTGGCTGGACTGATTGGGACATGACGGACCGTAAGGACGAACTCGCCGCGAATCTGGCGAGAGTGGAAGAGCGGATCGCCGCGGCGTGCGCCGCCGCCGGACGCGGGCGCGACGAGGTGACCCTGATCGTGGTCACCAAGACCTACCCCGCGGACGACGTGCGGATCCTGTCCGGACTCGGGGTGCGCCATGTCGCCGAGAACCGGGACCAGGACGCCGCCCCCAAGGCGGCCGCGTGCGCGGATCTGCCCCTCACCTGGCACTTCGTCGGTCAACTTCAGACCAACAAAGTACGCTCCGTGGTGGGTTATGCCGATTTCGTGCAGTCCGTCGACCGTTCCCGGCTGGTGACGGCCCTCTCCAAGGAGGCCGTGCGGGCCGGGCGCGAGGTCGGCTGCCTCCTCCAGGTGGCGTTCGACGCCGGTGAGGGCGGCCGGGGGGAGCGCGGGGGCGTGGCGCCCGCCGGCATCGCGGAGTTGGCCGAGCTGGTGGCGCGGTCCGAGGGGCTGCGGCTCGACGGGCTGATGACCGTCGCCCCGCTCACCGGGGAGTACGCGGGACGCGAACGGGCGGCCTTCGAGCGGTTGATGGATTTGTCGACCGACCTGCGCCGGACTCATCCGACTGCGAACATGGTCTCGGCAGGGATGAGTGCGGACCTCGAACAGGCCGTGGCCGCCGGGGCGACACATGTGCGCGTCGGCAGTGCGGTACTCGGAGTCCGCCCCGGGCTCGGGTAACGTCGCCAAGAAGTCGGACCACAGCAGAAAATATGGTCAGTTCCGCCGAACAGCGGACGTAAAGACCTAGTGGATCGCGGGCACTCGGCGGTCGTCAGCAGATCCACCACAGAGCGGAGGACTCGGAGCATGGCCGGCGCGATGCGCAAGATGGCGGTCTACCTCGGCCTCGTGGAGGACGATGGGTACGACGGCCGCGGATTCGACCCAGACGACGACTTTGAACCCGAACTCGACCCGGAGCCCGAGCGGGACCACCGGCGGCACGAACCGTCCCACCAGGCACATATCTCACACCAGCCCCAAAGGGACGAAGAGGTGCGAGTCGTCCATCCTCCCGCGCCGCGCGAACCGATCGCCCGATCCGCTTCGCTCCCCGCGGAATCGCCACGCCCGGCGCGGATCGCGCCCGTGGCATCCATCACACAAGAACGCGCAAGCCTGGAGAAGAACGCACCGGTGATCATGCCCAAGGTCGTGTCGGAACGAGAGCCTTACCGGATCACCACACTTCACCCCCGGACCTACAACGAGGCCCGTACCATCGGGGAACACTTCCGTGAAGGTACGCCGGTGATCATGAATCTGACTGAGATGGACGACACAGACGCGAAGCGACTTGTCGACTTTGCGGCCGGTTTGGTGTTTGGTCTTCACGGCAGCATTGAGCGGGTGACGCAGAAGGTGTTCTTGTTGTCGCCTGCTAACGTCGATGTCACGGCGGAGGACAAGGCCCGCATCGCAGAGGGCGGGTTCTTCAACCAGAGCTGAGACGCAGGACCGGACGAAGAGCGGTACAGGGGAGAGGGAAAAGCAGGCCATGAGCGTGTTCGCGCAGGTGATCTACATCGCGCTGATGGTGTTCCTCATCGTGCTGATCTTCCGTTTGGTCATGGATTACGTGTTCCAGTTCGCCCGCTCGTGGCAACCCGGCAAGGCGATGGTGGTCGTCCTGGAGGCCACCTACACTGTCACCGATCCACCGCTGAAGCTTCTGCGGCGGGTCATCCCGCCGCTGCGTCTCGGGGGCGTGGCGCTAGACCTGTCCTTCTTCGTACTGATGATCATCGTCTACATCCTGATCTCAATCGTGGGCAATCTCGCGAGGTGACTGTGGACGATACGGTCTTGCCGACTGCCGATGACTACGTTGAGGTGAAGAGATGCCGTTGACCCCCGAGGACGTGCGGAACAAGCAGTTCACGACCGTCCGCCTCCGAGAAGGCTATGACGAGGACGAGGTCGATGCCTTCCTCGACGAGGTCGAAGCCGAACTGACGCGCCTGCTCCGCGAGAACGAGGACCTGCGCGCCAAGCTGGCCGCGGCCACGCGCGCTGCTGCCCAGAACCAGCAGAACATGCGCAAGCCCCCCGAGCCGCAGGACCAGCAGCAGCAACAGCAGGGACCGCCCCAGGGCATGCCCCAGCAGGGCATGCGAGGTCCCGGCGCTCCGGTGCCCGCCGGCATATCGGGCCCGCCGCAGCAGCAGATGGGTGGCCCCATGGGTGGTCCGCCCCAGCTGCCGAGCGGTGCTCCTCAGCTGCCCGCCGGCCCCGGCGGACAGGGCGGCCCGCAGGGTCCCGGCCCCATGGGTCAGGGTCCCGGGCCGATGGGCCAGGGCGGCCCGATGGGGCAGGGCCCGATGCAGGGGCAGATGGGCCCCGGTGGCCCGATGGGCGGCCCCATGGGCGGTCCCATGGGCGGTCCCGGAATGCCCGGCCAGGGTGGCCCCGGGATGCCCGGCCAGGGCGGTCCCGGGATGCCCGGTCAGGGCGGCCCCGGTGGCGACAGCGCCGCGCGCGTCCTGTCGCTGGCACAGCAGACCGCCGACCAGGCGATCGCGGAGGCCCGTTCCGAGGCCAACAAGATCGTGGGCGAGGCGCGTTCGCGTGCCGAGGGTCTCGAGCGGGACGCCCGCGCCAAGGCGGACGCCCTGGAGCGGGACGCGCAGGAGAAGCACCGCGTCGCGATGGGCTCCCTGGAGTCCGCCCGCGCCACGCTGGAGCGCAAGGTCGAGGACCTGCGCGGCTTCGAGCGCGAGTACCGCACGCGGCTGAAGTCCTACCTGGAGTCGCAGCTGCGCCAGCTGGAGACGCAGGCGGACGACTCGCTCGCCCCGCCGCGTCAGCCCGCGAGTGCCGCGCCGTCGCTGCCGCCGTCCCCGGCGCCCTCGATGGCTCCGGCCGGTGCCGGTGCGCCGTCCTACGGCGGCAACCAGACGATGGGTGGCGGTCAGGGCGGTCCGTCCTACGGCGGCGGTCAGCAGCAGATGCAGCCGGCGATGACCCAGCCCATGGCGCCGGTGCGTCCGCAGGGCCCGTCGCCGATGGGTCAGGCTCCCTCGCCGATGCGCGGCTTCCTGATCGACGAGGACGACAACTGACGGCCCTTCGGTCATGAGTACGGCGTAGCAGTCGGCAGCGTTCAGGGCGGGCCCCGGGTTCACGAACCCGGGGCCCGCCCTCGTGCTACGCGTGTTCACGGGTTTTGTGGTGTTTGTTCGGACTTGCCCGGGGTGTCCGACGCACGCAACGCCGAAGGCCCGGCCCACCAAGATTTTTTGGTGGGCCGGGCCTTCGGCGTCGCTCCGTACCTCCCCGTCCGCGAGGCAGGCCGTGCCGGGAGCCTTACGCCTTCCGCAGGCGGAACGTCAGCGACAGGCCCTCGTCGGTGAAGGCGTCCCCGTACGTGTCGTCCGCCGTGCCCTGGGCGAAGTCCGTGGCGAGGACCTCGTCGGCGATCAGCGTGGAGTGGCCGGTCAGGGCCGCGACGGTCGCGGCGTCCGTGGCCGTCCAGCGCAGGGCGATCCGGTCGGCCACGTCCAGGCCGCTGTTCTTGCGGGCCTCCTGGATCAGGCGGATGGCGTCGCGGGCCAGGCCCGCACGGCGCAGCTCCTCCGTGATCTCCAGGTCCAGGGCGACCGTGGCACCGGCGTCGGACGCCACCGACCAGCCCTCGCGCGGGGTCTCCGTGATGATCACCTCGTCCGGGGCGAGGGTGACCGTCTCACCGTCGACCTCCACCGAGGCCGTCCCCTCGCGCAGCGCCAGGGACAGCGCTGCCGCGTCCGCGTTCGCCACGGCCTTGGCGACGTCCTGGACCCGCTTGCCGAACCGCTTGCCCAGCGCGCGGAAGTTGGCCTTCGCCGTGGTGTCCACCAGCGAGCCACCCACCTCGGACAGGGACGCCAAGGACTCGACGTTCAGCTCCTCGGTGATCTGCGCGTGCAGCTCCGGGTCGAGGGCCGCGAAGCCGCCCGCCGCGATCAGCGCGCGCTTCAGCGGCTGGCGGGTCTTCACGCCGGACTCCGCGCGCGTGGCCCGGCCCAGCTCCACGAGCCGCCGCACCAGCACCATCTGCTTCGACAGCTCCGGGTCGATCGCGGACAGGTCCGCCTCCGGCCACGAGGACAGGTGCACCGACTCCGGGGCGCCCGGGGCGACCGGGACGATCAGGTCCTGCCAGACCCGCTCGGTGATGAACGGGGTCAGCGGCGCCATGAGCTTCGTCACGGTCTCGACGACCTCGTGCAGCGTGCGCAGCGCGGCCTTGTCGCCCTGCCAGAAGCGGCGCCGGGAGCGGCGGACGTACCAGTTCGACAGGTCGTCGACGAACGCGGACAGCAGCTTGCCGGCGCGCTGGGTGTCGTAGCCCTCCAGCGCCTGGGTCACTTGGTCGGTGAGCGCGTGCAGTTCGGAGAGCAGCCAGCGGTCGAGGACCGGGCGGTCGGCCGGGGCCGGGTCGGCCTCGCTCGGCGCCCAGTTCGACGTACGGGCGTACAGGGCCTGGAAGGCGACCGTGTTCCAGTACGTCAGCAGCGTCTTGCGGACGACCTCCTGGATGGTGCCGTGGCCCACCCGGCGGGCCGCCCACGGGGAACCGCCGGCCGCCATGAACCAGCGGACCGCGTCGGCGCCGTGCTGGTCCATCAGCGGGATCGGCTGCAGGATGTTGCCCAGGTGCTTGGACATCTTGCGGCCGTCCTCGGCGAGGATGTGACCGAGGCAGACGACGTTCTCGTACGACGACTTGTCGAAGACCAGGGTGCCGACCGCCATCAGCGTGTAGAACCAGCCGCGGGTCTGGTCGATGGCCTCGGAGATGAACTGCGCCGGGTACCGGCTCTCGAACAGCTCCTTGTTCTTGTACGGGTAGCCCCACTGCGCGAACGGCATCGAGCCCGAGTCGTACCAGGCGTCGATGACCTCCGGCACGCGCGTGGCCGTCTTCCCGCAGCCGTCGTGGCGGCAGCCGAAGGTGACCTCGTCGATGTACGGGCGGTGCGGGTCGAGCCCGGACTGGTCGGTGCCGGTCAGCTCGGTCAGCTCCGCGCGGGAGCCGACGACCGTGAGGTGGTCGTCCTCGCAGCGCCAGATCGGCAGCGGGGTGCCCCAGTAGCGGTTGCGGGACAGCGCCCAGTCGATGTTGTTGTTCAGCCAGTCGCCGAACCGGCCGTGCTTGACGGAGTCCGGGAACCAGTTGGTCTTCTCGTTCTCCTGGAGCAGGCGGTCCTTGACGGCCGTGGTGCGGATGTACCAGGACGGCTGCGCGTAGTAGAGCAGCGCGGTGTGGCAGCGCCAGCAGTGCGGGTAGCTGTGCTCGTACGGGATGTGTTTGAAGAGCAGGCCGCGCTCGTCGAGGTCCGCGGTGAGCTTCTCGTCGGCCTTCTTGAAGAAGACGCCGCCGACCAGGGGGACGTCCTCCTCGAAGGTGCCGTCGGGGCGGACCGGGTTGACCACCGGCAGGCCGTAGGAGCGGCAGACCTTGAGGTCGTCCTCACCGAAGGCGGGGGACTGGTGGACGAGGCCGGTGCCGTCCTCGGTGGTGACGTAGTCGGCGTTCACCACGTAGTGGGCCGGCTCCGGGAAGTCCACGAGCTCGAAGGGGCGCCGGTACGTCCAGCGCTCCATCTCGGCGCCGGTGAAGGACCGGCCGGTGGCCTCCCAGCCCTCGCCGAGGGCCTTGGCGAGCAGCGGTTCGGCGACGACGAGCTTCTCCTCGCCGTTCGTGGCGACGACGTAGGTGACCTCGGGGTGGGCGGCGACCGCCGTGTTGGACACCAGGGTCCACGGCGTGGTCGTCCACACCACCAGCGCCGCCTCGCCGGCCAGCGGGCCGGAGGTGAGCGGGAAGCGGACGTAGACGGACGGGTCGACGACCGTCTCGTAGCCCTGTGCCAGCTCGTGGTCGGACAGGCCGGTGCCGCAGCGGGGGCACCAGGGGGCGACACGGTGGTCCTGGACCAGCAGGCCCTTGTCGAAGATCTCCTTCAGCGACCACCAGACGGACTCGACGTACTCCGGGTCCATGGTGCGGTAGGCGTCGTCGAGGTCGACCCAGTAGCCCATGCGGGTCGTCAGCTCGGTGAAGGCGTCGGTGTGGCGGGTCACCGACTCGCGGCACCTGGCGTTGAACTCGGCGATGCCGTACGCCTCGATGTCCTGCTTGCCGGAGAAGCCGAGCTCCTTCTCGACGGCCAGCTCCACCGGGAGGCCGTGGCAGTCCCAGCCGGCCTTGCGGGCCACGTGGTAGCCGCGCATGGTGCGGAAGCGGGGGAAGACGTCCTTGAAGACGCGGGCCTCGATGTGGTGGGCGCCGGGCATGCCGTTGGCGGTGGGCGGACCCTCGTAGAACACCCATTCGGGGCGTCCCTCGGACTGCTCCAGGCTCTTGGCGAAGATCTTCTGCTCGCGCCAGAAGTCGAGCACCGCGTGCTCGAGGGCGGGCAGGTCGACCTGGGCGGGTACCTGGCGGTACGTCGGCGTTGTCATCAGCGGGCTTCCTCCGGCGGACTTGCTGCCTTCCGTCCGGAGGGACGAGAGCTGTGTCGATCCCTGCGCCGCCGTCGGCGCGCTCCCGCGGTACCACCCTCCTTGGCCCCCCGGTGCGCCGTGTGCGCCGGTGAGCCCGCTCATTGGGTCGCGATGCCGGTTCTACCGCCCCGGGCAGGGGTTTCTTCCGGCGGCTCCGGGGTGATCTTCACGTCGCGCTCGCCCCCGGGCTCACACCGTCCCCGGGTCGCTCTGGGCTGCGTACGCCGCTACTCGTCCCCATCCACGCTTTTCGCTCCGCCCAGTGTACGGCGCGGAGCGGACGGCGGCCGACCGGATTTCCGCTCGCCGTACGACCCGGCGTACCTCGAATGGCGAGGTGCGCCCGTTCGGATCCCGGGGACGTCCATGTCGGCGGCATACCCGGCGGGGAGCTGGGCACAACGCATGCAGGTTCGCCGCGCGGCGCCCGCGGGGCGAGGGAATCGGGCGGTGTGCCCCGTTGCCGCGGGACTCGAGTCGATTTATCGTCCCAGAGCGATTCGCGTGCAAGATCACAATATGTGAAGGGGCCGCGGCCATGGTGGCGAAGAAGACCGCCGTACAGCAGCCGGCACCGTCCGGCAGGCCCGGACCCGCTCATGGCGGCGGGGCCAGGGAGAGGGCGCCTGCCGAGGCGGCGGCGGCGAGGAGGAGGGCGAAGAAGGCGGCGGGCGCCGCCGAGGAGGCGGGGGCGCGCACGGCTCACGACGGCGTGACGGTGGCGACCGGGCTGCCCGCCGGGTCACCCGTGAAGAAGGCGTCGGTCAAGAAGGCCACGGCCAGGAAGGAACCCGCCGACGAGGCCACCGCGCGGGGGACGGCGGCCGGGGCCGCGCCCGCCGAGGAGACGTCGGCGAAGAAGCCGCCCGCGGGGGAGACGTCGGCAGGGAAAGCGTCGGGGCGGAAGACGGTGGCGAAGGACGCGTCGGCGAAGAAGCCGCCGGCGGGGAAGGCGTCGGTGAAGGAGCCGCCGGCGGGGAAGGTGTCGGGGCGGAAGGCGGTGGCGGAGGACGCCTCGGTGAAGGGGGCACCCGCGCGGAAGGCGGCCGGGGAAGCGGCCGCCGAGAAGGCGTCCGCGCCCGGGAAGCCGTCCGTGGCCGGGGAGAGGGGCCGCGGGAAGGCGGCCGGTGAGGCGCCGGGGAAGGGGGCCGCCCCGGGGGCGGTTCCCGCGGGGTCCCCGGAGGCGGGTCGCTCGGGGAGCGGCGCCGCCGGGGCCAGTGGGCCCGTACAGGATGTGGCCGGGCACAGCACGGCCGATGACGCGGGCGCGGCGGATGCCGCGGCGCAGACGGGAGTGACGACGGTGGGTGCGAAGAAGACTCCTGGCACGGCCACGGCGGCGAAGAGCCCCGTACCCAAGGCCCGGATCGGCACGGCGGGCCCGGGCGACCTCGCGGTACGTCCGGGCGAGGAGCCCTGGACTCCGGAGGAGGCCCAGGAGGCGCGGGCCGAGCTGACGTCCGAGGTGCTGCGGCTGCGCGAGGAGATCGCCTCCTCCGAGCAGTCGCTGGCCGGCCTGATGCGGGACTCCGGTGACGGCGCGGGCGACGACGACGCCGACACCGGCACCAAGAACATCACGCGCGAGCACGAACTCGCGCTCGCCGCGAACGCGCGCGAGATGCTCGGCCAGTTCGAGCACGCCCTCCAGCGGCTCGACGCCGGCACCTACGGCCTGTGCGAGAACTGCGGCAATCCCATCGGAAAGGCCCGTATGCAGGCCTTTCCCCGGGCCACCCTGTGCGTCGAGTGCAAGCAGAAGCAGGAGCGCCGGTACTGATCGGCGGCCGCGCGGGGCGTGCCGTACCCTCGTCCTTCAGTCAGGTACCTAGGTTGAGGGACTCACGTGGCAGAGGCGGAGCGCATCATCGGTACGCCGGACACCCCGGACGCGGACCGGGAGGAGCAGGAGCGGGCCGGCACCGAGGGGGCGGCGGCGGAGGCGGAGGCCACGGGGCCCCGCGGCAAGCGGCGGGTCGCCGTGCTGTTCGCCGTCGCCGCGTTCGCGTACGCCCTCGATCTGATCAGCAAGATGATCGTGGTCGCCAAGTTGGAGCACCACGAGCCCATCGAGATCATCGGGGACTGGCTGAGGTTCGAGGCGATCCGCAACGCGGGCGCGGCCTTCGGCTTCGGCGAGGCCTTCACCGTGATCTTCACGGTGATCGCCGCGGCCGTGATCGTGGTGATCATCCGCCTCGCCCGCAAGCTCCACAGCCTGCCGTGGGCGATCGCGCTGGGCCTGCTGCTCGGCGGCGCCCTCGGCAACCTCACCGACCGGATCTTCCGCTCGCCGGGCGTCTTCGAGGGCGCGGTGGTCGACTTCATCGCGCCCAAGCACTTCGCCGTGTTCAACCTGGCGGACTCGGCGATCGTGTGCGGCGGCATCCTGATCGTGCTGCTGTCGTTCCGCGGCCTCGACCCGGACGGCACCGTCCACAAGGACTGAACGCGCCTACGGGGTTGTCGGACCCGTCCGGCATACTCGACGGGTGAGCACGATTCCCGAGATCCGTACCCTGCCCGTGCCCGACGGCCTGGAGGGCGAGCGCGTCGACGCCGCCATCTCCCGCATGTTCGGCTTCTCCCGCACCAAGGCGGCCGAGCTCGCCGCGGCGGGGAAGGTCACGGTCGACGGATCGGTGGTCGGCAAGTCCGAGCGGGTCAGCGGCGGCGCCTGGCTCGAGGTGGAGATGCCGCAGGCGCCCGCACCGGTGCAGGTGGTCGCCGAGCCGGTCGAGGGCATGGAGATCGTGCACGACGACGATGACGTGGTCGTGATCGTCAAGCCCGTCGGCGTCGCCGCCCACCCCTCGCCGGGCTGGTCCGGCCCGACCGTGATCGGCGGCCTCGCCGCCGCCGGGTACCGCATCTCGACCTCCGGCGCCGCCGAGCGCCAGGGCATCGTGCACCGCCTCGACGTCGGCACCTCCGGCCTCATGGTCGTCGCCAAGTCGGAGTACGCGTACACGTCGCTGAAGCGCCAGTTCAAGGAGCGCACGGTCGACAAGCGCTACCACACGCTCGTCCAGGGCCACCCCGACCCCACCAGCGGCACCATCGACGCCCCCATCGGCCGTCACCCGCAGCACGACTACAAGTGGGCGGTCACCGCCGAGGGCAAGCCGTCCGTCACGCACTACGACCTCATCGAGGCCTTCCGCGCCGCCTCCCTCCTCGACGTCAAGCTGGAGACCGGCCGCACCCACCAGATCCGCGTCCACATGGCCGCCCACCGGCACCCCTGCGTCGGCGACCTGACCTACGGCGCCGACCCCACGCTGGCCAAGCGGCTCCGGCTGACCCGCCAGTGGCTGCACGCCGTACGCCTCGGCTTCGAGCACCCCGGTGACGGACAGTGGGTGGAGTTCTCCTGCGACTACCCGGACGACCTGCAGCAGGCGCTGGACCAGGTCCGCGAGGAGACCTACGCATGAGCGCCGCCTTCGTGGTCCGCGTGGCGGAGGAGGCCGCCGACCGCGAGGCGTGCTTCGCGGTCCGCAAGGAGGTCTTCGTCGCCGAGCAGGGCGTCCCCGAGGACATCGAGTACGACGCCTACGACGCCGACGCCGTCCATGTGCTGGCGGTCGCGGAGGACGGCACCCCCCTCGGCACCGGACGCCTGCTGCACGGCGAGGCCGCCGCGGCGAAGAACGGCGGCGACCCGGCGGTCGGCTCGCTCGGCCGGCTCGCGGTGACGCGCCGGGCGCGGGGCCTCGGGGCCGGGGCGGCGCTGGTGCGGGCCATCGAGGAGGCGGCCCGCGCGCGGGGCCTCACCGCCGTCGACCTGCACGCGCAGACGCACGCCCTCGGTTTCTACGAGCGGCTGGGCTACGAGGCGTACGGGCCCGAGTTCCCGGACGCGGGGATACCGCACCGGGCCATGCGGCGCGTCCTGTAGCCGGGGCCGCGAACGGCCTGGTGAGGGCGTCGGCGTGGCAGGGTGGAGATCCGCCCGCCGCTCGTCGATCCGCCGGGAGCCGTGACCGTGGACCAGTTGACCCTGCTGTTCGCCCTGCTGCTCGGGGCCGTGGTGAGCGTCCCGGTCGGGGAGCGGCTGGGGCTGCCGGCACCGGTGCTGATGACGGTCCTCGGGGCCGTGCTGGCGCTGCTGGAGTTCGTGCCGAACGTCGACATCCCGCCCGACCTGATCCTCCCGCTGCTGCTGCCGCCCCTGCTGTACGCCGCCGTACGACGGACCTCCTGGCGGCAGTTTGCGGCGAACGTCAGACCGATCCTGCTGCTCGCGGTGGCGCTGGTCCTCGTCACCATGCTGTGCGTGGCCGCCGTCGCCCATGCGATCGTGCCGGGACTGCCGCTCGCCGCAGCCTTCGCCCTCGGCGCGCTGGTCGCGCCGCCCGACCCGGTCGCGGCGACCGCCGTCGCCGGGAAGCTGGGGCTGCCGCGCCGGCTGGTGTCGATCCTGGAGGGCGAGGGGCTCTTCAACGACGTCACGGCCATCGTCCTCTACAACGTGGCGATCGCCGCCGCCGTGAGCGGCGGCTTCTCGGTCTGGGAGGCCGGGCTCGACCTGGTGCTGTCGGCCGTGGTGGCGGTGGCGGTCGGGCTCGCGCTGGGCTGGGGCGCGAACAAGCTGATGGATCTGCTCGGGGACGCGACCCTGCAGATCGGGCTGAGCCTGCTCGTGCCGTACGCCTCCTACGTCCTGGCCGAGGAACTGCACGGCTCGGGCGTGCTCGCCGTCCTCACCACCGCGCTGTTCCTCGTCGAGTACGCCACCGACGCCGACGACGTCATGACCCGGCTCGCCGGGCACACCTTCTGGGACGTCGTCGACACCCTGGTCACCGGGGTCGCGTTCGGGCTGGTCGGGCTCGAACTGCACAACGCGGTGCGGACCGCGGCCGGCCACTGGGGCGAGCTGCTCGGCTGGGCGGCGGTGATCGTGGGCGTGGTGGTCCTGGTGCGGCTGCTGTGGCTGCTGCCGGCGACCTGGCTGACGAAACGGCTGCACGCCGCGCGGGACACCGCCGAGGAGATCCCGGTGAGCTGGCGCGAGACCGTGGTGATGTGGTGGTCCGGGATGCGCGGGGTGGCCTCCGCCGCGCTGGCGCTGGCGATTCCGTTGGAGACCGACTCCGGAGGTGACTTTCCCGGCCGGGGCGAGATCGTCTTCATCGCGTTCGGCGTGATCATGGCGACCCTGCTGGTGCAAGGACTGAGTCTGCCGTGGCTGGTGGGGCGGCTGGGAGTGCGGGCCGACAGCGGGCGGGAGAAACGGTTCGAGCACGACCTGGCGGTCCGCGCGGCCAGGGCGGCGAAGCGCAGGCTGCGCGAGATCGAGGAGACCGAGGAGCTGCCGGAGGAACTGTCCGAGCAGATGCTGCGCAGCGCCTTCGACATCGGGGTGCGGATCAGCCCCGACCTCGCGGACGACGAGCGGCGGGAGGCGCACCGGCAGCGGGCACGGCGGCTGAAGCGGGTGCGGGCGATCCAGCGGGAGATGCTGAGCGCGGCGCGACACGAGGTGATCGCGGCGCGGAGTGAGCCGGGGGCGGATCCGGCGGTCGTGGACCGGGTGCTGCGGCATCTGGACGTCCGCAGCCTGCGCTGACGCTTCGGGGGCTCCCACCCGCGCACCGTCCGTTTCAGTTGGTCGGGAAGTGGGCGTTTCCCGTGGGCGCTTGGCACCGTTGGTGGCTTTTCGTTCGTAAAGTGCCGTCATGAACCGGAATGTTGTGATCAGTGGGGGCGGTACCGGGATCGGGCTCGCCGCCGCACGGGTGTTCGCCGCCGACGGGGACCGGGTGCTGCTGCTCGGCCGGCGTGGGGATGTGCTGGAGCGGGCGAAGGTGCCGGACGCGCTGACGTACGCCGCCGATCTCGCGGACCCCGGAGCGGTGCGCGGGGTCGCCGGCTTCGTGGGACGGGAGCTCGGCGCGGTGGACGTGCTGATCCACAGCGCCGGGGGCAACGGGCTCCTCGAGCCTCCGGCCGGCGGCGACGACCCGCTCGACGCCGTCGCCCGTTCCTGGACGGTCAACTTCCGGCTCAACCTGCTGACCGCCGCCCTGCTCACCGAGGCCCTGCGGACCCGGCTCGCCGAACCCGGCGGGCGCGTGCTGTTCATCGGCTCCATCGCCGCCTACCGGGGCCACGGACAGGTGGCGTACGCGGCGGCCAAGGCCGGGCTGCACCCGTACGCCCACGACCTGGCCCGGAGACTGGGCCCGCACGGCATCACCGTGAACGTGGTCGCCCCCGGCTACATCGAGGACACCGCCTTCTTCGGCGACGGCATCGACGAGGAACTGCGCGCCCGGCTGGTCGCGGAGACCCTGGACGGGCGCGCCGGAACGCCCGGGGACGTCGCCGCGACCCTGCACTGGCTCGCCTCCCCGGGCGCCGCGCACATCACCTCCCAGATCGTCCAGGTCAACGGCGGGGCCGAACGCGGTCACTGAGCGCCGGTCAGCGCTCTCTCGGATGGCTGTGCGCACGACGGGCCGCCGGCACGCCGTTGGGGGAGCGGCGGCCGTCGCGGCCCGGCGGCAGCACCGCGTCCGCCGTGTTGACCCGGGGCAGCGCGTAGGGGTGCTCGGCGGTCAGCCAGCGGATCATCTGCTCGCGGACCTCGACCCGTACCGTCCATATGTCGTCCGCGTCCTTGGCCGTCACCAGGGCCCGCACCTCCATGGTGCTGGGTGTGCTGTCCGTCACGTTCAGGTTGTAGGCGCGGCCGTCCCAGGCCGGGCACTCCCGCAGGATGTCGCGGAGCTTGTCGCGCATCGCCTCCAGCGGGGCCGAATGGTCGAGGTGCCAGAAGACGATGCCGGTCATCTGCGGCGTGTCGCGCGACCAGTTCTCGAACGGCTTGGACGTGAAGTACGACACCGGCATGGTGATCCGCCGCTCGTCCCAGGTGCGCACGGTGAGGAAGGTCAGCGTGATCTCCTCGACGGTGCCCCACTCGCCGTCCACGACCACCGT
Organism: Streptomyces sp. NPDC044984; assembly: GCF_040646935.1. Lineage (NCBI taxonomy): Bacteria > Bacillati > Actinomycetota > Actinomycetes > Kitasatosporales > Streptomycetaceae > Streptomyces > Streptomyces sp. NPDC044984. The sequence goes on from NZ_JBEZBE010000011.1 coordinate 93,427, forward strand.
GTCCCCGATACGCACCATGTCACCGAAGGCGATCTGCAGCCCGGCGAACATGTTGCTCAGGGTGGACTGGGCGGCCACACCGGCGACGATGCCGAGGATGCCGGCCGAGGCCAGCAGCGAGGCCCCGGCCGCCTGCATCGCGGGGAAGGTCAGCAGCATCGCGGCCGCCGCCACCACACCGACGATCGCGGAGACCACCCGCCGGATCAGCGTCACCTGGGTGCGCACCCGGCGGACCCGCGCCGGGTCGCGCTCGCGGTGGTTGCTGGCGTAGCGCGTGTACGTGGTCTCGACGACCGCGGCCGCGATGCGGATCGCCAACCAGGCGGCCGAGCCGATCAGCACCAGGGTCAGGGTCCGGCCGACGGCGGCCTCGTGGTCCGGCAGCAGGTCCGCCTCGTGGTACGACCCTCTCAGCAGGGCCGCGCACAGCAGGAGCTGGTAGGGGATCCGGCCGCGGCGCAGCAGCCCCCACAGCGGAGTCTCGTGGTGGCGTTCGTCGGCCTTGCGCAGCAGCAGGTCGGTGGCCCAGCCGAGCAGCAGTGTGAGCACGACCGAGCCGCCGACCACGATCAATGGGCGGAGCACGTCATCCATGACCCCGAACCTAACCGGCCCGGGAGGGCATGAACATGTGACTTCCGCGCGATCGCGGGTAGTGCCGCGATCCGGCGCCGTCACACCGGGCTGGCACCATGGACGGCATGAACATCATGCTCTTTCACTCGACCTACGGCCTGCGGCCCGCGGTGCGCCGGGCCGCGGACCGGCTGCGCGCGGCCGGACACGAGGTGTGGACGCCCGACCTCTTCGAGGGCCGCACGTTCGACACGGCCGAGGAGGGCATGGCGCACAAGGAGGAGACCGGCAAGGACGAGCTGCTGAAGCGGGCCGTGCTGGCCGCCGCGCCCTACTCCGAGCGGGGGCTGGTGTACGCGGGGTTCTCCTTCGGCGCCTCCGTCGCCCAGACGCTGGCCCTCGGCGACGACAAGGCCCGCGGACTGCTGCTCCTGCACGGCACGTCGGACATCGCGGAGAACGCCTCGGTGGACGAGCTGCCGGTGCAGCTGCACGTCGCCGAGCCCGACCCGTTCGAGACCGACGACTGGCTCACCGCCTGGTACCTGCGGATGGGCCGGGCCGGGGCCGACGTGGAGGTGTACCGGTACGCGGGGGCGGGTCACCTCTACACCGACCCCGACCTGCCGGACTACGACGAGGAGGCCGCCGAGGCCACCTGGCGGGTGGCGCTCGGCTTCCTCGACAGCCTTCAGTAGGTTCAGCCGACCGCGCGGTAGGACGCCCAGTGTCGCGGGCCGCGTGCGCTCGGCTGATTTCGCGGAAAGCGGGGCGGGGCGTGGCGTGGCGGAAGACGGTAGGGCGACGGCCTTCCTTCGAGCAGCGGTCAGGGCTTGACCGCCGCGAGGCTCAGTGGGCCGAGCGGGAAGCTGCCGCAAGTGGGCGGCGGAGTCACGAAGTTGTGGATGGGGTCTCGACACGACTTGTCGCAGGTGGACGCGGAGTTCTACTGCGTGGGCTGGGTGGCCCGACTTGTGGGGCGCCTCCTCGTGAGGCGCCCTTCACACGTCGGTGGTGCCGGCCTCGCTGGGGAAGGTGGCCCAGCCGAGGAGGCCGTCGCCGATGTTGGCGGTGTAGAAGTTGAGCGCGTTCGCGCCGCCCTGGTGCAGGGTGGTCCTCATCGCTCTCTCCTCCGGCGAGCCGTAGCCGACGGTGTACCAGGCGGCGTTGTCGGTGTAGTCGGTGCCGGCCAGCGTGAACTGGAAGCCCGAGTCGGTGTTGCCGGTGCCCTGGCCGGCGTACGCGGCGTTCAGGACGTCCAGCTGGGCGGTGATGTCCGCGGAGCCGAGCTTGCCGGTCTCGCCGTCGTGGATGACGTGGAAGTAGACCGGGACGGTCGCCGGGGCGGCGGCCGCGGTGCTCCGGCCGGCCGTGCGCAGCTTGTCGAGCCTGTTCCGCAGGTCGGCGTCCATGGCCCGGGCACGCGCCTCGCTGATCTCGTTCGGCTCGGCGGCGTGCTCGTCGTGGCCGGGACGGGCCTTGCGGGCCGCGGCGGGGGCGTCGTCGGCGCATTCGGTGGCCTGGGTCCCGGCCGCGGCGACGGTGGTGGGCGCGGAGAGGGGAGTGAGCATCAGGGTTCCGGCCACGACGGCCGTACCGAGCAGGCGTCTGCGCGAAAGGACGATATCCGGGCAAGCGTACGTATGAGGGCTCCTGGCGGATACCGAAACGTTGCGGCGCCCGGAATCCGAGAGCTCGATGTCATCGATCCGGCCACCGGGCGGGTGGTGTGTCCGGATTCGACTCACGGCCCACACCACCCGCTGTAACGGCGCGATCTGTCCTGGACGGCCCGTCCCGCGGTCGGGGATGGCCGAAAATCGCCCTTCCAGGAGTGGGCTACACGGGGTCGTAGGCGCGCTCGGCCTTCTGCGTGCCGCTGCGGGTGCGGTAGGAGCGGGCCCACGCGGACGTGGCGTCCGCCTCCGTACGGCTCGACAGCACGTAGTAGTCCATCTGCGCCCGCTCGGCGGTGACGTCCAGCACGCCGTAGCCGTGCCGGTCGGTGTCGACCCAGTGGACGTGCCGGTTGGCGGCCCGGATCAGCGGGGCGGCGAGCGCGGTGACGGTGCCCTCGGGGACCTTCACGATGTCGTCGAGGTTGTCGGAGGTGACCGAGGTGACGACGAACTCCGTGGCGGCGGAGGCCGACAGCGGATAGGTGCCGGCGTTCACCGGCACGTCGTTGGCCCACGCCATGTGGATGTCGCCGGTGAGGAAGACCGTGTTGCGGATCGCGTTCGCGCGCAGGTGGGCGAGGAGTTCGCGGCGGTCGTCGGTGTAGCCGTCCCACTGGTCGGTGTTGAGGGCGAGCCCCTCCTGCGGTAGGCCCAGCAGCTTCGCCAGCGGCTTCAGCAGGCTCGCGGGGAGGGAACCGACCGAGAACGGCGAGATCATCACCGAGGTGCCGACCAGCCGCCAGGTGGTGTCGGACGCCGTCAGTCCCGCCTTCAGCCAGTCCAGTTGGGCGCGCCCGGTGAGCGTGCGGTCCGGGTCGTCGACCTCGCCGTCGCCGAGGGAGACCTGCTGGGAACGGAAGGAGCGCAGGTCGAGGAGCGAGAGGTCGGCCAGCTTGCCGAAGCGCAGCCGGCGGTAGGTGGTGCCGGCGATCGCGGGCCGTACCGGCATCCACTCGAAGTAGGCCTGCTTGGCGGCGGCCTGGCGGGCCGCCCAGGTGCCCTCCGCGCCCTCGGTGTGGTTCTCGGCGCCGCCCGACCAGGTGTCGTTGGCGATCTCGTGGTCGTCCCAGATGGCGATGGCCGGCGCCCTGTGGTGCAGGGCCTGGAGGTCGGGGTCGGTCTTGTACTGGCCGTGCCGGGCGCGGTAGTCGGCGAGGGTGACGATCTCGTGCGCGGGCGTGTGCGGGCGGACGGCCCCGCCGCGGGTGCCGTACTCACCGGCGGCGTATTCGTAGAGGTAGTCGCCCAGGTGCAGCCAGGCGTCCAGGTCGGAGCGGGCCGCGAGATGGCGGTACGCCGAGAAGTGGCCGGCCTCCCAGTTGGAGCAGGAGACCACACCGAAGCGCAGGTTGGTCACGGCGGCGTCGGCGGCCGGGGCGGTGCGGGTGCGGGCGACGGGCGAGTCGGCGGTGCCGGCGGAGAAGCGGAACCAGTAGTCGGTGGCCGGCCGCAGGCCGCGGACGTCCGCCTTGACGGTGTGGTCGGAGGCGGCGGTGGCGAGCGTCGAACCCCTCGCCACGACGTCGGTGAACGCCTTGTCCCGGGCGACGGTCCAGCCCACCTCGGTGTCCGGGCCGAGCCCGGAGCCGGGTATCGCCTCCGGCACCGGCGTCACCCGGGTCCACAGCAGGATGCCGTCCGGCAGCGGGTCGCCGGAGGCCACGCCGTGCAGGAAGGCGGGCGCCTGCGCGGTCGCGGCGCGCGCGGGCGGGGCGGCGGCGAGCGGTCCGGCCAGCATCGCGGTGGCGGCGGCTGCCCTGACGACCGTACGACGGCGCGGCGCGAGGGAGTTGGTGTCCGCGGTGGCGGGAACGGCGCTCTCGGATGATCTCTGTCGACTGGTCACAGCCGATCAGGTTACTGACAGGTACACGCGAGAGCGGGCGAACCCGTGAAAGTTCGCCCGCTCTTCAGCGCGCCGTCAGCCGGCCAGGGTTCAGGCCTTGAGGGCCGCGTCGACCGCCGTGTTGAACTCGTCCACCGTCATGGGCGCGTTCTGGCCGTCGGAGCCGGTGAGCTTCTTGCCGTCCATCATCAGCGTCGGCGTGCCCTGGGCCTCGCTGTCGTCGAACACGTCGGACATCTCCAGCGCCCACTTGTCGTAGGTGCCGTCCTTCACGGCCGTCTGGAACTCCTTGTTGTCCTTCAGGGCGTCGACCGAGTTGGCGACCTTGATCAGGTACGCGTCGTCCGCGAACTTGTCGTCCGACTCCTCGGGGTGGTACTCGGCCGAGTAGAGCGCGCCCTTGTAGGCGAGGAACGCCTCGGGGCTGACGTTCAGCGCGGCGCCCAGGGCGCTCAGGGCGTTCTTGGAGCCCTCGCCGGTCAGGTTGCGGTCGAGGAACGAGGCGCCTATGAAGCGGACCTTGTACTTGCCGTCCTCGACGTCCTTCTCGATGGTCTCGCCGACCGTCTGCTCGAAGGAGGCGCAGACCGGGCAGCGCGGGTCCTCGTACAGCTCGAGGGTCTTCTTCGCGTCGGACTCGCCGATGACGACGGTCGTGCCGTTCTTGCCGCTGGTGTTGGCCGGCTTGACGAGCTTGGCGTCCTTCGCGGACTCCCAGTGGTCGGGCTGGTTGGCCTGGACGACCGCGTAGCCGATGCCGCCGGCCGCGGCCAGTACGCCGACGATCGAGGCGGCGACGATGAGCTGCCGCCTGACCTTCGCCTTCTTGGCCTGGCGCTCGCGCTCCACGCGCAGCCGCTCTCGGGCCGCCGACTTCGCCGCCTGGCTGTTCCGCTTGCTCATGGTGATGTCTCCACGGGGGACGCGCACACGGTCGTGTGCGGGATACGTAGGGGGACTGCTGGTGCTCGGGGGATTCGCGGGGGCGGGGTCGCCTCAGGCGAAGGTGCGGGAGCACGGCGGTCCGCGACGCCCCAGGGAGTGCGCGAGGAGCAGGGTCCGGACCGTGGCGGTACGGCGGACCGGGTGGGCCGGACGGAGGACCTCCGGGGCCCGGCGCACGGTCACCGCGGCGACCGCGAGCAGCAGCGGCCGGAACGTCGTGGCCGTCACCGCGCCCAGCAGCTGGGCCAGCGCCCGCTCGCCGCGGCGCAGCCAGGCGGCGGCCAGCAGGCCGACCCCGAGGTGCGCGCCGAGCAGCGCCCAGGCGGTCGCCGGGTCGGCCTGCGCCAGCAGGGCCGCCAGCCGGTCGCCGCCCTCGGCGGCGTGCCCGGTGGCCCGGGCGAGCGGCGCGCCCACACTGGTGCCGTCGCCGCACAGCACGTCGAAGCCGACGGAGCGCAGCGGGCCCGCCACCGGACCGCCCATCCGGCCGTAGCAGACGTGCTGGCCGGTGGTGAAGACGGTGTCGGCGGCCAGCTCCAGCGGGATCAGCAGGGCGGCGATCCGCCCGAAGGAACGCTCCCGCCCCGCCAGGGCGTACGCCAGCCCGAACACGGCGGCGGCGATCGCGGCCACCGTGTTCAGCGGCAGCGGAACCCCGGACAGCAGCACGTGCGACGCGGTGCTGAGCGTCACGACGACGGCCGTGAACAGCGCCGCGCGTACGGCTCTGAGCTGGGTTCCGGATATGTCCATGGCGGTGAAGAGTGTGTCACGTGCTCCGGTAAAGGGTCCCTAAAGGGTCCCTGTGGACGGGCGGATCCTCAGAGTCCCGGAATCCTGCCGTTGCGGAACAGGTCCAGGAAGATCTGGTGGTCGGCGCGGGCGCGGGCGCCGTAGCCGTGCGCGAAGTCGACCAGGAGGGGGGCCAGGGAGTCCTCGTCGGCGGCGATCGCGGCGTCGATGGCGCGCTCGGTGGAGAACGGCACCAGGGACTCGCCGGAGGTGTCGTCCGCCGCCGCGTGCATCGTGGCCGTGGCCCGGCCGAGGTCGGCGACGACCTGGGCGATCTCCTCCGGCTCGTCGATGTCGCCCCAGTCCAGGTCCACGGCGTACGGCGAGACCTCGGCGACCAGCTGGCCCGCGCCGTCCAGCTCGGTCCAGCCCAGCCACGGGTCGGCGTGCGCCTGGAGGGCGCGCTGGGAGATCACCGTGCGGTGCCCCTCGTGCTGGAAGTAGTCCCGGATGGCCTGGTCGGGGATGTGCCGGGAGACGGCCGGGGTCTGGGCCTGCTTGACGTAGATCACCACGTCGTTCTCCAGGGCGTCGCTGTGGCCCTCCAGGAGGATGTTGTACGACGGCAGCCCGGCGGAGCCGATGCCGATGCCGCGGCGGCCCACGACGTCCTTCACCCGGTAGGAGTCCGGGCGGGCCAGGGAGGCGTCCGGCAGCGTCTCCAGATAGCCGTCGAAGGCGGCGAGCACCTTGTAGCGGGTGGCGGCGTCCAGCTCGATCGCGCCGCCGCCGGCGGCGAAGCGGCGCTCGAAGTCGCGGATCTCGGTCATCGAGTCCAGCAGCCCGAACCGGGTCAGCGAGCGGGCGTCGCGCAGCGCGTCGAGCAGCGGGCCCTGGGCGGTGTCCAGGGTGAACGGCGGCACCTCGTCGCTCTTCGCGCCGGTGGCCAGCGCGTGGATCCGCTCCCGGTAGGCGGTCGCGTAGATCGTGACCAGCTCGGTGATCTGCTCGTCGCTGAGCGCCTTCGCGTAGCCGACCAGCGCCACGGAGGCGGCGAAGCGCTTGAGGTCCCAGGTGAAGGGGCCGACGTAGGCCTCGTCGAAGTCGTTGACGTTGAAGACCAGGCGGCCGTTCGAATCCATGTACGTGCCGAAGTTCTCCGCGTGCAGATCGCCGTGGATCCACACCCGGGACGTCCGGTCGTCCAGATACGGGCCGCCCCGCTTCTCCGCGTCCAGATCGTGGTAGAAGAGGCACGCCGTCCCGCGGTAGAAGGCGAACGCCGAGGCCGCCATCTTGCGGAACTTCACCCGGAACGCGGCCGGGTCGGCGGCCAGGAGCTCGCCGAAGGCGGTGTCGAGGACGGCGAGGATCTCCTCACCGCGGTGCTCGTCGTTGAGCTGCGGTACCGACATCGCTTTGTGCCTCCAGGTGCGGGATCTTTCGGGACGGCTGGCCCGTCCCCTGCCTAACGTGTGACGGGTCACGGGAGTGCCCGCGACACCGCCCGAAGGTACGCCGGGACGCGCTCCGCGTGTCAGTGCCGGGGCATAGACTTCGACGCTGTCCCCCGGACTGTCCGCCCGCCCGTCGCCGAGTGTTCTCCTTGGAGGCCGCACCGTGTCAAAGCCGCCGTTCACGCACCTGCACGTCCACACCCAGTACTCGCTGCTGGACGGTGCCGCGCGGCTCAAGGACATGTTCAACGCCTGCAATGAGATGGGCATGACGCACATCGCCATGTCCGACCACGGCAACCTGCACGGGGCGTACGACTTCTTCCACACCGCGCAGAAGGCCGGGGTCACCCCGATCATCGGGATCGAGGCGTACGTCGCGCCCGAGTCCCGGCGCAACAAGCGCAAGATCCAGTGGGGCCAGCCGCACCAGAAGCGGGACGACGTCTCCGGTTCCGGCGGTTACACCCACAAGACGATGTGGGCGGTGAACAGCACCGGCCTGCACAACCTCTTCCGGCTCTCCTCCGACGCGTACGCCGAGGGCTGGCTGCAGAAGTGGCCCCGGATGGACAAGGAGACCATCGCGAAGTGGTCGGAGGGCATCGTCGCCTCCACCGGCTGCCCCTCCGGCGAGGTGCAGACCCGGCTGCGCCTCGGCCACTTCGACGAGGCCCTCAAGGCCGCCGCCGACTACCAGGACATCTTCGGCAAGGACCGCTACTTCCTGGAGCTGATGGACCACGGCATCGAGATCGAGCACCGGGTCCGCGACGGCCTGCTGGAGATCGGCAGGAAGCTCGGCATCCCCCCGCTGGTCACCAACGACTCGCACTACACGTACGCGCACGAGGCGGGCGCCCACGACGCGCTGCTGTGCATCCAGACCGGCAAGAACCTCTCCGACCCCGACCGCTTCAAGTTCGACGGCACCGGCTACTACCTCAAGTCCACCGACGAGATGTACGCCATCGACTCCTCGGACGCCTGGCAGCAGGGCTGCGCCAACACCCGGCTGATCGCCGAGATGGTCGACACCACGGGCATGTTCGTCAAGCGCGACCTGATGCCGAAGTTCGACATCCCGGAGGGGTACACCGAGGTCAGCTGGTTCCGCGAGGAGACCATGCGGGGCATGGAGCGCCGCTTCCCGGACGGCATCCCGGACGACCGCATGAAGCAGGTCGAGTACGAGATGGACACCATCATCTCGATGGGCTTCCCCGGCTACTTCCTCGTCGTCGCCGACTTCATCATGTGGGCGAAGAAGCAGGGCATCGCCGTCGGCCCCGGCCGTGGCTCCGCGGCCGGCTCGATCGTCGCCTACGCCCTCGGCATCACCGACCTCGACCCGATCCCGCACGGCCTGATCTTCGAGCGGTTCCTCAACCCCGAGCGCATCTCGATGCCCGACGTCGACATCGACTTCGACGAGCGCAGGCGCGTCGAGGTGATCAGGTACGTGACGGAGAAGTACGGCGCCGACAAGGTCGCCATGATCGGCACCTACGGCACCATCAAGGCCAAGAACGCCATCAAGGACTCCGCGCGCGTGCTGGGCTACCCGTACGCGATGGGCGACCGGCTCACCAAGGCGATGCCGGCCGACGTCCTGGGCAAGGGCATCCCGCTCTCCGGCATCACGGACCCGAACCACCCCCGGTACTCCGAGGCCGGCGAGATCCGCGGGATGTACGAGAACGAGCCGGACGTGAAGAAGGTCATCGACACCGCCAAGGGCGTCGAGGGCCTGGTCCGGCAGATGGGCGTGCACGCCGCCGGCGTGATCATGTCCAGCGAGACCATCACCGACCACGTGCCCGTCTGGGTCAGGCACACCGACGGCGTGACCATCACGCAGTGGGACTACCCGAGCTGCGAGTCGCTCGGCCTGCTGAAGATGGACTTCCTGGGCCTGCGCAACCTGACCATCATGGACGACGCCGTCAAGATGGTGAAGGCCAACAAGGGCATCGACATCGACCTGCTGTCGCTGCCCCTGGACGACCCCACGACCTTCGAGCTGCTCCAGCGCGGAGACACGCTCGGCGTGTTCCAGTTCGACGGCGGCCCGATGCGCTCCCTGCTCCGGCTGATGAAGCCGGACAACTTCGAGGACATCTCCGCCGTGTCGGCCCTGTACCGGCCGGGCCCGATGGGCATGAACTCGCACACCAACTACGCCCTGCGCAAGAACGGCCAGCAGGACATCACGCCCATCCACCCCGAGCTGGAGGCGCCGCTCAAGGAGGTCCTGGACGTCACCTACGGCCTGATCGTCTACCAGGAGCAGGTGCAGAAGGCCGCCCAGATCATCGCCGGCTACTCGCTCGGCGAGGCCGACATCCTCCGCCGCGTGATGGGCAAGAAGAAGCCCGAGGAGCTGGCGAAGAACTTCACCATCTTCCAGGCCGGCGCCCGCAAGAACGGCTACAGCGACGAGGCCATCCAGGCCCTCTGGGACGTGCTGGTGCCGTTCGCCGGCTACGCCTTCAACAAGGCGCACTCCGCCGCGTACGGACTGGTGTCGTACTGGACCGCCTACCTCAAGGCGAACCACCCCGCCGAGTACATGGCCGCGCTGCTCACCTCGGTGAAGGACGACAAGGACAAGTCGGCGATCTACCTCAACGAGTGCCGCCGCATGGGCATCAAGGTGCTCCCGCCGAACGTCAACGAGTCGGTGCACAACTTCGCCGCCCAGGGCGACGACGTGATCCTCTTCGGCCTGGAGGCCGTGCGGAACGTCGGCACGAACGTGGTCGAGTCGATCATCAAGAGCCGCAAGGCCAAGGGGAAGTACGCCTCCTTCCCCGACTACCTCGACAAGGTCGACGCGGTCGCCTGCAACAAGCGCACCACGGAGTCGCTGATCAAGGCCGGCGCCTTCGACACCCTGGGGCACACCCGCAAGGGCCTCACCGCGCAGTACGAGCCGATGATCGACAACGTGGTCGCGGTCAAGCGCAAGGAGGCCGAGGGACAGTTCGACCTCTTCGGCGGCATGGGCGAGGAGGAGACCAGCGAGCCCGGCTTCGGCCTCGACGTCACCTTCACCGACGACGAGTGGGACAAGACGTACCTGCTCGCCCAGGAGCGCGAGATGCTCGGGCTCTACGTCTCCGACCACCCGCTGTTCGGCCTGGAGCACGTGCTGTCCGACAAGGCCGACGCGGGCATCTCCCAGCTCACCGGCGGTGACTTCGGCGACGGCGCGGTGGTCACCATCGGCGGCATCATCTCGGGCCTGCAGCGCAAGATGACCAAGCAGGGCAACGCCTGGGCGATCGCCACCGTGGAGGACCTCGCGGGCTCCATCGAGTGCATGTTCTTCCCGGCGACGTACCAGCTCGTCTCGACGCAACTCGTCGAGGACGCCGTGGTGTTCGTCAAGGGCCGGCTCGACAAGCGGGAGGACGTGCCGCGGCTGGTCGCGATGGAGCTGATGGTCCCCGACCTGTCCAACGCCGGCACCAACGCGCCCGTGGTGCTCACCATCCCGGCCACCCGCGTGACCCCGCCGATGGTCAGCCGGCTCGGTGAGATCCTCACCCACCACAAGGGCGACAGCGAGGTGCGGATCAAGCTCCAGGGGCCGACGAAGACGACGGTGCTGCGCCTGGACCGGCACCGGGTGAAGCCGGACCCGGCCCTGTTCGGCGATCTGAAGGTCCTCCTCGGACCGTCCTGCCTGGCGGGCTAGCGCCGTCCGGCACACGCGCGTGAGGGGCGCACCCTGCGGTGGGTGCGCCCCTCTTCATGTGCCCGGGCCGTGACGGCCCGCCGTGCGGATGTCAGTTGTGGCCGAAGCGCTTCTGCCGGCCCTTGCCCTGGCCGACCTCGCCGGGTACGACCTGGGTGGTGCGCTGCTCGTCCGGCGTCTCCATCGTGGACGGCTGGGCCGCCCGCTGGGCGCGTTGGGCCTGCGGCTGCTTACGGTCACGGTTCTTGTTCTTGGCCATGGTGGTGCCTCCTGTGGGGGACTAGGGGCCAGGGCCGGGACCAGATTCACATGGCCCGATAACGGGCGCATGTCGGACAATTACCGTGTGTGACCGGGGTGATCGGGGGAGAAGTGTGGAAACGCCACGCCGAAGATCGAGTTCGGGCCGTTAACCCCGGCGTGGTCGGGCAGACTCGAAGCAAGCCCGAAGCAAACCTCCCGGAAAGAGGGTGGACCGCGTGGACCGCTGCATCGTCCTGGTGGACGCCGGGTATCTGCTGGGGGCCGCCGCCAGTCTCCTCGCCGGGGAGCCCTCGCGATCCCGCATCACCGTCGACCACGCGGCCCTCATCCAGGGGCTGCGGGAGCGCGCCGAGTCCGAGACGCGTCAGCCGCTGCTGCGCATCTACTGGTTCGACGGCGCCCCCGACCGCGTCCCGCAGCCCGAGCACCGCAGGCTGCGCGTGATGCCCCGGGTCACCGTCCGGCTGGGGGCGCTGACCCGCAGCGACGGCCGCTGGGCGCAGAAGGGCGTCGACGCCGCGATGCACGCCGAGCTGACCGAACTGGCCCGCAACCGCGCCTGTTCCGACATCGTCCTGGTCACCGGGGACGGCGACCTGCTGCCCGGCATGATGGCCGCCAAGGAACACGGCGTCGCCGTCCACCTGTGGGCCGTGCAGGCCGCCGACGGCGACTACAACCAGTCCGAGGACCTGGTCGCCGAGGCCGACGAGCGCCGGGTGCTGGACCGGGCGTGGATCACCCGGGCCGTACGGGCCAAGGAGCAGACCGGGGTGTGCGCCCCGCCGCCCGTGCCACGGCCCGAGATCGCCGCGATCCTCTCCGCCCCGCTGCCGGAGTCCGCGCTCGGCGCGACGGCCGAGCGGACCGTCCAGGAGCCGCGGCACCCTGCCGCCGCCGGGCACAACGGCACCGCCGAGCGGGCGTCCACGGCCAAGGGCGTACCCACCCCCAAGGACCTGGCCGCACTGCGCGGCCCCGGTCCGCACCCGCCCCAGCAGCCCGCCTCCGCCACCCTGCGCTGGTCCTCCGACAAGGGCTGGGTCGACCGGCCGGCCGCCGAGCCGCCGGAGGCGGCCTCCATGCCGACGCTCGCCCAGCTGACCACGGCGGAGCAGCGGTGGGCCGACCGCGAGGAGGACATCACCACCGTCGGCGGGGACCCCTTCGAGGTGGGGCAGGTCTTCGCCCGGCGCTGGGTGGAGCGGCTCGGCGACCAGGGCCACATCCAGAAGCTGTCCGGCATGTACCCCCGCATCCCGCACCGCGTCGACGGCGAGCTGCTGCGGTACGCGGCCCGTTTCGGTCTGCTCGCCCACAAGGACGACCAGATCGACGAACGTGACCGTTACGCCATCCGGGCGGGCTTCTGGCGGGAGCTGGACCTGCGCACCGGTACGGAACGGGCTCCCGCCGGGGAGTGAGCGGGCGGTGCGCGGCTCCGCACCCCCGGGGCGCCGTCCCCGCGCCCCCGGGGCGCCGTCCCCGCGCCCCCGCCGGGGGGCTCCCGGCCTGCGCCCACCCACCATCCGGCTCGGTGGGCCGGAAGGTGGGACACGGCCCTGGCGCGCGGGGGTGCTGTCCCGGCTCGGGGGGCGAGAGGCGGGCCGTGGCCGCGGCAGGGCCGGCTTGACGGTCCGGTGGGTGGTCGGGGCGGGTTTGTGGGCACCGGGGTGACCCGAGGGCGGGTCGGGGTCGTGGACCCCGTAGGCTCGTCCCTTGTGAGTACGCGCGCGGCACAGGGATTCCGGCACGGTGGTGACGTCGTGTGTGCGGTGCGCGGGCTGACCAAGACCTATCCGGCGGTGCGCGGCCGGCGCGGGGTCCCCGCGGCGCCCGAGGTCCGGGCCACCGACGACGTGGGGCTCGACATCCGGCGCGGCGAGATCTTCGGACTGCTCGGCCCGAACGGCGCCGGCAAGTCCACCCTGGTACGCCAGCTGACCGGCCTGATGCGGCCCGACAGCGGCAGCGTGGACATACTCGGCCACGACATCGTGCGCCACCCCGAGCGCGCCGCGCGCATCCTCGCCTACCTCGGCCAGGAGTCCAGCGCCCTCGACGAGCTGACCGTGTCCCTCGCCGCCGAGACCACCGGCCGGCTGCGCGGGCTCGACGCGCGCCGGGCGCGGGCCGAGCGGGACGACGTCCTGGACGAACTGGGGCTCGCCCCGCTCGCCGGGCGCCCGCTGAAGAAGCTCTCCGGCGGCCAGCGCCGGCTGGCCTGCTTCGCCGCCGCGCTGGTGGGGGCCCGCCCCCTGCTCGTCCTGGACGAGCCCACCACCGGCATGGACCCGGTGGCCCGGCGCGCGGTGTGGTCCGCCGTCGACCGGCGCCGCGCCGAGCACGGCACCACCGTGCTGCTGGTCACCCACAACGTCATCGAGGCCGAGACCGTGCTCGACCGGGTCGCCGTGCTCGACCGGGGCCGGGTCATCGCCTGCGACAGCCCGGCCGGCCTCAAGGAGCGGGTCGCCGGCGAGGTCCGGGTCGATCTGGTGTGGCGCGAGGCGGCACCCCTGCACGTCCCCGAGGTCGCCGCGCTGCGGGACCGGGTCGTCGAGTCGGGCCGCCGCTGGACCCTGCGGCTCGCGCCCGAGGAGGCCCGTACGGTCGTCGCCACCGTCACCGGCGGGGCCGCCTTCGCCGCGCTGGACGACTTCACGCTGGCCACGCCCAGCCTGGAGGACGTCTACCTGGCCCTGGGCGGCGCCGTACGACAGGGACTGGTGAAGGCGTGAGCACACGGGCCGCGGCATCCGTACGGAACAGGGCCGCAGTGGTTCCGGGCGAACCTCCGAACGAAGGGGAGCAGCACGACGTGAGTGTCGTACCCGCCGATGTCCTGCCGGGCGGCGCCCTGGCCGTGGAGGAGGCCGCGCCGGAAGCAGCCGAGCTCGGCCCCCGGGCACGGCTGTGGCCGTCGCTGGCGGCCGTGTACCGGGCGCAGCTGTCCCGGGCCCGGGTCGCGCGGATACCGCTGCTGTTCGTGGCGACCTTCCAGTCGGTCGGGATCATGGTCCTGATGCGCGGGGTCGTGGACGGCGGCGGCGAGGCGCAGGCGGTGGTCGCCGGCTCGGCGGTCCTGGTCGTCGCCTTCGTCGCGCTGAACCTGCTCGCCCAGTACTTCGGGCAGCTGCGGGCCAGCGGCGGGCTCGACCACTACGCGACGCTGCCGGTGCCGCCGGCGGCGGTGGTGCTGGGCGCGGCGGGCGCGTACGCCTCGTTCACCGTGCCGGGGACCGTGGTGACCGCCGTCTTCGGGTGCGTGCTGTTCGGGCTGCCCCTGGCGCACCTGTGGGTGCTGGCCGCCGTGATCCCGCTCGCCGGGGCCGCGCTCGCCGGACTCGGTGCGGCGCTCGGCCTGCTCGCGCCCCGTGCGGAGCTGGCCACGCTGCTGGGCCAGCTCGGCATGTCGGCCGCACTGCTGCTCGGTGTGCTGCCGGCGGAGCGGATGCCGGAAGCGGTGCGTCTCGCCCGGGACCTGCTGCCGTCGACGTACGGCGTCGAGGCCTTCGCACGGACCTTCGGACCGCATCCCGACTGGGCGCGCGTACTCGGTGACCTCGCCGTGTGCGGGGGCGTCGGCGTGATCTCGCTGGCCGTCGCGACCTGGGCGTACCGCAGGGCAGCCGTCCGGTGACGCGCCGCACAGCCGGGCCTGGCACGATGGCAGGGTGAGCGCACCTCTGACACCACCACCCCCTCCGCACGAGCGTTCCGCGCGGGACGTGTGGCAGCCGCCGTCCGACGGGCGGACGGCGGCCACGGCTCCGCACGCGGACGGGACCGGGCACGCCGGGGACCCGCGGCACGGCGGGTGGGACGAACAGGACGGCCCCGGGATGAAGGCGGAGATACGTGAGGCCGCCGTGACCGCGGTGGCGGTGGCGCTCGGCGGGGTGCTGCTCGGGGTGCTGTGGTGGTGGCTGGCGCCGCGCGTGCCGTACGTGGGTGACGTGGTCGGCGACAACTGGGTCGTGTACCTCAAGGACTCCGAGGGTGAGCAGGGCATCGGGGTGGACGGCACGTTCACGCTGCTCGCGCTGGGGTTCGGCGCGGTGAGCGCGCTCGCCGTGTTCCTGGTGCGGAGGCGTGGGGGCGTGCCGTTGGTGGTGGCGCTGGCGGTCGGCGGGCTGCTGGGGTCGGTGCTGGCCTGGCGGCTCGGGGTGTGGCTGGGGCCGGCTTCGGACGTGCTCGCCCAGGCGAGGAGCGTGGGCGAGGGGGTCCCGTTCGACGCGCCGTTGACGCTGAGTGCGAAGGGGGCGCTGCTGGCGTGGCCGTTCGCGGCGCTGGTGCTGCATCTGGGGCTGACGGGGCTGTTCGGGCCGCGGGATCCGGAGCAGTTCCCTGCGGGGGCGTACGGGGTGCCGGGGGCGTAGGTCGCCGGGTGCCCCATGTGGGTGCCGGCCGGGGGGCGGGTCGCGCTGCCCGGCGCTTGCGGGGTGCCGTCGCGCCCGCCCGTGCCGCCCTGCGGCACGATTGCCCGCGGGTACGGCCGAGCGGTGCGGCTGTGCCTGCCCGCGGGTACGGCGGGGCGCTACGGGCGGCCGATGGGGGCCAGGGTGGCCGATGTCAGGGTGGTCAGGTCGTCGGGGGAGAGCTCCACCTCCAGGCCTCGGCGGCCCGCTGAGACGCAGATCGTGGTGTGCGTGGTGGCCGACTCGTCCAGGACCGTGGGGAGTTTCTTGCGCTGGCCCAGGGGGGAGATGCCGCCGCGGACGTAGCCCGTGGTGCGTTCCGCCAGTGCCGGGTCGGCCATCGCGGCCCGCTTGCCGCCCACCGCCGCCGCGAGGGCCTTCAGGTCCAGCTGCCCCGCCACCGGCACCACCGCCACCGTCAACGCGCCGTCGACGTCCGCCACCAGCGTCTTGAAGACCCGGTCCGGTGAGACCCCCATCGCCTCGGCCGCCTCCTCGCCGTAGGACGGGTGGGAGGGGTCGTGGTCGTAGGAGTGCACCGTGAACGGCACCCCGGCCGCGGTGAGCGCCACCGTCGCGGGCGTGCCTCCCGACTGCTGCTGCTTCTTGGACTTCTTCGCCATCCCCGCCTGTACCCCCAGTGATTCGTACGTCAGTTGAGACTCGTCGGACCGCGTGTCAGCTCCGCGGCCGGCAGCGACGGCAGATGACGGATGACGGCCGTCTCCGCGCGCAGCAGCCTCAGCTCGTCACGGAGCCGGGACGCGGTGTCCGGCGCCTGGAGCAGCCGCTGCTTCGTCGGCGTGTCCAGCATCATCGCGGCCGCGACCAGATAGGAGACCACACCCGGCTCGTCCGGCAGGTCCGCGCCGGTCGTCAGCGACCGTTCCCGCGCCCCCGCCAGCCGCTTCTGGTACTGGCGGAAGGACCGCAGCACCCCCTCGGCCAGCGCCCCCGCCCCGTCGCCGGGATCCTCGGCCAGCGGCTCCGACTCGGCCGTCAGATACGGCCCCGAGGCGTCGACGGACAGCAGCCGCACCCGGGTCGTACCGGTCGCCAGCACCTCGAAGGTGCCGTCGGCCCGCTCCCGGATCGTCGCCGCGTCGGCGACACAGGCCACCTTGTGGAAGGCGCGCAGCGGATCGGTGCCGAAGCCCGCCGCCGGGCCGCGTGCGGGCACGGCCGTCGGATCGGGCATGCCGGGCGCGCTCGGCGCCACCTCGTGCCCGTCGCGGATCGCCACGACGGCGAACCGGCGCGGCTCGTCCTCCGGGGTCTTCAGCAGCTCGCGCATCATGGCGCGATAGCGCTCCTCGAAGACGTTGAGCGGAAGCACGAGCCCCGGGAACAGCACCGTGTTCAGGGGGAAGAGCGGGAGCCGGACGGTCGTCACGAGCCAAGAGCCTAATGGTCGCCGAAGCGGAGTCGACCTCCCCGCTCATTCCTCGGCCGGTCGAGGACCGGTGCCGGGGAGCCGGGACCCGGCTCGGGAGAGCCGGACGCGACCGCCGCGCACACGCCCTGACGGACCTCCAGGAACCGGCCGAGCGGGTCGTCCGCGTCCCGGTCCCAGGGGAAGGAGGTCGCGTACGGGCCGGTCAGCCGCAGCTGCTCCAGGGCGTCCCGCCGGCGTCCCAGCCGGACCAGGACGTACGTCAGCAGATTGCGCAGCTCGGCCGGCCAGGGCTGGCCCGCCGGCAGCCGGGCGGACAGGGCCACGGCGCGGTCGGCCGCCGCCTCGAGCCGTTCGCGCGCCACCTCGGGACCGCAGCGGTCGGTCAGGTAGCCGAACGCCGCCCGCAGCGGCAGCGCCTGGGTGAGCGAGTCCTCCGGCGCGTCCTGCGCGGCCAGGTCCGCGAAGGTGAAGCACTCGTGGTGCGAGCCGTGCCACGAGGACGCCAGGTAGCGCAGGGCCGCCACATGACAGCCGTGGTGGTGCGGGGCCCGCCGGACCGCCGCCTCCCACAGCTCCTCGAAGTACGTGTGCCCGGCGCGTGCGCCACGGGCGTGGTCCAGGGCGAGCCGCCAGGGCACCGGATCGCGGTTGTCCGCCCGGGCGGCGGCCGTGATCAGCGGGCTCACCTCGCGCAGCAGCTCGGCCCGGGCCGGTGAGCCCCAGGCGCGGTCCACCGCCCGCTGGGTGTCCACCAGCAGCCCGTCGGGGTCGCGCGGGTCGCGGGCGCGCCAGGTGTCCAGCCACTCGGGGCGCGAGCGCGCGAAGGCGGCCAGCCGCCGCACGTACCGGTCGCGGTGCTCCCAGGCGCCGGTGCGCCGGGTGACGGCGAGCAGTCCGGCGGCGGGCGCGTGGTCACCGCCCGCGGCCCCGACCAGCGCCGGGCCCAGCAGATCGTCGGGTGCGTCGAGCAGCACCTCGTCGTCGGCGGGCAGCACGACGGGGACGGGGGACGTGGCGCCCGTCGTCTTTCCTCGCACCCGGGAGGTACGGGTGAACCCGTGCAGCAGAGCCATGGTGTCGACCATTGAAAGACCGCAGGTCACAGCGGCGCCAGAGGCGACACGGAAGTCGTGGAAGGTTGTACGGGGCTCGGTCAAGGCCCGGCAAAAAGCAGAGTGCTTTTCACCTTGCGCGGGCCTCTCACGCCCCCCGGTCACCGGTGGTCACGGAGGTCGCCGCGTACCCGGCCACGTCCATCGCGACGCACGTCCATCGCTACGTACGCCGCAGGGTCCGCGTCGCCCCCGCTGCCACCGTCGTCGCCAGGATCCAGCCCAGCAGGACGAACGCGGCCGACAGCCACTGCCAGCCGCCGCGCAGCTGCCAGAAGCCGACCTGGCCGAGGTCGATCACCGGCAGCAGCAGGTCCAGGGTGAACAGGGGCGGGTTCCACGCGGGGTGCTCACCGCTCTTGAGGGGCGGAGGATCGGCACGCGCGAAGGCCAGCGAACCGCCCGCCCACAGGACCGCCATCCACACCGCGGCCCGGCCCGGCCGGTATCCGTAGGCGACCGTCCAGTCCTGTACGTGACCCCACAGCTTGGCCGCGATCGGCAGGCTCTCGCGGCGCCGGCGCTGCTTGGCGAGCAGCACCTCGCGGGCGTCCTCGTCCTCCCCGCCCTCCCGCAGCACGGCGGCCAGCCGCTCGTACGGTTCCGGGTTGTACTCGGCGCTCGCCGCGTCCACCCAGCGCAGCCGCAGCGCCAGCGGGAACGGCCCGCGCGGCACCAGGTTCTCGTAGGTGAAGCCGCCCATGTGCAGCCGGCCGGGGCCGGGCCAGCTGTCCGCCCGGTCCATCAGGTTGACCACCCGCGCCCCCGACAGCACGACCCTGCCGCGCACCGGCCGGTCCCCGAGGAAGCGCAGCTCCGGCGTCTGCACCCGGCGCAGCGACAGCTCCTGCTCGTCGGTGAAGGTGAACCGGGCCCCCTCGAAGTCGACCGCGTCCCCGAACCGCCCGTCGTCAAGGCGCACCCCGCCCCGGCACTCGAACCGCTGGATCCGCGTCCCGCGCGCCGGTGTCATCCCGCTGCGCGCCTGGGCGCCCACCCCGGCCGGGGTCAGGTACAGCGAGCGCTCCACGGTCAGCTGCGGCGCGTTCAGCGCGAGCCGGGTGTACGGGTTGTCCAGCCGGGCCCCGCGCAGGCTCAGCGAGACGCCTATCGTCGCGCTGCGCAGGCTCAGCTCGCCGTGCGACTCCAGCATCTCCGCCTGCAGGTCCTGGCCGACGTTCATGCCGTCGGCCGCCATCGAGCGGCCACTGCGGTCCCGGTGCACGATCGCCTGGTTGAGCAGCAGATCCGTACCGATCCGCGCGTCGGTGAGCCGTATGCCGCCCAGGAACCGGCAGCGCGGCAGATGCAGATCGCCCTCGGTGTGCAGCCGGGCCGCCTCCAGGCGCGGTATCGAGCAGTCCACCATCCGCACGGTCGTGAAGCGGGCCTCCGGCAGCAGCACGTCCCGCTCGAAACGGCAGGCCCGCATCTCCAGGTACGGCACCACCGTGCCGCCCGCCAGGTCCAGCGCGCCGCTGATCTGCACCCCGACCAGCTTCAGCGACGAGACCCGGCCGGCCAGCGCGGGCGGCCCGTCCAGCAGCAGCCAGCACACGACACGGGCCCGGACCGTCCGCTCGGGACCCCACGGATGTCCTCCGTGCGGATCGTCGACGACCGTGTCCCCGCTGCTCAGGTCGTACACGCTGCCGTTGCGGAAGGCCTGCCACATCCCGGCCTCCGTGGCGGTCAGGTCCTCCGGTGGCTCTCCGCCGCCCGGTCCCACCCCCTCGGTCACGGAACTCCCCTCCTCCTCACGTACTCGTCGGTTCGTCCCTTCGTACAACCGTTCATGCCCGGTGGGGTGACCGCTTGAACACGGAAAGTGAAGGGGATCTCGGATGTGTGTGCGGACCGTCACCACGGGTGGGTCGTATCAGCCATTGGAACGGCCGGACGGCCCACCGCGCGGGTCTGAGAGAATTGAGCACGTGATCTCCCGAATCGATCTGCGCGGCGACGCCCTCCCCGAGGGCCCCGCCCTGCGCGACCTGCTGCCCCGAGCCGACTTCGACGTCGCGGCCGCCCTGGAAAAGGTGCGGCCCATCTGCGAGGACGTGCATCATCGGGGCGACGCGGCGCTGATCGACTTCGCCGAGCGGTTCGACGGCGTCCGGCTCGACCGGGTACGGGTCCCAGCCGCCGCCCTCGAGCGCGCGCTGGAGGAACTCGACCCGGCCGTGCGCGCGGCCCTGGAGGAGTCCATCCGCCGCGCCCGGCTCGTCCACCGCGCGCAGCGCCGCACCACCCACACCACCCAGGTCGTGCCCGGCGGCACGGTCACCGAGAAGTGGGTCCCGGTCGACCGCGTGGGCCTGTACGCGCCCGGCGGCAGGGCCGTCTACCCGTCCTCCGTGATCATGAACGTGGTGCCCGCCCAGGAGGCCGGCGTCCCGTCCCTCGCGCTCGCCTCCCCGGCCCAGGCCGAGTTCGGCGGCCTGCCGCACCCGACGATCCTCGCCGCCTGCGCCCTGCTCGGCGTCGACGAGGTCTACGCGGCCGGCGGCGCCACCGCCGTCGCGATGTTCGCGTACGGCACCGAGTCCTGCCCGCCCGCGAACATGGTCACCGGCCCCGGCAACATCTGGGTCGCCGCCGCCAAGCGCTACTTCACCGGGAAGATCGGCATCGACGCCGAGGCCGGGCCGACCGAGATCGCGGTCCTCGCGGACTCCACCGCCGACCCGGTGCACGTGGCCGCCGACCTGATCAGCCAGGCCGAGCACGACCCGCTGGCCGCCGCCGTCCTGGTCACCGACTCCGCGGAGCTCGCGGACGCGGTGGAGAAGGAGCTGGAAGCGCAGGTCGAGGTCAGCAAGCACATCGACGAGCGGATCGTCCCGGCCCTGTCCGGCCGCCAGTCCGCGATCGTCCTGGTCGACAGCGTCGAGGAGGGCCTGCGGGTCGTCGACGCCTACGGCGCCGAGCACCTGGAGATCCAGACCGCCGACGCCGCCGCCCTCGCCGACCGGGTGCGCAACGCGGGCGCGATTTTTATCGGTCCCTGGTCCCCGGTCTCCCTCGGCGACTACGCGGCCGGCTCCAACCACGTGCTGCCCACCGGCGGCTGCGCCTGCCACTCCTCGGGCCTGTCCGTGCAGTCCTTCCTGCGCGGCATCCACATCGTCGACTACACCGAGGACGCGCTGGCCGAGGTCGCGCACCACGTGGTCACGCTGGCGGAGGCGGAGGACCTGCCCGCGCACGGCGCGGCGATCAAGGCGAGGTTCGGCTGGAAGGTGCCTGAGAACAAGTGAGCTTCGGAATCGACGACCTCCCCGTACGGGACGAGCTGCGCGGCAAGTCCCCCTACGGCGCGCCCCAGCTGGACGTCCCCGTACGGCTGAACACCAACGAGAACCCCTACCCGCTGCCCGAACCGCTGGTCGAGCGGATCACCGAGCGGGTCCGCGAGGCCGCCCGGCACCTCAACCGCTACCCCGACCGGGACGCGGTCGAACTGCGCACCAGGCTGGCCGAGTACCTGACGAAGACGGCCGGCCACCCGGTCGCCGTCGAGAACGTGTGGGCCGCCAACGGCTCCAACGAGGTCATCCAGCAACTGCTGCAGACCTTCGGCGGACCGGGCCGCACCGCCATCGGCTTCGAACCGTCGTACTCGATGCACGGCCTGATCTCGCGCGGCACCGGCACCGGCTGGATCTCCGGGCCCCGCAACGAGGACTTCACGATCGACCTCGCCGCCGCGGAGAAGGCGATCGCCGAGCACCGGCCCGACGTCGTCTTCGTCACCACCCCCAACAACCCCACCGGCAACGCGGTCCCGCCGGAGACGGTCCTCGCGCTGTACGAGGCCGCCCAGGCGGCCAAGCCGTCGATGGTGGTCGTGGACGAGGCGTACATCGAGTTCAGCCACGGCGACTCGCTGCTCCGGCTGCTCGACGGACGGCCCCACCTGGTCGTCTCCCGCACCATGTCGAAGGCGTTCGGCGCGGCGGGCCTGCGCCTCGGCTACCTCGCCGCGCACCCGGCGGTCGTCGACGCCGTCCAGCTGGTCCGGCTGCCGTACCACCTCTCGGCGGTCACCCAGGCGACCGCGCTGGCGGCCCTCGAACACACCGACACGCTGCTGAAGTACGTCGAGCAGCTGAAGGCCGAGCGCGACCGGCTGGTCGCCGAACTGCGCGCCCTCGGCTACGACGTCACCGAGTCCGACGCGAACTTCGTCCAGTTCGGCAGGTTCGAGGACTCCCACGCGGCCTGGCGCGCGATCCTCGACCGGGGCGTCCTGGTCCGGGACAACGGCGTACCGGGATGGCTGCGGGTCACCGCGGGCACCCCGGCCGAAAACGACGCGTTCCTCGACGCGGTACGTGACTTCAAGAAGGAGCAGAGCGCATGACCCGCGTAGGACGCGTGGAACGCACCACCAAGGAGACGTCCGTCCTCGTCGAGATCGACCTCGACGGCACTGGGAAGACCGAGATCTCCACCGGGGTCGGCTTCTACGACCACATGCTCGACCAGCTCGGCCGGCACGGTCTGTTCGACCTGACCGTGAAGACCGAGGGCGACCTGCACATCGACTCCCACCACACCATCGAGGACACCGCCCTCGCGCTCGGCGCCGCCTTCAAGCAGGCGCTCGGCGACAAGGTGGGCATCTACCGCTTCGGCAACTGCACGGTCCCGCTGGACGAGTCCCTCGCCCAGGTCACCGTCGACCTGTCCGGCCGCCCCTACCTCGTGCACACCGAGCCCGAGAACATGGCGCCGATGATCGGCGAGTACGACGTGACGATGACCCGGCACATCCTGGAGTCCTTCGTCGCCCAGGCCCAGATCGCGCTGCACGTGCACGTGCCCTACGGGCGCAACGCGCACCACATCGTGGAGTGCCAGTTCAAGGCCCTCGCCCGCGCCCTGCGCTACGCCTCCGAGCGCGACCCCCGCGCGGCCGGCATCCTGCCCTCCACGAAGGGCGCGCTGTAGGCATGAACGGTCTGTCCACCGTCCTGATCGTCGTCGGCCTGTTCTTCGTCGGCGGGATCATCTCCTTCGTCAAGCAGAAGATGCCCACGAGCCTCATCGTGCTGCTCTCCATCGGCGCCGTGATGTGTCTCGGCACGGGGCTCCTGAGGCTGGAGGTGTGAACCCTTGAGCACCACCAAGAAGGTCGTGGTCTTCGACTACGGCTTCGGCAACGTCCGCTCCGCCGAGCGCGCCCTCGCCCGCGCGGGGGCCGACGTCGAGATCACCCGCGACTTCGACGCGGCCATGAACGCCGACGGGCTGCTGGTGCCCGGCGTCGGCGCCTTCGCCGCCTGCATGCAGGGCCTGAAGGAGGCGCGCGGCGACTGGATCGTCGACCGCAGGCTGTCCGGCGGCCGCCCGGTGATGGGCATCTGCGTCGGCATGCAGATCCTCTTCGCGCGGGGCATCGAGCACGGCGTGGAGTCCGAGGGCCTCGACGAGTGGCCCGGTTCGGTGGAGCCGCTCCAGGCCGAGATCGTGCCCCACATGGGCTGGAACACCGTGGACGCCCCGGCCGGCTCCGAGCTGTTCGCCGGCCTCGACGCGGACGCCCGCTTCTACTTCGTGCACTCCTACGCCGTCCACGACTGGACGCTGGAGACGACGAACCCGGCGATGCGCGCCCCGCTGGTCACCTGGTCCACGCACGGCAAGCCCTTCGTGGCGGCCGTGGAGAACGGCGCCCTGTGGGCCACCCAGTTCCACCCCGAGAAGTCCGGCGACGCCGGTGCCCAGCTCCTCACCAACTGGATCGGAACCCTGTAGAGACATGGCCAAGCTCGAACTCCTCCCCGCCGTCGACGTCCGCGACGGCCAGGCCGTGCGCCTGGTGCACGGCGAGTCCGGGACGGAAACCTCGTACGGCTCCCCCCTCGAGGCCGCCCTCGCCTGGCAGCGCTCGGGCGCCGAGTGGCTGCACCTGGTCGACCTGGACGCCGCGTTCGGCACCGGCGACAACCGCGCGCTGATCGCCGAGGTCGCCGGGGCCATGGACATCAAGGTGGAGCTGTCCGGCGGCATCCGCGACGACGACACCCTCGCCGCCGCCCTCGCCACCGGCTGCACCCGGGTCAACCTCGGCACCGCCGCCCTGGAGACCCCCGAGTGGGTGGCCCGGGTCATCGCCGAGCACGGCGACAAGATCGCCGTCGGCCTCGACGTACGCGGCACCACCCTGCGCGGACGCGGCTGGACCCGCGACGGCGGCGACCTCTACGAGACGCTGGAGCGCCTGAACAAGGAGGGCTGCGCCCGCTACGTCGTCACCGACATCGCCAAGGACGGCACCCTCCAGGGCCCCAACCTGGAGCTGCTGAAGAACGTCTGCGCCGCCACCGACCGCCCGGTGGTCGCCTCCGGGGGCGTCTCCTCCCTGGACGACCTGCGCGCCATCGCCGGGCTCGTCCCGCTCGGTGTCGAGGGCGCCATCGTCGGGAAGGCCCTGTACGCCAAGGCGTTCACCCTGGAAGAGGCCCTGGAGGCCACCTCTTGAAAAAGGACACAGCCCGATGACATCCGATGCCGTACGGCGCGTGCAGGGCACGAATCCCTGGGAGGAGACCCTCGGCTCCGCACGTGCCGTGGCGGCGGGTGACCGCGTCCTGGTGGCGGGCACGACCGCGTTCCGGGGCGATGTGCTGTACGGGGAGGGCGACCCGTACGAGCAGGCCAAGGTGGCCTTCACCAGCGCGCTGGAGGCGATCGGCGAGTTCGGGCTCGGCATCGAGTCCGTGATCCGCACGCGCCTCCACCTCGCCCACGCGCGGGACGTCGACGCGGCCGGACGCGCCCACA
The DNA here is from genome assembly GCF_040646935.1 of Streptomyces sp. NPDC044984. Classification (NCBI taxonomy): domain Bacteria; kingdom Bacillati; phylum Actinomycetota; class Actinomycetes; order Kitasatosporales; family Streptomycetaceae; genus Streptomyces; species Streptomyces sp. NPDC044984. The sequence continues at coordinate 118,353 of NZ_JBEZBE010000011.1, forward strand.
AGGAGCTGTTCGACGCGGTGCGCCCGGTCACCACCCTGCTGGTGGTCGAGGGCTTCGTCGACTCGCGCGTGCTGGTCTCAGTGGAACTCGAAGCATTCAGAGGAGCCGTGACCTCATGACCCTGGCGGTCCGAGTCATCCCCTGCCTGGACGTGGACAACGGCCGGGTCGTCAAGGGCGTCAACTTCCAGAACCTGCGCGACGCGGGCGACCCCGTCGAGATGGCCAAGGTGTACGACGCCGAGGGCGCCGACGAGCTGACGTTCCTGGACATCACCGCCTCGTCCGGCAACCGCGAGACGACGTACGACGTGGTGCGCCGCACCGCCGAGCAGGTGTTCATCCCGCTCACCGTGGGCGGCGGCGTCCGCACCGCCGAGGACGTGGACAAGCTGCTCCGCGCGGGTGCCGACAAGGTGGGCGTCAACACGGCGGCCATCGCCCGGCCCGAGCTCATCCGCGAGATCGCCGAACGCTTCGGACGGCAGGTCCTGGTGCTGTCGGTGGACGCCCGCCGCACCGGGTCCGGGACCTTCGAGGTCACCACGCACGGCGGTCGCCGCGGCACCGGCATGGACGCCGTGGAGTGGGCGCACCGGGCCGCCGAGCTGGGCGCGGGCGAGATCCTGCTCAACTCCATGGACGCCGACGGCACCAAGGACGGCTACGACCTGGAGATGATCACCGCCGTCCGGGAGCACGTCACCGTCCCGGTGATCGCCTCCGGCGGCGCCGGGAAGCTGGCCGACTTCCCGCCCGCGGTCGCGGCGGGCGCGGACGCCGTGCTGGCCGCCTCCGTCTTCCACTTCGGCGACCTGCGCATCGGCCAGGTCAAGGAGACGCTGCGGGGCGCCGGTCACCCGGTGCGGTGAGGCTCAGCCGGTCGGCTGGGCCAGCTGGACGAGATTGCCGACCGTGTCGTCCAGGACGGCGGCGAGCACCGGACCCTGCTCCTGCGGGTCCTGGACGAAGTGGACGCCCTCCCCGCGGAGCCGTTCGAACTCCGCGCGGAGGTCGTCCACGGAGAACACGATCGCGGGCAGCCCCGCCTCGCGCACCGCCCTGCGGTACGGCTCCGCTATGGGCCCCTGCCCCGGCTCCAGCAGTAGCTCCAGGTCCCGCTGGGCGCCCTCCTTCGCGCCCACGGTGACGAACAGCGTGCCGCCGCCCAGATCCATGTGGGTACGGGTCTCGAAGCCGAGGACATCGGTGTAGAAGGCGTGCGCCTTCGCCACGTCGTCGACGTACACGCTGGTCATGGCCACTTTGATCACGGGCTGCGCCTTTCGGGTGCGGATCAGATGCCGAGCTGTTTGGTCTCGCGCAGCTTCGCGATCGCGTTCTCGTCGCCCTCCAGAGCGACCTTGGCGGCGCTCTGCCGGCCGTAGGCGAACAGCACCAGCTCGGACGGCTCCCCGATCACCGTGACCACCGGGGTGCCGCGGTGCGCCACCACCGTCCGGCCGTCCGGACGGCGCAGCACCAGGCCCGTCGGCGCCCCGCGGCCCATCAGCCGGGCGGAGCGCTCGAGCCGCGACCACAGGACGTCCTGGAACACCGGGTCGAGCTCGCGCGGCGTCCAGTCGGGCCGGGCGCGGCGCACGTCCTCCGTGTGGACGTAGAACTCGACGACGTTCGACAGCTCGTCGACCTGCTTGAGCGAGAAGGGCGAGAAGCGCGGCGGACCCGTCCGGATCAGCTGGACCAGCTCCTCGTACGGCTTGGCGGCGAACTCCGCCATCACCCGCTCCAGACGCGCCGCCAGCTGCTTGACCAGCATGCCGCCGGCCGCGTCGGGGCGGCGCTCGCGCACCACCACGTGGGCGGCGAGGTCCCGGGCCGTCCAGCCCTCGCACAGGGTCGGGGCCTCGGGACCCGCGGTCTCCAGCAGATCGGCCAGGAGAAGTCGTTCACGCTTGGCATGGGTCGACATGCGAGCCAGCCTACGGCCAGGCGGAGGGTCCGCCCACCCGTCACCCGACCCCCGTCCCTCAACGAGCCTCCCCCAGTGCCTGAACGGCCTGGGGGCACCCCCAGCGCGCCACTGCTTCCAATCAGTGGACGTCCGCGCGGGGGCACCGGCTCCGCGCGGCACAATGGTCCGCATGACCAGCACGCCCCGGCCCAGCCGCCTCGACCCGGAGATCGCCGCGCGGCTCAAGCGCAGCTCCGACGGCCTCCTGCCCGCCATCGCCCAGCAGTACGACACCGGAGAGGTGCTGATGCTGGGCTGGATGGACGACGAGGCGCTGCACCGCACGCTCACCACCGGCCGCTGCACCTACTGGTCGCGCAGCCGCCGGGAGTACTGGGTCAAGGGCGACACCTCCGGCCACTTCCAGTGGGTCAAGTCGGTCGCCCTCGACTGCGACGCGGACACCGTGCTGGTCAAGGTCGACCAGGTGGGCGCCGCCTGCCACACCGGCGCCCGCACCTGCTTCGACGCCGACGTCCTGGCGGTGGCGGACGCCCCCGGCCCGGATCAGTAAGGTCTGCCGCCATGGACCTCGAGACGTTCCGCAAGCTCGCCACCGACCGCCGGGTCATCCCGGTCACCCGCAAGCTCCTCGCCGACGGCGACACCCCGGTGGCGCTCTACCGCAAACTCGCCGCCGAGCGCCCCGGCACCTTCCTGCTGGAGTCCGCCGAGAACGGCAGGTCCTGGTCCCGGTACTCCTTCGTCGGGGTCCGCAGCGCCGCCGCCCTCACCGAACGCGACGGCCAGGCGCACTGGGAGGGCACCCCGCCCGTCGGCGTCCCCGTGGACGGCGACCCGCTCGCCGCGCTGCGCGCCACCCTGCAGGCCCTGCACACCCCGCGCGACCTCGCCCACGACCTGGGCCTGCCGCCCTTCACGGGCGGTCTGGTCGGCTACCTCGGCTACGACATCGTGCGCCGCCTGGAGAAGGTCGGCCCCGGCGAGCGGGACGACCTGAGGCTCCCCGAGCTGACCATGCTGCTCACCAGCGACCTCGCCGTCATGGACCACTGGGAGGGCGCCGTCTGGCTGATCGCCAACGCGATCAACCACAACGACCTGGAGACCGGCGTCGACGAGGCGTACGCCGACGCCGTGGCCCGGCTCGACGCCATGGAGGCCGACCTCACCCGCGCGGTGGCCCAGCCGCCCGCCGTGCTGCCGCCCTCCGAGCTGCCCGAGTACACCGAGCTGTGGGGCGGCCCCGACTTCCGGCGGGCCGTGGAGGACATCAAGGAACGCATCCGCGCGGGGGAGGCCTTCCAGGTCGTCCCCTCCCAGCGGTTCGAGACGCCGTGCACGGCGAGCGCCCTCGACGTCTACCGGGTGCTGCGGGCCACCAACCCGTCCCCGTACATGTACCTGTTCCGCTTCGACGGCTTCGACGTCGTCGGCTCGTCCCCCGAGGCGCTGGTGAAGGTCGAGGACGGGCGGGCCATGGTCCACCCCATCGCCGGCACCCGGCACCGCGGCGCCACCCCGCAGGAGGACCAGGCCCTCGGCGACGAACTGCTCGCCGATCCCAAGGAGCGCGCGGAGCACCTGATGCTCGTCGACCTCGGGCGCAACGACCTCGGCCGGGTCTGTGACCCCGGATCCGTCGAGGTCGTCGACTTCATGTCCGTCGAGCGGTACTCGCACGTCATGCACATCGTCTCGACGGTCACCGGCCGGGTCGCCGCCGGCCGCACCGCGTTCGACGTGCTCACCGCCTGCTTCCCGGCCGGCACCCTCTCCGGCGCGCCCAAGCCCCGCGCGCTGCAGATCATCGACGAACTCGAGCCGTCCCGGCGCGGGCTGTACGGCGGCTGCGTCGGCTACCTCGACTTCGCGGGCGACTCCGACACCGCGATCGCGATCCGTACCGCGCTGCTGCGGGACGGCACCGCGTACGTGCAGGCCGGAGCGGGGATCGTGGCCGACTCCGACCCGGTCGCGGAGGACACCGAGTGCCGCAACAAGGCGGCGGCGGTGCTGCGCGCGGTGCACACCGCGAACCGGCTGGGAACGGCCTGAGGGGCGTCCGAGGCGAACCCCGGGTGTCGGTTCACCCGGGGTTCAGGCGATAGTGGAGGGCGTGACTGCTGTACCCACCCCCCGTTCCGAGGCCGCCGGCTCCGCCCGCGGCGGCCGCCTCAGCCTTGCCGTCGCCCTGCTGTGCGGCGCCCTGGGCGCGGCCGTGGCCCTGCTCGCCACCCGGCAGCAGTGGTCGGAGGGCACCGCCACGGTGGCCGGCGGCGCGTTCCCCCTGACCGCGAAGGGGAGCGACGTCACGGGCGTGCCCGCCGCCCTGGCCGTCGTGGGGCTGGCCGCGCTGGTCGCGGTGTTCGCCGTGCGCCGGGCCGGCCGCCTCGTCGTCGCGGCGCTGCTGGCGCTGTCCGGAGCGGGCACGGTGGCGGCGGCGCTGCTCGGGGCGTCGGACAGCGGGGCGCTCGACGAGAAGGCGGCCCAGGTGTCGGGGGACACCTCCGCGACCGTGGACGCCCTCAGCCACACCGCGTGGCCGTACGTGGCCGCCGTGGGCGGTGTCCTGCTGCTGCTGGCCGGCCTGCTCGCCCTGCGCTACGGCCGCCTCTGGCCGGCCATGTCCGGCCGCTACGAACGGGGCGGCGCGCCGCGCCCGCGCCGCAGGCCCGTGTCCGTCGACCCCGACCGTCCGGAGGACCTCTGGAAGGCCCTGGACCGGGGCGAGGACCCGACGGGCGCGTGACCGCGCGACCGCGCGCCGCACCCCCGCTCACCGTCGGCGCGCGGGTGCGGGACAATGAGACCGAGCGTCTGCTCAGACACGTACACAGCAACGAGGAGCAAGCAATGGCGGGCAGCAGCCACGGTCACACCCCGGCCGCCTGGACCGGTGTCATCATCGCCTTCATCGGTTTCTGCGCCGGGGGCGCCTTCATGGTGATGGACCAGCCCGTGGGCTTCTGGGCCAGCATGGGCCTCGTCCTCCTCGGCGGTGTCGTCGGCGCCGTCATGCGCGCGATGGGCATGGGCCAGCCGAAGAGCAACCACCCCGTGCACCAGGTCACCGGCGACCGCACGCCGGCCCGCGCCGAGGGCTGAGCACCGCGGAGCACTCCGCACGGGGGCGGGCCCGGCACGGCGCCGGAGCCGCCCCCGAGCCGCGTCCGGGGCACAATGCACGGCGTGAAAGCTCCCATCCCCGGCGCGCCCCCCGGCCGGGCCGCCCGGCTGGCCGTCCCCGCCGGGCTGCTCGCCGCCGCGGCCGGGGCCTTTGCCTACGTCGGGGCCGTGGACCCCAACGAGCCCGGCCACTACCCCGCCTGCCCGCTGCTGCGCCTCACCGGCCTGTACTGCCCCGGCTGCGGCGGACTGCGCAGCGCGCACGCCGTCGTCCACGGCGACCTCCCGGCCGCCCTCCAGGCCAACGCGCCCGCCGTCCTCGGCTACGCCGTCTGCGCCGTGCTGTGGACCGTCTGGGTGGTCCGCGCGGTGCGCGGCGGGCCGCCGCCGCGGATCGATCCGCCGCCGGTGCTCCTGTGGTCCCTGGGAGCGCTGCTGCTGGCTTTCACGGTGGTCCGGAACCTGCCGTTCGGTGGCTGGCTGCATCCCTGACCGGCAGGCGAAAGTCCAGGTGGGAGAAGCGACGCCAACCTGGATGCGGGGCATCCGCCCCGCTGCGGATACCATCGCAGTGACCAGTGAAGACCGTCCGTCAGGAAGGGGGCCGCTCGCGTGAGTGTGCTCGACGAGATCATCGAGGGAGTCCGTGCCGACCTCGCGGAGCGGCAGGCGCGCGTCAGCCTCGACGAGCTCAAGGAGCGTGCGGCGAAGGCTCCCGCGGCCAAGGACGGCGCGGCCGCCCTGCGCGGCGACGGCGTCAAGGTGATCTGCGAGGTCAAGCGCTCCAGCCCGTCCAAGGGCGCGCTGGCCGCGATCGCGGACCCGGCGGGACTCGCCGCCGACTACGAGGCGGGCGGCGCGGCCGTCATCTCCGTCCTCACCGAACAGCGCCGCTTCGGCGGCTCGCTGGCCGACCTGGAGGCCGTCCGCGCGCGCGTGGACATCCCCGTGCTGCGCAAGGACTTCATCGTCACGTCGTACCAGCTCTGGGAGGCCCGCGCGTACGGCGCCGACCTCGCGCTGCTGATCGTCGCGGCCCTCGACCAGCCGGCCCTGGAGTCGCTGATCGAGCGCGCCCACTCCATCGGTCTCACCCCGCTCGTCGAGGTGCACGACGAGGACGAGGTCGAGCGCGCGGTCGACGCGGGCGCCAAGGTCATCGGCGTCAACGCCCGCAACCTCAAGACCCTCGAGGTCGACCGCGGCACCTTCGAGCGGGTCGCCCCCGAGATCCCCGACACCCTGGTCAAGGTCGCCGAGTCCGGCGTCCGCGGGCCGCACGACCTCATCGCCTACGCCAACGCCGGTGCCGACGCCGTCCTGGTCGGCGAGTCCCTGGTCACCGGCAAGGACCCGAAGACGGCCGTCTCCGACCTGGTGGCGGCGGGCGAGCACCCGGCACTGCGGCATGGCCGCGGCTGATCCAGCCCCGGTAGGCTGACCCCGATGACCGTCCCGATCACCCTGGCGTCCAGGGACCCGTACGCGCGCCTGGCGAGAGGCTGCCGTCCACGCGGCTGCCGCGCCCCGGCACGCAGGGTCCACGGCCGCCGAGTCCGGTACGTGATCGGTGACGAACCCGGGCAGGTCAACGGCATGCGATGGCAGCGCCCTGCTCCTTAGGGGCGCGGGGCTGTACCGGATACGCGACTCCGTCGCGTGAGCGCGACGAGCCACGACGGGCCCGCAGCGGCCCGGCAACCCCCGCCCCCACGGCGAAAAGTGCCCCGACACACTTACCGTGAGGTACCCGCATGCCCAGCAACTTCTTCATCCCCGACCCGGAGGGTCACGTCCCCACCGCCGAAGGCTACTTCGGCGCCTTCGGCGGCAAGTTCATCCCCGAGGCCCTCGTCGCGGCGGTCGACGAGGTCGCCGTCGAGTACGACAAGGCCAAGTCCGACCCCGAGTTCGCCCGGGAACTCGACGACCTCCTGGCCGACTACACCGGCCGCCCGAGCGCGCTCACCGAGGTCCCCCGTTTCGCCGAACACGCCGGCGGAGCCCGGATCTTCCTCAAGCGCGAGGACCTGAACCACACCGGCTCACACAAGATCAACAACGTGCTCGGCCAGGCCCTCCTCACCAAGCGCATGGGCAAGACCCGCGTCATCGCCGAGACCGGCGCCGGCCAGCACGGCGTGGCCACCGCCACCGCCTGCGCCCTCTTCGGCCTCGACTGCACGATCTACATGGGCGAGATCGACACGCAGCGCCAGGCCCTCAACGTGGCCCGGATGCGGATGCTCGGCGCCGAGGTCATCGCGGTGAAGTCCGGCAGCCGCACCCTGAAGGACGCCATCAACGAGGCGTTCCGCGACTGGGTCGCCAACGTCGACCGCACCCACTACCTCTTCGGCACGGTCGCCGGCCCGCACCCCTTCCCGGCGATGGTGCGCGACTTCCACCGCGTCATCGGCGTCGAGGCCCGCCGCCAGCTCCTGGAGCGCGCCGGACGCCTGCCCGACGCCGCGATCGCCTGCGTCGGCGGCGGCTCCAACGCCATCGGCCTCTTCCACGCCTTCATCCCGGACACCGGCGTACGCCTCATCGGCTGCGAGCCGGCCGGACACGGCATCGAGAGCGGCGAGCACGCGGCCACCCTCACCACGGGCGAGCCCGGCATCCTGCACGGCTCCCGGTCCTACGTCCTCCAGGACGACGAGGGCCAGATCACCGAGCCGTACTCGATTTCGGCCGGCCTGGACTACCCGGGCATCGGACCCGAGCACTCCTACCTCAAGGACAGCGGCCGCGGCGAGTACCGCGCGGTCACCGACGACGCCGCCATGCAGGCCCTGCGCCTGCTGTCGCGCACCGAGGGCATCATCCCGGCCATCGAGAGCGCCCACGCCCTCGCCGGCGCCCTGGAGGTCGGCCGGGAGCTGGGCACGGACGGGCTGATCGTGGTCAACCTGTCCGGCCGCGGCGACAAGGACATGGACACCGCCGCCCGCTACTTCGGGCTGTACGACACCGACGCCGAGGTCGCCGCCGACGAGGCCGGCACCGCCGAGATCGAGGGGGACGCCAAGTGAGCGGGAACGTGCGGCTGCTGGACGACACCCTCGCCGCGGCGAAGGCCGAGGGCCGCTCCGCCCTCATCGCCTACCTCCCGGCCGGGTTCCCGACCGTGGACGGCGGCATCGAGGCGGTCAAGGCCGCCCTGGACGGCGGCGCCGACGTCGTCGAGGTGGGGCTGCCGCACAGCGACCCCGTCCTGGACGGCCCGGTCATCCAGACCGCCGACGACATCGCCCTGCGCGGCGGCGTGAGGATCGCCGACGTGATGCGCACGGTCCGCGAGGCCCACGCGGCCACCGGCAAGCCGATCCTCGTCATGACCTACTGGAACCCCATCGACCGCTACGGCGTCGAGCGGTTCACCGCCGAGCTCGCCGAGGCGGGCGGCGCCGGGTGCATCCTGCCCGACCTGCCCGTGCAGGAGTCGGCGCTGTGGCGGGAGCACGCGGAGAAGCACGGGCTCGCCACCGTCTTCGTGGTCGCGCCCAGCAGCAAGGACGAGCGGCTCGCCGAGATCACCGCGGCCGGCAGCGGCTTCGTCTACGCCGCCTCCCTGATGGGCGTCACCGGCACCCGCGAGTCGGTCGGCGCGCAGGCCGAGGACCTGGTGCGGCGCACCCGCGCCACCACCGACATCCCGGTCTGCATCGGCCTCGGCGTCTCCAACGCCGCCCAGGCCGCCGAGGTCGCCGGCTTCGCCGACGGCGTGATCGTCGGTTCCGCCTTCGTCAAGCGGATGCTGGACGCCCCCGACGACGCGGCCGGCGTCGAGGCCGTGCGCGCGCTCGCCGGTGACCTGGCCGAGGGGGTACGCCGGCAGGTGTGACCGACCGGGGTGTCCGCAGGTAGTCATACGGGTCCCTCGTACGGGTGGACCTGGGACCGGGGAGGCGCGGTGCGCCTCCCCGGTTCGTTCTGCGGGGTGTGAGCGAGAAGAACCGTGAGGGAAAGCGCACCGCCCGGGAGCGGATGGCGGTCGAGCGTGAGAAGCAGAGGACGGCGGAGAAGCGGCGCCGCGCCCTGATCGTGGGCGCGAGCGTGCTCTGCGTCCTGGGGCTCGCGGCGGTGATCGGCGTCGTCGCCGCCAATTCGGGCGGGGACGACGAGACCGAGGCGGCCGGTCCCGTCGTGGCGCCCTCCGGGGCCCTGGGCAAGGACGGCCTCGCCATCCCGGTCGGCAAGGAGAGCGCCAAGGCCACCCTCGAGGTGTGGGAGGACTTCCGCTGCCCGGCCTGCAAGGTCTTCGAACAGAACTACAGCCCCACCATCCACGAGCTGACCGACTCCGGCCAACTGAAGGTGGAGTACCACCTGGTCACGCTGATCGACAACGGCATGGGAGGCACGGGCTCCCGCAACGCGGCCAACGCCGCCGCCTGTGCCCAGGACGCCGGGAAGTTCGCCGCGTACCACGACGTGCTGTTCGAGAACCAGCCGATGGAGAGCGACGACGCCTTCGCCGACGACGACAGGCTGATCGAGCTGGCCGGCAAGGTCGACGGACTCGACACCCCCGCCTTCCGCACCTGCGTCGAGGACGGCACGCACAACAGCTGGGTCGCCAAGTCCCACGAGGCGTTCCAGAAGGGCGCCTTCACCGGCACGCCGACGGTGATGTACGAGGGCAAGAACATCAACCAGGACCGCTCGATGACCCCCGAGAAGTTCAAGCAGATGGTCCAGGAGGCCGACAAGGGACAGTGACGCCCCGGACCGATCGTCCGGCGGTCCTGTTATGGAGCCGTAGCCGGACCGCCTGCCGTGCGGCCGGTCCGGCACGGTAGCGTCGACCCTGCCATGGAACTTGCCTACATTCCCAGCCCGTCGAGCGGAGTGCTGTACCTCGGCCCCGTTCCGCTGCGCGGCTACGCGTTCTGCATCATCATCGGCGTCTTCGTTGCCGTCTGGCTCGGCAACAAGCGCTGGATCGCCCGGGGCGGGCGGGCCGGCACGGTGGCCGACATCGCTGTCTGGGCCGTGCCCTTCGGCTTGATCGGCGGCCGGCTCTACCACGTGATCACGGACTACCAGCTGTACTTCAGCGAGGGCCGGGACTGGGTGGACGCCTTCAAGATCTGGGAGGGCGGCCTCGGCATCTGGGGCGCGATCGCGTTCGGTGCGCTGGGCGCCTGGATCGGCTGCCGCCGCCGGGGCGTCCCGCTGCCCGCCTACGCCGACGCCGTCGCGCCGGGCATCGCCTTCGCCCAGGCGATCGGACGCTGGGGCAACTGGTTCAACCAGGAGCTGTACGGCCGGGCCACCGATCTGCCGTGGGCCGTGGAGATCACGTCCTCCGCCGACGGGCGGGAGCCGGGCACGTACCACCCGACGTTCCTGTACGAGTCGCTGTGGTGCGTCGGTGTGGCGCTGCTGGTGATCTGGGCGGACCGGCGGTTCCGGCTCGGGCACGGACGGGCGTTCGCGCTGTACGTCGCCGGGTACTGCGCGGGGCGGTTCTGGATCGAGTACATGCGCGTCGACGAGGCGCATCACATCCTCGGGCTGCGGCTGAACAACTGGACGGCGCTCCTGGTGTTCCTGCTGGCGGTGCTGTACATCGTGCTGTCGGTGCGGAAGCGGCCGGGGCGGGAGGACGTGGTGGAGCCGGGTGCGTCCGGTGATGAGGTCGCCTCCGGCGGTGAGGCGGATGAGGCCGAGGGCGACTCCGCCGAGGGCGTGGAGAAGGACGAGGCTGAGTCGTCGGACTCTGCCGAGGGCGCCAAGGACGGGGCCGGGTCGGCGAAGAAGAGCTGACGGTTCGCTGTACGACACCGAGGGCGTCCGGGTTTTCCGGGCGCCCTCGGTGTGTGGGGCGGGGGACGGTCGCGCAGCCCGGCGATTGCGGGGTGCCTCCCCCACTCTCGACTTCGCTCGAGCGGGAGGTACCCCCACCGCCCACCCGTGCCGCCCTGGGGGTACCTCCCAGGCCTTCAAGGCACTGGGGGAGGCACGACTGCCCGCGTGGCGGTGGGGGAGTTGCTCAGGTTCTGTGGGCCAGGGACAGGGTTCTCTGGGCTGCCAGTACCACCGCTGTGTCGATGAAGGTGCCGTCGGGGAGGGCCTGGGCGCCCTGGGTCATGGCCGCTGCCTTGACGACCGTCTCCGCGCGCTCGATCTCCTCCTCCGTGGGGAGGTAGGCGCGCTCGATGACCGGCAGCTGGCGGGGGTGGATCGCGGCGCGGCCCAGGAAGCCCAGGGCGCGGCCGTGGGCGCAGGAGGCCGCCAGGCCGGCCAGGTCGCGGGTGTCGGGGTGGACGGACTGGGTGGGCGGGGCGAGGCCCGCCGCCCGCGCGGCGACGACCACCCGGGAGCGGGACCAGTCGAGGCCCGCGTCGTCGCGTACGCCCAGGTCGGCCCGTAGGTCCGCCTCCCCGATGGCGATCCCGCGCAGGGACGGGTGGGCGGTGGCCACGGCATGGGCGCGCTCGATGCCGAGGGCCGTCTCCAGCAGGGCGTACAGGGGCGGTGCGCCGCCGTGGGCGGACACGGCGCGGCGGGCGACGCGTACGACGTCGGACGGGGACGACACCTTGGGCAGGCGCAGACCGGACAGACCGGGGGCGGTCGCGACGGCCGCGAGGTCGGCGCGGGCCCAGGGACCGGACAGGGCGTTGACGCGGACGTGGACCGGGACCGGCTGGGGGTCGCGCAGCAGCTCGGCGGTGGCGGAGCGGGCGTAGGCCTTGCGGTCGGGGGCGACCGCGTCCTCCAGGTCGATCACCACCACGTCGGCGCCGGAGGCGAGCGCCTTCGCCACTACGGGAGGACGGTCGCCGGGGGCGTACAGCCAGGTCAGCGGGACCCCCGTCACAGGGCGCCCTCCGCGCGGAGCTCCGCGAGGTCGTCGGGCGTGAGGCCCAGCCCGGTCAGGACCTCCTCGGTGTCCGCGCCGTGCGGGCGGCCCGCCCAGCGGATCGCGCCCGGGGTGCCGGAGAGCCGGAAGAGCACGTTCTGCATGCGCAGCGGGCCCAGCTCCGGATCGTCGACCGTGGTGATCGTGTCCAGGGCCTGGTACTGCGGGTCCGCCATGACGTCCCGCACGTCCTGGACGGGGGCGACGGCCGCCTCCGCCTTCTCGAAGGCGGCCAGCACGTCGGTGCGGGTGTGCCGGGCGATCCAGCCGCCGACCGCCTCGTCCAGGACGTCCGCGTGCCGGGCCCGGTCCTCGCCGGTGGCGAACCAGGGCTCGTCGATCAGGTCGGGACGGCCCACCAGGTGCATCACGCGCTCGGCGATCGACTGGGCCGAGGTGGAGACCGCGACCCAGGTGCCGTCGGCGGTGAGGTACGTGCCGCGCGGCGCGTTGTTCTGGGAGCGGTTGCCGGTGCGGGGCTGGACGTGGCCCAGCTGGTCGTACCAGGTCGGCTGGGGTCCGAGCACGGTGAGGATCGGCTCGATCAGCGCCATGTCGACGACCTGGCCCTCTCCCGTGCGGTCCCGGCCGGCGAGCGCGGTCATGACCGCGTACGCCGTGGCCAGGCCCGCGATGGAGTCCGCCAGGCCGAACGGGGGGAGGGTCGGCGGGGCGTCCGGCTCCCCGGTGATCGCGGCGAAGCCGCTCATCGCCTCGGCGAGGGTCCCGAAGCCCGGGCGGTGGGCGTACGGGCCGAACTGGCCGAAGCCGGTGACCCGGGCCAGGATCAGCCGGGGGTTGACGGCGGACAGCTCGGGCCAGCCCAGGTCCCACTTCTCCAGGGTGCCGGGGCGGAAGTTCTCGATGACGACGTCGGCGGTCCCGGCGAGGCGGAGGAGGGTGGTCCGGCCGCCGGGAGTGGACAGGTCGAGGGTGATGGTGCGCTTGTTGCGGCCGAGCACCTTCCACCACAGGCCGATGCCGTCCTTCGACGGGCCGTGGCCGCGGGAGGGGTCGGGTTTCCTCGGATGCTCGACCTTGACGACCTCCGCGCCGAAGTCGCCGAGCAGGGTCGCGGCGAGGGGGCCGGCGAAGAGGGTGGCGAGGTCGAGGACGCGCAGGCCGGTCAGCGGGGGATCGGCGGGGGTGGGACTGGTCATGGGCGGGTGGCCTCCAGGTGGGTCAGTCGGGCCAGGGTGTCGAAGCCGGTGCCGTGGAAGTCGCCGACGGAGGTGGCCAGCCGGTTCTTCAGCGGGGCCGTCCAGCGTTCGGGGAGCGCGCGGGGCGAACCGGCGAGCAGGGCGGCGATGCTGCCGGCCGTCGCGCCGTTGGAGTCGGTGTCCCAGCCGCCGGACACCGCACGGCAGACGGAGCCGGTGAAGTCGCCGTCGGCGTGGGTGAGGGCGGCGGCGATCAGGGCGGTGTTGGGGACGGAGTGCACCCAGTGGTGGGTGGCGGCGTAGGTGTCGTGCAGGACGTCGACGACGGTGTCGAAGTCGGTGTGCTCGTGCGCGAGCCGTACGGCCCGGTGGACGGCCCGGGCGAGCCGGGAGCGGGGCGGGACGACGGTGAGGCCGGTGCGCAGACAGGCGTGGACGTCGTGGTCGCCGGTGGCGGCGGTGGCGATGACGGCGGCCGTGAACATTGCCGCGTAGACGCCGTTGGCGGTGTGGGTGAGGGTGGCGTCGCGGTGCGCCTGCTCGGCGGCGGCGGCCGGGTCGCCGGGATTGGTCCAGCCGTGCACGTCGGCGCGGATCAGGGCGCCGATCCACTCGCGGAAGGGGTTGTGGCGGCGGGCGGTCAGCGGGGGTTCCAGGCCGCTGAGGAGGTTGCGGTAGGCGACGCGTTCGGCGGTGAAGGCGCGGCCGGCGGGGAGTTCGTCGAGCCAGACGCGGGCCACGTCGGTGGGGGTGAAGGCGCGGCCGTGGCGCTGGAGGACGAGGAGGGCGAGGAGGGGGTAGTTGAGGTCGTCGTCCTCGGGCATGCCGTCGATGTTCTCGGCGAGGGAGGTGGCCGCGGAGCGGCGGTTCCAGGGGTACCTGGTCAGGAGGTCCTCGGGGACGCCGTGGGCGGTGAAGTAGGTGGTCAGGGGCCAGTTGCCGGTGGCTCGGGCGAGTTGGCGGATGCCGGTGAGGGGGAGTTTCTCCACCGGTTTGCCCAGGAGGCAGCCGACCGCTCTGCCGAGCCAGGCGGCTTCCAGGCCCGCGGGGTGCGCTGCTCGGGGGCGGGTCGCGCAGCCCGGCGTCTGCGGGGTGCCGTCGCGCCCGCCCTCCCCCACTCTCGGCTTCGCTCGAGCGGGGGGACCCCCATCGCCCCAGCGGCACGACTGCCCGCGTGGAGCGGGGCGGTTGTCCGCGGTTCCGGGCCAGTCGGGGCAGAGGGACTTGATTCTGGTCAGGTCGGTGGGTTCGTCGTCCGCCAAGGTGCTGGGGAGGTCGGCCAGTTCGTCGAGGAGGTCGGTGGCCAGGAGGCGGAGGTAGGGGGAGGCCGGGGTGGGGGAGGCGCCTGCGGTGAGGGGGGCTTCGGGGCCGCCCGCCGCGCGCCAGCGGGCGGCGACGGCCGAGGGCTCGCGCCCGTCCTGGGACGCCTGGCGCAGTTCGTGGCCGATCAGGTCCTCCGGCTGGACCCAGGTCAGGCGGAGCATTCCGGAGCTCCCCCCGCCAGCTCGGCGAACGCCCGTTCGTGGGCGCGGCGGCGGTCCACGTCGCGCGCGAAGACCTCGCGGGTCACGGAGGTGAGGGCGGCCGCCGGTTCCCACAGGTCGAGGCGGCTGGCCTCCGCCACCGTCTTGGCCCAGCCCTCGGGCACCGGCGAGCCGAGCGCACCGGCCACCGCGCCGGCCATCGTGGCGATGGAGTCGCAGTCGCGGCCGTAGTTCACCGCGCCCAGGACCGCGTGCCGGAAGTCGCCGCCGGCCACCACCAGCATGCCCAGCGCGACCGGGAGTTCTTCGACGGCGTGCAGCCGGGACGGGCGGCGGGCGCCCAGGGAGGGAGAACGGTAGTCGGGGCCGACCGTGTCGTACGGCGTCACCGCCTCCCGCAGCGGACGCAGCGCCGACTCGAAGTCCGTGTGCCGCGCGGCGACGTCGCAGACCTTCTCGATCGCCTCCCGCGTGCCGTCCTTCGCCGACGACAGACACGCGGCGACGACCGAGTCCGCCGTCGCGCCCGGCGCGCACGCCGCCGCCACGGCCGCCGCGAAGACACCGGCCGCCTCCCTGCCGTACGACGACTGGTGCGCGCCCGCGACGTCCAGCGCCTCGGCGTAGGCGGCGGCCGGGTGGGCGGCGTTGACCAGGCCGACCGGGGCCATGTACATCGCGGCACCGCAGTTGACGATGTTGCCGGTGCCGGCCTCGCGCGGGTCGACGTGGCCGTAGTGCAGGCGGGCCACGAGCCACTTCTCGGCGAGGAAGATCCGCTGCAGCGGGAGCGCCTCCGCCTCCAGTTCCGGGATCCAGCGGGGGTTCGTCATCAGGTCCGGGACCAGGTGGTCGGCGACGGCGTAGGCGTCCAGGTGGTCGCGGACCGTCGCGTACACCCGGACCAGTGCGTGGGTCATCAGGGTGTCGTCGGTGACGTGGCCGTCGCCCTTGTGGTACGGCGCGATGGGGCGGGCGGTGCGCCACGCGTCGCCGTTCCACGGGCCGACGACGCCGTGCACGCGTCCGCCGTGGCGTTCGACGATCTGCTCGGGGGAGTACCCCTCGACCGGCCCGCCGAGGGCGTCGCCGACGGCCGCTCCGACGAGGGCGCCGGTGATCCGCTCGTCCAGGGGCAGGCCCCGGTCGATGTTTTCTGTGTCTTCGCGCGTCATGCCCGAATCATCCCTCCGTGGGGGCCGGTTGCGCGGCTTCCAGGAGTCCGGCGAGTTCCACCAGGTCCGTGCCGGTGAGCCGGGGAAGCACGCAGCCGGAGAGGGTGCGGCAGCTCTCCCTCCAGGACGCCGGGATCGCCGCGCCGCCGCCCAGCGCGCCGGTGAGGGCGCCGACGAGCGCCGGGGCGGAGTCCGCGACCCGGGACAGGCAGGCCGCCGCGGGGACCGCCTCCGCGATCCGGCCGTGGGCGGCGGTGGTGAGGGCGAGGGCGACGGGGACGGTCTCGGCGGCGGCGACGCCGTAGCTGTAGACGTGGTCGACGATCTGGTGCTCCAGCGGTGGTACGAGGGTGAAGGCGCTGTCGGCGTCCGCCGCGAGCTTCAGGGCGTGCCGGGCGTTGCGGCCGATCTCCGTGTCCTCGGGCAGCTCGGCGCAGGCCGCCGCCACGCAGGCGTGCGGGTCCGCGCCGGTCAGCGCGAGGGAGACGGCGGCGGCCATGGCGCGGGCACCGTGCACGCCGTCGCCGTCCTGGGTGTAGCGGGCGTCGAACTCGGCGAGGTCGGCGGCGGCCCGCGGGTCGCCGGGGTGGGCCACGGCCAGGACGCAGGCGCGGACGCAGGCGGCGTCGTCGAAGTAGTGCGGGTTGTCGTGGCCGGTGGCGGGCGGGCGCAGGCCGGCGGCGAGGTTGCCGAGACCGGCGCGGACGGAGATGCGGGCGCGCAGGGGGAGCACGGCGGACTCCGTCTCGGGGGCGCGGTCCGCCGCCGCGGCGATCTCACCGGCGACCGTGTTCCAGGTCAGGTCGATCGCCGCGCGGGTGCGGCGTTCCCGGCTCAGGTCGCCGAAGGCGGTGTCGTCTCCGGCGCGGAGGACGGCCTCCGCGGCGAAGGCCGCCCATTCCGCGTCGTCGGAGGGGCCCAGGCGCAGGGGTTCGGAGGGCTGGTTGAGGGCGATGGGGACGGGGAGGGTGGTCGTCGCGTTCTGTTCGGCGAAGGTGTCCAGTTCGCGGGTGAGGCGTCTCGTCCACTCGGGCATCCTTGCCGCCCGGTGGCGGGCGGCCGGCCAGCCGGCGGCGTCGCCCGCGGCGAGGCCGAGGAGGAGGCCCTCGATCCTTGCCCGCGGCGCGGTTTCGACGGCCTCGGCTTCGCCTGCGGCCCGGATGTTCCCACTCGCACCACCCGCGCTGCTTTCGCCGTCGGGCGCGGGTGGCCCCTGCGGGGTCTCCTCGCCGTCGGCGGCCGCGGGTCGTGTCCCGGCCAGGGGGATCATGCGGGCGCCTCCGTCTCGTCGGCCGGTGCCGGGGGCGAGGCGTCGGGCTCCTCCGGCGTCAGCAGGTCGGCGATGTCCAGGACGTGGTGGCCCGCCATGGTCGGGAGGCAGGTGCCGCGGGCCGGGGTGATGGCGGACGACCAGGCCGGCGGGATCGCCGCGGCGCCCCGGGTCGCGCCCGCCAGGGCGCCGGCCACCGCCGCCGTGGTGTCGGCGTCGCGGCCCATGTTGACGGCCGTCAGCACCGCCTGTGCGAAGTCGCCGTCGGCCGCCGCGTACGCGCCGAAGGCGAGGGCGACCGCCTCCGGGGCCAGGTCGGTCCACGGGTAGCCGCCGATCACCACCGCCGCGCGGACCGCGCGTTCGCCGAGGTGGGCCGCGGTGACGGCGCGGCGCAGTGAGCGGGCGGTCCAGGAGTCGTCCGGCACCACCGCCAGGGCCGAGGCCACCACCGCGACCACCGGCGCTCCGGCCATCGCCGCCGCGACGCCCGCCGCGACCGCCTGGCCGCCGTAGATGCCCTCGCCGTCGTGGCTGACCGAGCCGTCGATCGCCGCCAGCCGGGCCGCCTCGTCGGGACGGCCGGCCGCGAAGACCCCGTGGGGCGCCGCCCGCATCGCCAGCCCGTCGCTCCAGGCGTGCCGGTGCTGGGCGGAGATCGGCGCTGCCAGTCCCCGGCGCAGGTTCTCCAGCGTGCCGCGCTCGCTGAAGCCGGCGCCCCGGAAGGGGCCCTCCGCGCGGTCCGCGATCCACTCGTGCCAGGCCGCCTCGACATGCGCCGGGGTGAGCGCGGAGCCGTGCCGGGCCAGCAGCAGGCCCGAGAAGATCGCGTACTCGGTGTCGTCCGTGCCCGCCGGGTGCTCCGCCACGTATCCCGTGACGCGGCCCCACCGTGCGCGGATCTCGGAGGGCTTCATGTTCTCGGCCGGGGCGCCCAGCGCGTCACCGACGGCCAGGCCGAGCAGGGCGCCGCGCGCCCGCTCGCGGCGCCCGAGGGCGTCCCCGGGCGCCGGGACGGAGGGGATGCGGGTGGTCGACGCCATGCGCGGCTCTCCTCTCAGGGGCGCCCCGAGAGGCGCGGAGCCCTTTGCGGATCCCTCCCCGGTGCGGTGCCCGGCGCAGCCTCGCGGGGCTCAGCATCACCCGGTCGACATCTGTGCGCCCTTCTACACAAACGAGCGAAATCCGCAAAACCGCAGGTTAGCCCAGCCTTTCCTTGCTGGCGAGAGGGAATCGGAAGGCATATGTTGGGTGTTGTCGAAGAATAGAACTTGTCCAAAGAAGACCCTGGGGGACACCGGCATGGCCATCATCGAGACCGAGGCGACGCTGCACGAGGCGCACCGCGACAACCACACGCACCGGGACGTGAACGGCGGCTGGCTGCGCCCCGCCGTGTTCGGCGCGATGGACGGACTGGTCTCCAACCTCGCCCTGATGACAGGTGTCGCCGGCGGCTCGGTCGGTCAGCAGACCGTCGTGCTCACCGGCCTCGCCGGTCTGGCCGCCGGCGCCTTCTCCATGGCGGCCGGCGAGTACACCTCCGTCGCCTCCCAGCGCGAGCTGGTCGAGGCCGAGCTCGACGTCGAGCGGCGCGAGCTGCGCAGGCACCCCCAGGACGAGGAGGCCGAGCTCGCCGCGCTCTACCAGGCCCGCGGCGTCGAGCCCCACCTGGCCCGTGAGGTCGCCCGGCAGCTGTCCAGGGACCCCGAGCAGGCGCTGGAGATCCACGCCCGCGAGGAACTCGGCATCGACCCCGGCGACCTGCCCTCGCCCGCCGTCGCCGCCGTGTCCAGCTTCGGCTCCTTCGCGCTGGGCGCCCTGCTGCCCGTGCTGCCCTACCTGCTCGGCGCGAGCAGCCTGTGGCCCGCCGTGCTGCTGGCGCTGCTCGGACTCTTCCTGTGCGGCGCGGTGGTGGCCAAGGTGACGGCGCGGAGCTGGTGGTACAGCGGCCTGCGGCAGCTCGCCCTCGGTGGCGCGGCGGCCGGTGTGACGTACGCCCTGGGCGCACTGTTCGGAACGGCCGTAGGATAATGCGACTCGCACTTATGCGTTGGGCCGCATAAGTAGTCGTAACGTGTGGGTTTCGGCCGCATGACCATTGGGCATGAGCCGTAAGCGCTGTGGGCAATGAGGCCGGCGGCGTGCCCCGCGGGTCGGGCGAAGAAGCCCTTTCCCGCCATCGGACCGACGGACACCGATCTGTCCGCCCCGGTCTCCATAGCTTCCACCGCCAGGCGCGGAATCCCGCCGCGACCCATGTGGTGTCCGCATGCTGGAACGGAATATCCCGGTTCCCGAGAACCGCTCCATCATGTAACCTGCACGAAATTTTGCACCACGCAGAGGGCCAGCGTCGTCCCTCGGCACTTCGCACATGCCACATGACGACGACGGGAGAGCCGATGCGTACGCCGCGCCAGCCGTCCCAGCACTCCACGAACGACCGCCTGAACTGGTCGTTCATGGATGCTCGCCCTGCTGCGCAGGGTATGTACGACCCCCGCAACGAGCACGACGCCTGCGGCGTCGGTTTCGTCGCCACCCTCACCGGCGAGGCGTCCCACGCTCTGGTCGAGCAGGCCCTCACGGTCCTGCGCAACCTCGAACACCGTGGTGCCACCGGCTCCGAGCCGGACTCCGGCGACGGTGCCGGGATCCTCTCCCAGGTCCCCGACGCCTTCTTCCGCGAGGTGGCCGGATTCGACCTGCCCGAGGCCGGCGGCTACGCCGTCGGCATCGCCTTCCTGCCGGAGGACGGCGCCGACGCCGCCGTCGCCCGCATCGAGGAGATCGCCGCCGCCGAGGACCTGACTGTCCTCGGCTGGCGCGAGGTGCCGGTCGCGCCCGAACTGCTCGGCGCCACCGCCCGCTCGACGATGCCGGTCTTCCGGCAGATCTTCGTCACCGCCGGTGAGCGCAAGGGCATCGACCTCGACCGCAAGGCGTTCGTGCTGCGCAAGCGCGCCGAGCGCGAGGTGGGCGTCTACTTCCCGTCGCTGTCCGCGCGGACCATCGTCTACAAGGGCATGCTGACCACCGGCCAGCTCGAGCCCTTCTTCCCGGACCTGTCCGACCGCCGCTTCGGCTCCGCGATCGCGCTGGTGCACTCCCGGTTCTCCACGAACACCTTCCCGTCGTGGCCGCTCGCGCACCCCTACCGCTTCGTCGCGCACAACGGTGAGATCAACACCGTCAAGGGCAACCGCAACTGGATGCGCGCCCGCGAGTCCCAGCTCGTCTCCGACCTGTTCGGCGGCGAGGACAAGAACCTCGAGCGGATCTTCCCGGTCTGCACCCCCGACGCCTCCGACTCGGCGTCCTTCGACGAGGTCCTCGAACTGCTGCACCTGGGCGGCCGCTCGCTGCCGCACTCCGTGCTGATGATGATCCCGGAGGCGTGGGAGAACCACGACTCCATGGACCCGGCCCGGCGCGCCTTCTACCAGTACCACTCCACGATGATGGAGCCCTGGGACGGCCCCGCCTGCGTCACCTTCACCGACGGCACCCAGGTCGGCGCCGTGCTCGACCGCAACGGCCTGCGCCCCGGCCGCTACTGGGTCACCGACGACGGCCTGGTCGTCCTCGGCTCCGAGGTCGGCGTCCTCGACATCGACCCGGCGAAGGTCGTCCGCAAGGGCCGCCTGCAGCCCGGCCGCATGTTCCTGGTGGACACCGCCGAGCACCGCATCATCGAGGACGACGAGATCAAGGCCGGCCTCGCCGCCGAGCACCCCTACGCGGAGTGGCTCGAGGCCGGCGAGATCGAGCTGTCCGACCTGCCCGAGCGCGAGCACATCGTGCACACCCACGCCTCGGTCACCCGCCGCCAGCAGACCTTCGGCTACACCGAGGAGGAGCTGCGCGTCCTGATCGCGCCGATGGCCAAGTCCGGCGCCGAGCCGATCGGCTCGATGGGCACCGACTCGCCGATCGCCGCGCTGAGCGAGCGCCCGCGCCTGCTCTTCGACTACTTCACCCAGCTGTTCGCGCAGGTCACCAACCCGCCGCTGGACGCGATCCGCGAGGAACTGGTCACCTCGCTGCGCTCCTCGCTCGGCCCGCAGGGCAACCTGCTGGAGCCGACCGCCGCGACGTGCCGCAGCGTCACCCTGCCCTTCCCGGTGATCGACAACGACGAGCTGGCCAAGCTCATCCACATCAACGCCGACGGCGACATGCCCGGCTTCAAGGCCGCGACCCTGTCCGGCCTGTACCGGGTCTCCGGCGGCGGCGACGCGCTCGCCGAGCGCATCGAGGACATCTGCGCCGAGGCCGACGCCGCCATCGGCAACGGCGCCCGGCTGATCGTCCTGTCCGACCGGCACTCCGACGCCGAGCACGCGCCGATCCCGTCGCTGCTGCTCACCGCGGCCGTCCACCACCACCTCATCCGCACCAAGCAGCGCACCCACGTGGGTCTGCTGGTCGAGGCCGGCGACGTCCGCGAGGTCCACCACGTCGCCCTGCTCATCGGCTACGGCGCCGCCGCCGTCAACCCGTACCTGGCGATGGAATCCGTCGAGGACCTGGTCCGCGCGGGCACCTTCCTGCCGGGCATCGAGCCCGAGCAGGCGATCCGCAACCTCATCTACGCCCTCGGCAAGGGCGTCCTGAAGGTCATGTCCAAGATGGGCATCTCCACGGTCGCCTCCTACCGCGGCGCCCAGGTCTTCGAGGCCGTCGGCCTCGAGGACGCCTTCGTGGAGAAGTACTTCAACGGCACCGCCACCAAGATCGGCGGCGTCGGCATCGACGTCGTCGCCCAGGAGGTCGCCGCCCGCCACGCCAAGGCGTACCCCGCCTCGGGCATCGCCCCCGCGCACCGCGCGCTGGAGATCGGCGGCGAGTACCAGTGGCGCCGCGAGGGCGAGCCGCACCTGTTCGACCCGGAGACGGTCTTCCGCCTCCAGCACTCCACGCGCTCCGGCCGCTACGACATCTTCAAGAAGTACACCGAGCGGGTGAACGAGCAGTCCGAGCGCCTGATGACGCTCCGCGGCCTGTTCGGCTTCACCTCCGACCGGCAGCCGATCCCGATCGACGAGGTCGAGCCGGTCTCCGAGATCGTCAAGCGGTTCTCGACGGGCGCCATGTCGTACGGCTCCATCTCCCAGGAGGCGCACGAGACCCTCGCCATCGCCATGAACCAGCTGGGCGGCAAGTCCAACACCGGTGAGGGCGGCGAGGACCCGGAGCGGCTGTACGACCCGGCCCGCCGGTCGTCCATCAAGCAGGTCGCCTCCGGCCGCTTCGGCGTGACGAGCGAGTACCTCGTCAACTCCGACGACATCCAGATCAAGATGGCCCAGGGCGCCAAGCCCGGCGAGGGCGGCCAGCTGCCCGGCCACAAGGTCTACCCGTGGGTCGCGAAGACCCGGCACTCGACGCCGGGCGTGGGCCTGATCTCCCCGCCGCCGCACCACGACATCTACTCCATCGAGGACCTCGCCCAGCTGATCCACGACCTGAAGAACGCCAACCCCCAGGCGCGCATCCACGTCAAGCTGGTCTCCGAGGTCGGCGTCGGCACCGTCGCCGCGGGTGTCTCCAAGGCGCACGCGGACGTGGTGCTGATCTCCGGTCACGACGGCGGCACGGGCGCCTCCCCGCTGACGTCGCTGAAGCACGCCGGCGGCCCCTGGGAGCTCGGCCTCGCCGAGACCCAGCAGACCCTGCTGCTCAACGGCCTGCGCGACCGGATCGTCGTGCAGACCGACGGCCAGCTGAAGACCGGCCGCGACGTGGTCATCGCCGCGCTGCTCGGCGCCGAGGAGTTCGGCTTCGCCACCGCCCCGCTGGTCGTCTCCGGCTGCGTCATGATGCGCGTCTGCCACCTGGACACCTGCCCGGTCGGCATCGCCACCCAGAACCCCGTCCTGCGGGACCGGTTCTCCGGCAAGGCCGAGTACGTCGTGAACTTCTTCCGGTTCATCGCCGAGGAGGTCCGCGAGCTCCTCGCCGAGCTGGGCTTCCGCTCCATCGAGGAGGCCGTCGGCCACGCCGAGGTGCTCGACGTGACCCGCGCGGTGAACCACTGGAAGGCGCAGGGCCTGGAGCTGGCCCCGCTGTTCCACGTGCCGGAGCTGCCCGAGGGCGCCGTCCGCCACCAGGTCGTCGCCCAGGACCACGGCCTGGAGAAGGCGCTCGACAACGAGCTGATCAAGCTCGCCGCCGACGCGCTCGCCGCGTCCGGCGCCGAGGACGCCCAGCCGGTGCGCGCCCAGGTCGCCATCCGCAACATCAACCGCACGGTCGGCACCATGCTCGGCCACGAGGTGACGAAGAAGTTCGGCGGCGCGGGCCTGCCCGACGACACCATCGACATCACCTTCACCGGCTCCGCGGGCCAGTCCTTCGGCGCCTTCGTCCCGCGCGGTGTCACGCTGCGCCTGGAGGGCGACGCCAACGACTACGTCGGCAAGGGCCTGTCCGGCGGCCGGATCGTGGTCCGCCCGGACCGCGCGGCCGACCACCTCGCCGAGTACTCGACCATCGCGGGCAACACGATCGCGTACGGTGCGACCGGCGGCGAGCTGTTCCTGCGGGGCCGCACCGGCGAGCGGTTCTGCGTCCGCAACTCCGGCGCGCTGGTCGTCTCCGAGGGTGTGGGCGACCACGGCTGCGAGTACATGACCGGCGGTCACGCGGTCGTCCTCGGCGAGACGGGGCGCAACTTCGCGGCCGGCATGTCCGGCGGCATCGCCTACGTCATCGACCTCGACCGCAACAACGTCAACGCCGGCAACCTGGACGCCGTCCAGGAGCTGGACGAGGCCGACGAGCAGTGGCTGCACGACGTGGTCCGCCGCCACCAGGAGGAGACGGGCTCCACCGTCGCCGGGAAGCTGCTCGCCGACTGGGACACCGCCGTGCGGCGCTTCAGCAAGATCATCCCCAGTACGTACAAGGCAGTGCTCGCCGCCAAGGACGCCGCCGAGCGAGCCGGTCTCTCCGAGACCGAGATCACCGAGAAGATGATGGAGGCGGCGATCAATGGCTGACCCGAAGGGCTTTCTGAACCACGGCCGCGAGGTCGCCAGGTCCCGCCCGGTCGAGGAGCGCAAGAAGGACTGGAACGAGGTCTACGTCCCCGGCTCCCTGCTGCCGATCATCAGCAAGCAGGCCAGCCGCTGCATGGACTGCGGCATCCCGTTCTGCCACAACGGCTGTCCGCTGGGGAACCTCATCCCCGAGTGGAACGACTACGCCTACCGCGAGGACTGGGGCGCCGCCTCCGAGCGGCTGCACGCCACCAACAACTTCCCGGAGTTCACCGGCCGCCTGTGCCCCGCTCCGTGCGAGTCGGCGTGTGTGCTCGGCATCAACCAGCCGCCGGTCACCATCAAGAACGTCGAGGTCTCGATCATCGACAAGGCGTGGGAGGCCGGTGACGTCGCCCCGCAGATCCCCGAGCGCCTGTCCGGCAAGACCGTCGCGGTCGTCGGCTCGGGACCCGCGGGTCTGGCCGCCGCCCAGCAGCTGACCCGGGCCGGCCACACGGTCGCGGTGTACGAGCGCGCGGACCGCATCGGCGGTCTGCTGCGCTACGGCATCCCCGAGTTCAAGATGGAGAAGCGGCACATCAACCGCCGCATCGAGCAGATGCGCGCGGAGGGCACCAAGTTCCGTACGGGCGTCGAGATCGGCCGTGACATGCCGGCGACCGCGCTGCGCAAGCGGTACGACGCCGTGGTCCTCGCCGTCGGCGCGACGACCGCGCGCGACCTGCCGGTGCCGGGTCGCGAGCTCAAGGGCATCCACCAGGCCATGGAGTACCTGCCGCTGGCCAACAAGGTGCAGGAGGGCGACTACGTCGCCCCGCCGATCTCGGCCGAGGGCAAGCACGTCGTGGTGATCGGCGGCGGTGACACCGGCGCCGACTGCGTGGGCACCGCCCACCGCCAGGGCGCGGCCTCCGTCACCCAGCTGGAGATCATGCCCCGCCCGAACGAGGAGCGGGACCCGGTCTCGCAGCCGTGGCCGACCTTCCCGATGCTCTACAAGGTCACGTCCGCCCACGAGGAGGGCGGTGAGCGGGTCTACTCCGTCTCCACCACCCACTTCGAGGGCGACGAGGACGGCAACGTCCAGTGGCTGCACATGAGCGAGGTCGAGTTCGTCGACGGCAGGCTCACCCCGAAGCCGGGCACCGAGCGCAAGATCCCGGCCCAGCTGGTCACCCTCGCCATGGGCTTCACCGGCACCGACCGGGACAACGGCCTGGTCGAGCAGTTCGGCCTGGAGCTCGACGAACGCGGTAACATCGCCCGCGACGCCGACTTCCAGACCAACGTGCCCGGCGTGTTCGTCGCCGGTGACGCCGGCCGCGGCCAGTCGCTCATCGTGTGGGCGATCGCCGAGGGCCGCTCGGCCGCCCGCGGCTGCGACCGCCTCCTCACCGGGGCGAGCGAGCTGCCGGCCCCGATCCGCCCGACGGACCGCTCGCTGACGGTCTGACGGCCGGCGCGGCTCACGAGGTGACCTGACGGTCCCTCATATGCGTCCCGTACAACGGCGTACGGAACACACAGGTGGCGCCTGCCCGCCAGTCCCCGACCGGACGACTGGGCAGGCGCCTCCGCATGCTCAGGGAAGCCTGTGGTGCTCCCCGTACATCTCCCACACCAGCGGGGTGTCCAGCCCCAGGTTCCCCGCCGCCAGGAACCGGCGCTGGGCCGTGTCGACGCGGGAGGTGTCCTGGTCCGGGTACCGGGTCAGCATGGCCTCGCGGCGGATGTCGAGGAAGGCGTTCAGGTACTTCTCCTCGGAACCGCCCGCGGCGGGCGTCTTCGCCTGCTTCAGCGTGCGCTCGCGCAGGCCGTAGAAGCCGTCCGGGTCGAGGTCGGGGCCGTGGAAGACCATCGCGTCGAAGTAGACGAACTGGCCCAGCGTGCCCAGGCCGTCCAGCTTGGCGAGCCGCACCGCCGGCTCGAAGTAGACGCGGTCGCGCTCCGCCTCCTGCGCCGCGCGGAAGGCGGGCACCTTCGCCTCCGCCTCCCACGCGGCGGGGAAGCCGGGGTCCAGGCCCTCGTGGGAGTCCGAGCCGTCGACCTCGCGCAGGGCGGGCAGATAGGACGCCAGCCCGTTGTCCGGGTGGTCCTCGGTGTAGCTCTCCACCAGCATGAGCAGATCGTGGGTGCCGGTGCAGAAGCCGATGATGCCCGCCGTGTACCCGCAGCCGTCGTCCTGGTCCTCGATGGAGCCGTAGGTGGTGCGCCAGTCGGTGGTCGAGTGCTCGGCGCTCGCCACCAGCCGCTGGGCCAGCTCCTTCTTCGCGGGGGCGGCCAGCCCGGCCGGCAGACCGGCGATGACCGCGTCGTCCTCCGCCCGCTCCTCCTCGGCCCGGTCCTTGGCGTCCTCACGGGCCGACCGGGCGGTGGCCGCGGGCGGCGCGGCCGCCGGGGCGTCCGCCGAGTCCGTCGGCAGGACGAAGTACACCCCCGTGGCGATCACGGGAACGGCCGCGAGGAGCAGCGCACCGGCACGTTTCACTGGGGGACACCTCCACCCGTCAGTTCGGACACCTTGACCGCCGCCGCCCCCGCCAGCACCACCGCCAGCGCCACGCACGCGCCCACCTGCACCACCGTCCGCCGCCCGTCCCTGGGAGCGTACGCGAACGCCACCGCCACCGCGCCGCCCGCCAGCAGCCCGCCGAGGTGCCCCTCCCAGGACGTGACGAGCGCGGAGACCACCAGCCACAGCAGCAGCCCCGCCATGAACCGGTTGACCTGGCTCATGTCGGCCCCGACGCGCCGGGCCATCACGTAGTACGCGGCCCCCACCCCGAAGATCGCGCCGGACGCGCCGACCACGGCGTCCCCGGGCGCGATCAGCAGCACCAGTACCGAACCGCCGAGCGCCGACAGCAGGTACAGGGCGAGGTAGTGCACCCGGCCCAGCATCGGCTCGACGAGCCGGCCCAGGTTCCACAGCGCCACCATGTTCATCACGACGTGGAAGATCCCGAACGTGCCCTCGGTGGGCGGCAGATGCAGGAACGCACCGGTCAGCAGCCGGTACCACTCCCCGTCCACCAGCCCCTCCGGACTGAAGCCCGCGGGGTACGGGTCGATCCACAGGTAGTGCTCGCCGTCCGGTCCGAGCAGCCCCGCGCCCACCATCGCGAACCGGTCCACGGTCTCCGGCAGCGCCAGCTCCGCCAGGTACACCAGCACGTTGAGGGCGATCAGCACGTACGTCACCACGGGCACCGCCGAGACCCGGCCGCCCACCAGCGTGCGGGCCTGCCGTACCGACCGCGCGCCCTCCCTGACGCACTCGGGGCACTGGTGGCCCACGGCCGCCTCGCGCATGCAGTCCGGGCAGATGTGCCGCTCGCAGCGGACGCAGCGGACGTGGCACTCCACCTTGGGGTGGCGGTAGCAGGTGGTGACGGCGGACTCGGAATCCACGGGCCGGCTCCTCGGGAGGGACGGGACGGAAGTGAGCCGGTGGGGACGGCGGCGAACAAAATATCGAACACCTGTGAACGGAGTGAGGGGTGGGGTGATCGTGCCGTACCCTCGGGGCCAGTTCCATGACCGAGGGGGAGTCGTATGGCCGCGATCAGTCTGCGCAAGATCGAGGAGACGGCGCCCGGGCTGGTCAGCCTCTACAAGACCGCCGGGGTGTCCCTCGCCAAGCACGGACTGGACGGGCTGCGCGCCGCGGTCTACCTGGTGGTCGACTACTCCGGCTCGATGAAGCCGTACTACAAGGACGGCAGCGTGCAGGCGCTCGCCGACCGGGTGCTGAGCCTGTCGGCGCACCTCGACGACGACGGCACCGTGCCGGTCGTCTTCTTCTCCACCGACGTCGACGCCGTCACCGGCATCGCCCTCGCCGACCACCGGGGCCGCATCGAACGGATCGTGTCCGGCCTCGGCCACATGGGCAAGACCAGCTACCACCTGGCGATGGACGCGGTCATCGACCACTACCTGGACAGCGGCTCCACGGCCCCCGCCCTGGTGGTCTTCCAGACCGACGGCGGCCCCATCAACAAACTCGCCGCGGAGAAGTACCTCTGCAAGGCCGCCCGCCTGCCCTTGTTCTGGCAGTTCATCGGCTTCGGCGATCCGAACAGCAAGCAGTTCGACTACCTGCGCAAACTGGACGAACTGGCGGTTCCGGCCAAGCGGGCCGTCGACAACGCGGGCTTCTTCCACGCGGGCGAGAACCCGGGCGAGGTCTCGGACGCGGACCTGTACGACCGACTGGTGGGCGAGTTCCCCCAGTGGCTGGCGGCAGCACGAGCACAGGGAATCGTGGGGTGAGCGCCCCGCGCCCCTTCAGGGGCGCGGGGCGGTGCCGGCCTGCGGCTCCGCCGCGTGGGCGCGACCAGCCACGACGCACCCGCACCCGACGACGCTAGGTGTCACATTCCAGCACCGTCCGGCACAGGCCGCACCGCGCGCGCACGCGCCCCCGCACCGGCACACGGATCCGCTGATGACACGTGGGACAGGGAAACGACACCCGCAGGGAGCCGTGCTCGGCCGGAGTGAAGCTGTACGGGACCTCCGGCCGCCCCGCGGACACGCGATGGTCCTCCGCATGGCGCCGCTCCCGCGCGTACC
Organism: Streptomyces sp. NPDC044984; assembly: GCF_040646935.1. Lineage (NCBI taxonomy): Bacteria > Bacillati > Actinomycetota > Actinomycetes > Kitasatosporales > Streptomycetaceae > Streptomyces > Streptomyces sp. NPDC044984. The sequence goes on from NZ_JBEZBE010000011.1 coordinate 146,971, forward strand.
GCCGCCGTCCGGCCCAGCCGGCTCCCGTCAGCGGCGGCTGCTCCGCGTCCCGGCGGGCCACCGCCAGCCCCTTCGTGTACGCCGTGTACGCCTGCGCGCTGGTGAACCACACCGACGGGTCCTCCCCGAACACCAGCGACCGCTTCGCCAGCACGTACCCGAACTCCTCCGGGGTGAGGTACCCCAGCTTCTGCGACGACGCCCCGTCCTCCCGGAACGCGTCCAGCAGCAGCCACCCCGCACCCAGGTACGTCGCCGTCGTGTCCGTCAGGATCTCGTTCTCCCGCGTCCCCGGGAACGACAGGTCCAGCCGGTGCAGGTACACATGCGCCACCTCGTGCGCCAGGGCCGCCCCGATGTCCCGCCGATGCGTCCGGAACCGGTCGTTCAGCTCGACGAAGTACTCCGGCCCGGACGCCAGCTCCACGTTCGCCGCATGCGTCATCTCACGGAATCCGACGATCAGCCGCGCGTCCGGCAGCCGGTAGTGCCGCACCAGCTCGCGGGCCACCCGCTGCGCCCCCAGATGAAGATCGTCCGTGTCGCAGAACGCCACGTCGGCCGGCGCCACGCTCACCGAGAACGTGCGGACCGTGTCGTACGAAAGACGCCGGTACAGCGCGGTGACGGCCGCCCGCACCGTCTCCAGATGCGGGTAACCGTGCTCGACCGGTCCGCCGTTCGCCACGTCTCACCCCCGGACGCCCTGAACCCGGTTCCACTGTACGGCCCGCCCCGTGCCCGCCCCGTAAGGTGACCCACCATGACCACCAGCAACACCACCACCGGTGACGCCGACCCCGCCGTCCGCGAGGAGCTCGCCCGGCTGCGCGACAGCATCGACAACATCGACGCGGCCGTCGTCCACATGCTCGCCGAACGCTTCAAGGCGACCCAGCAGGTCGGCCGTCTCAAGGCCGCCCACCAGCTGCCGCCCGCCGACCCGGGCCGGGAGGCCCGCCAGATCGCCCGGCTGCGCGCCCTCGCCGAGAACGCCAAACTCGACCCGGCCTTCGCGGAGAAGTTCCTGAACTTCATCATCGCGGAGGTGATCCGCCACCACGAGCGCATCGCCGAGGACGCCCTGAACGGTGCCACGCCCTCGGCGAACCACGTCACGACGTCCTCCCCGGGGGAGTGACACGGCCGCCCGCGCGGAGCATGCTGCGCCGTGCACTCCTTGTCGGCCGGCGAGCACCCCCGCCGGCACCCGGACAGTCGTCCGGTCCCTTGCGAGGAGGGACACGCGCATGCCGCCGAACGCCCGCATCCTCATCGTCGACGACCACGAGGACACCCTGTACGCCCTGGAGAGCGCCCTGGCCCCGCTGGGCCCCCTGCTGGGCCGGGCCACCAGCGGCGACGAGGCCCTCAAACAGCTGCTGCGCGGGAACGTCGGACTGCTGCTCCTCGACGTCCGGCAGCCCGGCACCGGCGGACTCGACGTCGTGCGCCACATGCGTCGCCTGGAACAGACCCGGCTCATCCCCGTCGTCCTGCTCACCGGTTTCGCCCGCGACCCGCAGCTCGGCGCCGCCGCGTACGCCCTCGGCGTGGCCGACCTCGTCACCCCACCGGTCGACCCCTGGGCGCTGCGCACCAAGATCCGTCACCTCTACGACACGCACCAGCGCCGGCTCGCCCTGGAACGCGAGATCCGCGCCCTGCGCGCCCGGCTCGGGGAACGCACCGGCACCCCCGGACACCCCGGCACCCCCGGACACCCCGCCCTGCCCCACCCGCACGCGCACGTGCCGCCCGGAGGGCCCGCAGGGGCGCACACCGGGGAGCTCGAACCAGACCGGACATAGGGCGCGTACCCGATCCGCCCCTGTGGTTCGGCGACCGCATCGGGCAGCATGGCCTGCATGTCCGTACTGACGCGCGACGAAGCGCAGAACCGAGCACAGCTCCTCGACGTCCACCGCTACACGATCGAACTCGATCTGACCACCGGTGACGAGACGTTCGACTCCCGCACCCTGATCAGGTTCAGCGCCCGTACGGACGCGGACACCTTCGTCGAGGTCAAGCCCGCCGAGCTGCGCTCCGTCACCCTCGACGGACAGCCCCTGGACGCCGAGACCCTCGACGGCAACCGGCTGCCGCTGAAGAACCTCACCGCCGGCGAACACGAACTGCGCGTCGACGCGAGCATGCGCTACTCCCGCACCGGCGAGGGCATGCACCGCTTCACCGACCCCACCGACGGCGAGACCTACGTCTACACCCAGCTGTTCCTGGACGACGTGCAGCGCGTCTTCGCCGCCTTCGACCAGCCCGACCTCAAGGCCGTCTTCGAGCTGACCGTCACCGCTCCCGAGGGCTGGACCGTCCTCGCCAACGGCATCACCGAGCACACCGGCGAGGGCGTGTGGCGGGCCGCGCCCACCCCGCTGATCTCCACCTACCTCGTCGCCGTCGCCGCCGGACCCTGGCACTCCGTGCGCACCGAGCACCGCGGACTGCCCTTCGGCATCCACTGCCGCCGCTCGCTCGCCCCCCACCTGGACGCGGACGCCGACGAGCTCCTCGACATCACCCGCGCCTGCTTCGACCGCTACCACGAGAAGTTCGAGGAGCCCTACCCCTTCGACTCCTACGACCAGGCCTTCGTGCCCGAGTTCAACGCGGGAGCCATGGAGAACCCCGGACTGGTCACCTTCCGCGACGAGTTCGTCTACCGCTCCGCCGTCACCGACACCGAGCGCCAGACCCGCGCCATGGTGATCGCCCACGAGATGGCCCACATGTGGTTCGGCGACCTCGTCACCCTCACGTGGTGGGACGACATCTGGCTCAACGAGTCCTTCGCCGAGTACATGGGATACCAGACCCTCACCGAGGCGACCCGCTTCACCGACACCTGGACCGACTTCGGCGTCACCCGCAAGCCCTGGGGCTACGACGCCGACCAGCGCCCCTCCACCCACCCCGTGGCGCCCGAGAACGTCCAGGACACCGCCTCGGCCCTGCTCAACTTCGACGGCATCTCCTACGCCAAGGGCGCCTCCGCCCTGCGCCAGCTCGTCGCCTGGCTCGGCGAGAAGGACTTCCTCGCCGGCATCAACATCCACTTCCGGCGGCACCGGTTCGGCAACGCCGGCCTCGCCGACTTCATCGACTCCCTCGCCGCCGCCACCGAGCGCGACGTCCACGCCTGGGCCGACGCCTGGCTGCGCACCACCGGCGTCGACACGCTCACCGCGTCCGTCGACTCCCGCCCCGGCCAGTGGGACCTCTCCCTGGACCGCGACGGCGAACGCCCCCACCGCGTCACCGTCGGCGTGTACGACCGAGACCTCCACGACGGCCGCCGCCTCCTCCTGCGCGAACGCTACGAGACCGACGTGCCCCCGGACGCCGCCCCCGAGCCGCGCACCGGCACCCACCCCGCCCTCGTCGTCCCCAACGACCTGGACCTGACGTACGCCAAGATCCGCCTCGACGACACCTCCCTGGAGACCGTCCTGCGCGGCCTGTCCGGCATCCCCGACGCGCTCACCCGCGCCGTCGTGTGGAACTCCCTGCGCGACATGGTCCGCGACGGCGAACTCGGCACCGCCGACTACCTGGCGACGGCCGCCGCCCACCTGTCCGAGGAGACCGACCTCGCCCTCGTCCAAGGCGTCCTCGCCTTCGCCTCCGTCCACATCGCCGACCGCTACTCCGTCCCCGACCGGCGGCCCGCCGCCCTCACCACCCTCACCCACCTGTGCCGCGACCTCATCCGCCGCACCGAGGACGGCGACCACCCCGGCCTGCGCCTCACCGCCGTACGCCAGTTCATCGACGTGGCCGCCCACCCCGACACCATCGCCGCCTGGCTCGCCGACGGCACCGTCCCCGGCGGCCCCGAACTCGACCCCGAACTGCGCTGGCGCGTCCTCGCCCGGCTCGCCGTGCTCGGCGCCGTCGACGAGGCCGTCATCGCCGAGGAGCTGCGGCGCGACCCCAGCGCCACCGGCCAGGAGGGCGCCGCCCGCTGCCGCGCCGCCCTGCCCGACGAGGACGCCAAGGCCCGCGCCTGGGAGGCCATGTTCGGCTCCGACGACCGGACCGACCTGTCGAACTACCTGTTCACCGCCACCGCCCAGGGCTTCTGGCAGCCCGAACAGGCCGACCTCGTACGGCCCTACGTGTCCCGCTACTTCAAGGACGCCGTCGCCGTCGCCGCCCGCCGCGGCCCCGCCATCGCCGAGGCCGCCGGCCGCTGGGCCTTCCCCGCCCACGCCGTCGACGCCGAGACCCTGAAGCTCGGCCAGAAGTGCCTGCGCAAGGCCGACCCGATCCCCGCCCTGCGCCGCAAGCTCGTCGACCAGCTCGACGACCTGGCCCGCGCGCTGCGCGTGCGGGAGGCGTAGCCGGACGCGCGGGGCCCGGTCCACGCGGACCGGGCCCCGCGCGCGCCGGTCACCGCTCACCGCCGGGCGAGGACCGCGGCCAGGCCGTGCTCGAAGCGCTCGTCGAAGGCGCCCGGGGCGAGATGGCCGAGCACGCGGTGGAGGGCGGGGTGGGCCGTCTCCGAGACCGCGTCCGCCAGAGCGGCGTCCGGCGCCCGGTGCCCGGCCGCCTGTTCCTCCTGGGCGAGACCGAGGGTGAAGTAGACGGCCGTCCACGAGGTCCAGGCGGCCTCGCGCTCGTCCCGGCCGCCCTCCAGGAGCGCGCCGACCAGGGTGTCGGCGAAACGCAGGGTGTGCGGTTCGGCGGCATAGGTGCCGACGACGAGCGCGGCGCCGTCGCGGTGGGCGAGCAGGGCGCGGCGGTAGCGGCGGAGCAGTTCGCGGGCGCGCTCGTCCGGTGCGGCCGGCAGCCCGTCCAGCGGGATCTCGCCCAGCACGGCGTCCGCCATCAGTTCCAGCATCCGGGCCTTGGTCTTCACGTGCCACAGCACGGTGTTCATCCGTACGCCGAGCCGGTCGGCGACCGCACGCGTGGACAGCGCGTCGAGGCCCTTCTCGTCCAGGAGGCCCAGCGCGGCACGGATCACGGTGCCCGGGTCGAGCCGGCCACCCGCTTGCCTATTGGTCATTGACCTAGTTTACTGCGACCCCAAGGAGTTGGTCACTGACCAAGAAGGGGTGGGTTCATGGAACAGCAGCAGGTGGTCATCGCCGGAGGGGGCCCCGTCGGGCTCTGGCTCGCCGCCGAACTGCGGCTGGGCGGGATCTCCGTGACCGTCGTCGAGGAACGCACCGGGATCGACGGACGCTCCAAGGCACTCACCGTCCACCCGCGCACCATCGAGGTGCTGGCCTCACGCGGGGCGCACCGGCCGTTCCTCGCCGAGGGCCTGCCGATCCCGGGCGGCCACTTCGCGATGCTCGACGACCGGCTCGACTTCCGGGCACTGGACACCCCGTTCCCGTACACCCTCGCCCTGCCCCAGGCCCGTACCGAGGAACTGCTCCAGGAGCGCGCGCTGGGCCTGGGCGCGCGGATCGTGCGGGGACACCGCCTCACCGGGTTCACCGAGCACGCGGACGCGGTGACCGTACGGGTGACGGGCCCCGAGGGGCCGTACGAGATCCGGGCCTCGTACGTCGTCGGCTGCGACGGCACCCGCAGCACCGTGCGCACCACCGCCGGCATCGACTTCCCCGGCACGCCGTCGACCGTCCTCGGCTGGCTCGGCGACGTCACCCTGGACCGCCCGCCGCGGCCCGGCTTCAGCGCCTTCACGCTCCGCGGCGGGGTGATGGTCGCGCCGCTGCCCGGCGACCGGTTCCGCGTCGTCGGCGTCAGCCCCGACAGCCTCACCACCGGGCGGCCCGGCGACCTCACCCTGGACGAACTGCGGGAGAGGACCCTCGCCGTCACCGGGGACGACTTCGGCATGCGCGACGCCTCGTGGCTCTCCCGCTTCGGCAACGCCACCCGGCTGGCCGCCGCGTACCGGCGCGGACGCGTCCTGCTCGCGGGCGACGCCGCCCACCAGCACTTCCCCGCGGGGGGAGTCGGTATGAACGTCGGTATCCAGGACGCGCACAACCTCGGCTGGAAGCTGGCCGCGACGCTGAACGGCTGGGCCCCGGACGGCCTGCTGGACACCTACCACGACGAACGCCACCCGGTCGGCGTCCAGTTGACGACACACAGCCGCGCCCAGACCGCCCTGATGACCGCCTTCACGCCCGAGGGCCTCGACCTGCGCGCCGTACTGAGCGAACTGATCGCCACGCGACCCGAGTTCAACCGCGCGCTGGCCGAACGGCTCACCGCCCTCGCGGTCGCCTTCCCCGGCCCCGACCCGACGGCCCACCCGCTCACCGGAACCCGGGCCGCCGACCTCGCCTTCACCGGCACGGACGACACCCTGTTCACCCTGCTGCCCCCGGACGCCCACCTCCTGCTCGACCTCACGGCCGACCGCGCCCTCGGTGACCGCGTGCCGCGCGGGCTCGCCGTCCGCACCGGGACGCTGGAGGGGCCCCCGGACGCCTGGGCCGGGGTGCGCGCCGCCCTGATCCGCCCCGACGGGCACGTCGCCTGGGCCGGCACCGACCGGGACGACACCGCACTGCGCACGGCCGCGGACAAGGCCATCACCGCCGTGCGCCGAGCCACGCCCCGTCAGCGGACGGCGGGCGGTGCCGCGCCGGACGGCCGGTAGGCGCGGCGGCCCCGCGCCTCGGGAGACTCCCCCCGGCGAAGGGCGGGGAGGCGCCCCGAACACACCTCACCATTCCGGACGTACCCCCTTTCGGGTCTGGTTCCCGGGCCTTCCGGGCGTGGCGTCCTCCCGCGCGTACAAGCTGGGGCCCCGCCACCCGCCCCGGCGGCCTCGCGGGCCTGCCCGCCCCCGTCCACCGGGCCCACGCGGAAGGACCCCGATGACCCCCACGCCCCCCGACGCACCCCACGACCTCGTCGGCATCGGCATCGGCCCCTTCAACCTCTCCCTCGCCGCCCTCGCCCACCCCCTCACCGCGCTGCGCACCGCCTTCTACGACCAGCGCCCCCGCTTCACCTGGCACCCCGGACTGCTCCTCGACGACGCCACCGTCCAGGTCCCCTTCCTCGCCGACCTCGTCACCCTCGCCGACCCCACCAGCCCCTGGACCTTCCTCAACCACCTCAGGGACCGCGAGCGCCTCTACCCCTTCTACTTCGCCGAGCACTTCCACATCCGCCGCACCGAGTACGACGCCTACTGCCGCTGGGTCGCCGGCCGGCTCCCCGCGCTCCACTTCGGCCACCGCGTCGACACCGTCCACTGGGACCCCGGACACGGCCTCTTCGACGTCCGCCTCACCCGCCTAGACGCCGACGGGAACGCCGCCTCCACCGGCCGCGTCCGCACCCGGAACGTCGTCCTCGGCGTGGGCACCGAGCCCTGGGTGCCCGAACCGCTCAGACCCCTCGCCGACGACCCCGCCCTGCCCGTCGTGCACGCCGAGGACTACCTCGCCCACCGCGACGCCCTGCTCGCCGCCGGCCACGTCACCGTCGTCGGCACCGGCCAGTCCGGCGCCGAGGTCTTCCTCGACCTGCTCCGCCGGCGGCCCCCCGGCCGGGAACGGCTGCACTGGCTGGGCCGCACCGAGGCCTTCGCCCCCATGGAGTACTCCAAGCTCGGCCTGGAGCACTTCACCCCCGACCACACCCGCTACTTCCACGCCCTGCCCGAACCCGTCCGCGACCGGCTCGTCCCCGCGCAGTGGCAGCTCCACAAGGGCATCGACGCCGCCACCATCGCCGCCGTCCACGACGAGCTCTACCGGCGCACCCTGCACGGCGGCTGGCCCGACGCCGTCCTCACCCCCGCCGTCCGCGTCCACGCCGCCGCCCGCACCGGCGCCGCCGGCATCGAACTCCACCTGGAACACACCCGGCAGGGCACCCGCACCCGCCTCACCACCGACGCCGTCGTCCTCGCCACCGGCCACCGCGAGCGCCCCCTCGACGCCCTCCTCGCCCCCCTCGGCGCCCACCTGCGCCGCGACCGCGCCGGCCGCCCCCGCGTCGACGAGCACCACCGGCTGGTCCTCGACCCCGCCGTCACCGGCGGCGTGTACGTACAGAACGCCGAACTCCACACCCACGGCGTGGGAACACCCGACCTCGGCCTCGCCGCCTGGCGCAGCGCCACCATCCTCAACCACCTCACCGGACGGGAGACCTACCCGCTGCCCGCCCGCACCGCCTTCACCACGTTCGGCCTCCACCCCCCGACGCGACAGGTCCCGCCCGCCCGGCGAGCCGCACGGCTCACCCCACTGGCGGACGGGACCTGACACCCGTACGGACCGGGAGACGGTCAGAACACCGGCGTACCGTCCCGCGTCAGCCTCCAGTCGACGGACGCGAAGTCCTTCGGGTCCAGCACGCCCTTCGCCGTCACCCATTCGGCGATCCGGGTCCGGATCTCCGTCGACTCCGCCCACAGCTCCTTCGCCGACGCCACGTGCGGGAACGCGCCGCCGCCGTTGGCGCGGTAGTTGTTCACCGCGAACACGAACTGCCGCGCGTCGTCCAGCGGGACACCGTCGTGGGCCAGGTTCCGGATGCGCGAACCCGCCGGCTGCGCGATGTCGATGTCGTAGGTGAGCCCCGAGACGTAGTCGTAGTTGTAGTCCGGGCGGTTGCCCGCGTTCGTCAGCTTCGCCACGTCCACCGGGGCGCCCGCCGCCGTCCGCGCGAAGTACTCCGCCGAGTACTCCAGGTACGCCCGCACCTGCGCGCCCGTCATCAGCTTCGCGACCAGCGTGTTGTCGTACACGTACAGGCTCGACAGGTCCCGGATCGTCACCTCGCCCGCCGGGATCTGGGACGTCCGCGAGAACGGCGAGGCCTGCGACAGCACCGGCAGCGACGCGTACTCGGTGCCCGCGAGGGCCGCCCGCACCACGTCCTCCTGCACCTTGGCGATCAGGTCGATGATCGGCGCGTCCTTGTAGCGCGCCTCCGCCGTGGTCAGGGTCTCCGTCGCCGTGCCCACCACCTGGTTGACGTACGCCACGACCACGGCGTGCTCGTCCGCCAGCAGCTTGGTGATCGCCGGGTCGTCCTGGACCTCCGCCGCGTTCCGCAGCGACGCCTTCACCGACTCCACCCGCCACCGGCCCCGCTCGAAGGCCAGCTCGAAGTCGAACAGCGTCAGCCGCTCCGCGTAGCACAGCGGCTCCGACAGCACGACCTCCCTGCCGGTCTCCTCGTTGACGACCCGCAGCTCCGCGATCTCCTGGTGCGCGTGCCCGACCAGGATCGCGTCGATCCCCGGCACCCGCCGCGCCACGTTCGCCGCCGCGTTCTCCACGTACGGCAGCTGGTCACCGTACGACGACGTGCCCGACGACCCCGAGTGCGCCGACACCACCACCACGTCCGCGCCCATCGACCGCAGCTTCGGCACCCACTTCGCCGCCTGCTCCTCCAGGCCCGGGAACGTCAGCTTCCCCTGCACGTACGCCTTGTCCCAGATCGCGATACCGGGATTGGTCAGCCCCAGCACCGCCACCTTCACCGGCGGGGCGCCCTTCACGTGGAACTTCTTCATGAAGTACGGGGGGAAGGCCGGCTTCAGCGTCTTCGCGTCCAGCGCGTTGGCGCCCAGCAGCGGGAAGTCGCACTGCTCCTCGAACTTCCGCAGCGTCTCGATGCCGTAGTTGAACTCGTGGTTGCCGAGCGCCACCGCGTCGTACCCGATGGCGTTCATCGCCTGCGCCATCGGATGCACCGGACCGCCCTCGGCGGTGATCGGGTCCACCTTCGCGAAGTAGTACGTCAGCGGGGTGCCCTGGATGGTGTCGCCCGCGTCCAGCAGCAGCGTGTTGCGCCGGCCCTTCTCCTCGCGGACCTGGTCCACCAGCGTCGACACCCGGGCCAGGCCCTGCGCGTTGCCGGCCGCGTCCGTGTACTCCGCGTCCTTGAAGTAGTCCCAGTTGAAGACGTGACCGTGCAGATCGGTCGTGCCCATCACGGTCAGCGCGTACCGCTTCACCGGCTTCTTCCCCCGCCCCGCCCCGGCGGCCCCGGCGGCCTCGGCCGAGGGGACCGCCGCCGTACCCGCCAGCGCCACCCCCGCCCCGGTCACGGCGGACCTCTTCAGAAACTTCCGGCGGTTCAACGGCATGTCAGGCTCTCCTCGGACAACGACGAACAACGCGCGTAGATTTCGCCCGACGATTCTGACCTGAACACGCCCGCGCGGAACAGACCCCCCAGGTTGCGATCCGGTGTCCGGCGACCGCCCCGCACCCGCACGACCGGTGACACAGTGGGGCGCATGACCACCCCTCACCCGTACGGCACCCCCGGCGCACCCCATCTCGCCGTCCGCGGCGAGGCCCACCTCGAAACCGCCCCCGACCTCGCCCACATCGCCGTCACGCTCACCGCGCGCGGCCGTGACCGGCGCGCCACCCTCGACGACCTCACCCGCCGCAACACGGCCGCCCTCGACCTGCTCAAGTCCTGCGGCGACGCCGTCGAGCACCTCGAGACCGGCACCCTCACCGTCACCCCGGAACTCACCGCCCACGGCCGCGGCGAACGCGTCCGCGCCCACCGCGGCACCGTCCGCCTCACCGCCGGACTGGGCGACTTCACCACCCTGGGCGCACTCGTCACCCGTCTGGCCGACCTCGACCTCACCCGTGTCGACGGCCCCTGGTGGACCCTCCGCCCGGATTCCCCCGTCCACCGCGAAGCACGGCAGCAAGCGGTCCACGACGCCGTCCGGCGCGCCCGCGAATACGCCGAGGCGCTCGGCACCACCCTCGTCGCCCTCATCGAACTCACCGACACCCGAACGGAGCCCGAACCCTTCGCCCGGCCCCGCGCCATGGCGTTCGCCGCGGCCACCGAGGACGCCCCGCCCCTCGACCTCGAACCCCAGCGGCAGCACGTCCACGCCGAGGTCAGCGCCCGCTTCACACTCCAGCCGCCCCGTCTGTAGAACCGGCATTCGAACGCTCGTCGGAGCAGCCGGGCGCACACTTCAACCCTTGTCAACAACCCTTCATCCAGCGTCCGTTGAGTCGTCATGCGCCACCGAATCACTACCGGCGGGTAAGCCCTAGGCTCGAAACATGCGCCGAGCGAAAATCGTCTGCACACTGGGTCCTGCGACCGACACGTACGACCAGATCAAAGCCCTGGTCGACGCCGGAATGGACGTCGCCCGATTCAACCTCAGCCACGGCGAACACGCCGAGCACGAGGAGCGCTACCGACGGGTGCGGAAGGCCGCCGACGAAACCGGCCGCAGCGTCGGCCTCCTCGCCGACCTTCAAGGCCCGAAAATCCGCCTCGGCCGCTTCACCGAAGGCCCCGTACTCCTCGAACGCGGCGACACCTTCACCATCACCGTCGAGGAAGGGGTCGAAGGCGACGGCCGCACCTGCGGCACCACCTACGCCGGCCTCGCCGCCGACGTCACCACCGGCGAACGCATCCTCGTCGACGACGGCAAGGTCACCCTCGAAGTCACCGCCGTCGACGGTCCCCGCGTCCACACCACCGTCCTCGAAGGCGGCATGGTCTCCGACCACAAGGGCCTCAACCTCCCCGGCGTCGCCGTCTCCGTCCCCGCCCTCTCCAAGAAGGACGAGGACGACCTGCGCTGGGCGCTGCGCACCGGCTTCGACGTCATCGCCCTGTCCTTCGTCCGCAGCGGACGCGACATCAAGGACGTCCACCGCGTCATGGACGAGGAGGGCCGCCGCCTCCCCGTCATCGCCAAGGTCGAGAAACCCCAGGCCGTCGAGAACATCGACGACATCGTCGCCGCCTTCGACGGCATCATGGTCGCCCGCGGCGACCTCGGCGTCGAAATGCCCCTCGAACAGGTGCCCATCGTCCAGAAGCGCGCCATCAAGCTCGCCAAGCGCAACGCCAAGCCGGTCATCGTCGCCACCCAGATGCTCGACTCGATGATCGACAACGCCCGCCCCACCCGCGCGGAGGCCTCCGACGTCGCCAACGCCGTCATCGACGGCACCGACGCCGTCATGCTCTCCGGGGAGACCAGCGTCGGCAAGCACGCCGTCGAGACGGTCCGCACCATGGCCCGCATCGTGGAAGCAGCCGAGGAGGACATCCTCGCCAAGGGCCTTTCGCCCCTCACCGAACGCAACAAGCCCCGCACCCAGGGCGGCGCGGTGGCCCGCGCGGCGGCGGAGATGGGCGACTTCCTCGGCGCCAGGTTCCTCGTCGCCTTCACCCAGTCCGGCGACACCGCCCGCCGTCTCTCCCGCTACCGCAGCCCCATCCCCCTCCTCGCCTTCACCCCCGACCCCGCCACCCGCTCCCAGCTCAGCCTCACCTGGGGCGTGGAGACCTTCCTCGGCCCCCACGTGAACACGACGGACGCGATGGTCGCCCAGGTCGACGAGCTGCTCCTGGAGTACGCCCGCTGCGAGAAGGGCGACACGGTCGTCATCACGGCCGGCTCCCCTCCGGGGGTCTCAGGCTCGACCAACCTGGTCCGGGTCCACCACATCGGCGAGGACGACAGCCCGAAGTGACCGGGCGTCGGCGTGCACGCAGGCTGGCGGCACAAAGCGGATGTTCACCGGAAAGGTGGACATCCGCTCTCAAATGGTGACCTTGGATATTAAGGAAAAGTACCCCGGGTCGGATTCGAACCGACGCTGGATGGTGTTTGAGACCATTGCCTCTACCGCTGGGCTACCGGGGCGCCCTACAAAACGAAGGTCGACGGTCACCCGCCGTGCCCCCACCTTATCGCAGCTGGGTACGCTCTTGTCAGCAGTACCGGCCTGCCCCGCACCAAGGAGCCCACGTGAGCGCCCCCGAGTCGCCCCAGCCCGCAGACGTGCCCGACGACGACAAGTCGCACGTGCCTCCGATGACGACCCGTGTCGTGATCGCCGAGGACGAGGCCCTGATCCGGCTCGATCTCAAGGAGATGCTGGAGGAGGAGGGGTACTCCGTCGTCGGTGAGGCCGGTGACGGTGAGCAGGCCGTGGAGCTGGCGCGCGAGCACCGGCCCGATCTGGTGATCCTCGATGTGAAGATGCCGAAGCTGGACGGCATCTCCGCGGCGGAGAAGATCGCGGAGGAGAGCATCGCCCCGGTGCTGATGCTGACCGCGTTCTCGCAGCGCGACCTGGTGGAGCGGGCGCGGGACGCGGGTGCGATGGCGTATCTGGTGAAGCCGTTCAGCAAGAGTGACGTGGTGCCCGCGATCGAGATGGCGGTGTCGCGGTTCACGGAGCTGAAGGAGCTGGAGCGCGAGGTCGCGGACCTGAGTCTGCGGCTGGAGACGCGGAAGCTGGTGGACCGGGCGAAGTCGGTGCTGCAGACGCAGTACGGGTTGAGCGAGCCGGCGGCGTTCCGGTGGATCCAGAAGACGTCGATGGACCGGCGGATGTCGATGCAGCAGGTGGCGCAGGCGGTCATCGACGACGCCGAGGAGAAGAAGGCGTCGAAGGGCTAGGTCCCGGCGGACGGCGAGAGGCCCGCGCTCCCTGCTCGGCAGGGGGCGCGGGCCTCGTCGTACCGCTCAGTCCTCGCCGAGGTAGGCCTTGCGGACGGACTCGTCGTGGAGGAGGTCCTGCCCGGTGCCGGAGAGGACGATCTTGCCGACCTCCATGACGTGGGCGTGGTCCGCGAGGGAGAGTGCGGCCTGGGCGTTCTGCTCGATGAGCAGGATGGTGGTGCCCTGGGACTTGAGTTCGGCGATGGTCGCCATGATCTTCTGCATCATGATCGGCGAGAGGCCCATGGAGGGTTCGTCGAGCATGAGCAGTTTGGGCTGGGACATCAGTGCCCTGCCCATGGCGAGCATCTGCTGCTCGCCGCCGGAGAGGGTGCCCGCGGCCTGCTTGTGGCGTTCCCCGAGGATGGGGAAGAGGTCGTAGGCGCGTTTGATGTCCTTCTCGATGCCTTCCTTGTCGTTGCGGAGGTAGGCGCCGAGGCGGAGGTTGTCCTCGATGGTCATGCGGGGGAAGATGTGCCGGCCCTCGGGGGAGTGGGCGAGCCCCAGGGACACGATCTTGTGTGCCGGGATCTTCTTCAGCGACCGGCCGTCGAACCTGATCTGGCCGGAGACCGGTTGGAGCAGCCCGGACAGGGTCCGGAGCGTGGTGGTCTTGCCGGCGCCGTTGGTGCCGATGAGGGTGACGACCTCGCCCGCTTCGACCTTGAACGAGATGCCCTTGACGGCCTCGATCTTGCCGTAGGCGACCCTGAGGTCCTCGACCTCCAGCAGTGCGGTCACTTGTCGTCCCCTTCTGTGGTGCTGTGCGCCTCGGCGGCTTCGACCTCGGCGGCTTCCTCCTGGCCGGGGGCGCCTTCGAAGGGGGTGCCGAGGTAGGCGGCGATGACGCGTTCGTCGGCCTGGACCACTTCGGCGGGTCCTTCGACGATCTTCTCGCCCTGGACGAGGACGGCGACCCGGTCGCAGAGGTTCATGATGAACCGGATGTCGTGCTCGATGACCAGGACGGCGATGCCCTGGTCGCGGATGGCGAAGATGAGCTCCTCGGCGGCGCGGGTCTCCTGCGGGTTCATGCCCGCGGTGGGCTCGTCGAGGAGGAGCAGGCCGGGTTCGCTGGCGAGGGCCCGGGCGATCTCGAGCTTGCGCTGTTCGCCGTAGGGCAGGTTGCGGGCGAGGTGGTCGGCCTTGGCGGCGAGGCCGGTGAACTCCAGGAGTTCCATGGCCCGTTCGCGGGAGGCCGCTTCGGCCTTCTTGAAGCCGGGCAGTCGCAGCAGGGCGGACCAGAGGCCCTCCTTGGTGCGGGTGTGCCGGCCGACGAGCACGTTCTCCAGGACGGTCATGTTGGCGAAGAGCCGGATGTTCTGGAAGGTGCGCGCGATGCCGGCCTGGGTGACCAGGTGCGGCTTGGGCGGCAGGACGGCGCCCTTGTAGGAGACCTTGCCCTCGGTGGGGACGTACAGGCCGGTGAGGCAGTTGAAGAAGGTGGTCTTGCCGGCGCCGTTGGGTCCGATGAGGCCGACGATCTCGCCGCTGTTGACGGTGAGGTCGACGGAGCGCACGGCGGTGAGGCCGCCGAAGCGCATGGTGACGTCGGTGGCGTCGAGGACGGTCGTGGTGGTGGGTGCGGTGGTGGTCATGGCGGTCACGCCCCTGCCTTCGCGACGCCGGTCGCGCCGTCGGGGAGCGGCTTGTCGTCCGGTACGTCGAGCTGTCCGGTGTCGTGGAACTCGAGCTGCTTCCTGCGGTCGGCGACCAGTCCTTCGGGGCGGAAGCGCATGAGGAGCATGAGCGCGACGCCGAAGAGGAGCAGCTGGTACTCCGCCATGAACTGGAGCTTGGCCGGGATCAGGTAGAGCAGTGCGGCGCCGATGAGGGGGCCGCTGATGGTGCCCATGCCGCCGAGGATCACGGCGGCGAGCAGGAAGGCCGAGTTCGGCGGCACGGAGCCGGCGAACTGGTACTGCTCGGGGGTGACGCTGTAGGACACGTGGGCCTGCACGGTGCCGGCGAGGCCGGCCAGGCAGGCGCCGAGGGCGAAGGCGAGGAGCTTGAGGCGGAAGCCGTTGATGCCCATGGCGGTGGCGGCGGTCTCGTCCTCGCGGATGGCGACCCAGGCGCGGCCGATGCGGGATTCCGCGGAGCGGCGGAAGACCAGGACGACGACGGCCGTGAACAGCAGCATCAGCAGGTAGTAGTTGCCGGAGCGGGTGAGCTCGTGGCCGAGGACGTCGTGCGGCAGCCCCAGGTTGAAGCCGAAGATCTCCAGGTCGGGGATGTTCGGGATGCCGTTGGAGCCGTTGGTGACGTCGGGTCCGCTGTTGCCGTTGAGGTTGTTCATGGTGATGCGGAAGATCTCACCGAAGCCGAGCGTCACGATGGCGAGGTAGTCGCCGCGCAGTCGCAGGGTCGGTGCGCCGATCACCACGCCGAAGACGAGCGAGGCGACGGCACCGGTGAGGACGGCCGCCCAGAACGGGAAGTGCACGCCGATGCTCGACTGCGGGGAGCCGGAGACCAGGGCGGCGGCGTAGGCGCCGACGCCGAGGAAGGCGACGTATCCGAGGTCGAGGAGGCCGGCGAGGCCGACGACGACGTTGAGGCCCAGGGCGACCGTGGCGAAGATCAGGATGTTCGCGCCGATGAGGGCGAACTGGTCGTTGCTCTGGGTGAAGGGGAAGCAGATCGCGGCGACGAACGCGGCCGCGAGGGTGACGTTGCGGTGCTTGGCGGTGAGTGCCGAGAGCCGCTTGAGGAGCCCCGCGCGGATGACCGCGGTGAAGCCGAACGCGGCGATGATCAGGAAGCCGACGAACAGTTCGGAGTACTCGGTGCCGATGCCGTACGCGAAGACGTACAGGCCGATGCCGAAGCCGGCGGCGATGACGAGGATCTCCGCCCAGGAGGGCAGGTCCTTCGCGCGGGCGGGCTCGGGGGCGGTGAGGGAGTGGCGGACGCGGCCCCACAGGCCCGGGTGCGGTTCGTCGGTGTCGTACGGCTGGTCGGCGGGGAGGCCGAGGGCGCCGACGACGGCGACGAGGGCGCCGATGCCGGAGACCCAGGCGCCGGGTTCGAGGTTGACGAGGCCGCCGAGCTCCTGGCTGATGGCGCCCATGGCGTAGCCGGTGGTGCCGAGGACGCCGAGGGCGCTCAGCAGGACGGGGCTGTTGGTGCCGCCGGGGGTGAGCCAGCCCAGTCCGCGGATGCCGTAGCCGGACAGGGTGAACAGCAGGGTGAGGAGGGCGCCGACGAGGGTGAGGACCTGCAGGCCGCCGGGGTAGCCGGTGACGGTGAGGTTGCCGGGGAACTCGTCGGTCCAGGTCCAGGCGAGGAAGGTGCCGGCGAGGGCGACGGCGGAGCCGGCGGTGGTGATCGCGCGGGCCGCGGCGGGCGGCAGCGGGACGACCGGGCCGGCCGGGGTGGTGGCCGCCTTGGCGGCGGTGTCGGTGGTGGGAGTCTTCGTGGTCATGGGTATCACGCCCGATCCGCGACGCGTTCGCCGAGCAGGCCTTGTGGCCGGAAGAGCAGGACGAGGATGAGCAGGGCGAACGCCCATACGTCCTTCCAGGCGCCGCCGCCGAAGAGGTCCATGCCGGGGACGTTGGCGATGTAGCCGGTGGCGAGGGCCTCGGCGACGCCGAGGACGATGCCGCCGAGCATGGCGCCGTAGATATTGCCGATGCCGCCGAGGACGGCGGCGGTGAAGGCCTTGAGGCCCATCAGGAAGCCCATGCGGAAGCCGACTTGGCCGTTCTTGAGGCCGTAGGCGACGGCGGCGATCGCGGCGAAGGCGGCACCGATGGCGAAGGCCATGACGATGATGCGGTCGGTGTTGACGCCCATCAGCTTGGCGGTGTCGGGGTCCTGGGCGGTGGCCTGCATGCCGCGGCCGGAGCGGGTCTTCGACACGAAGAGGCCGAGGGCGATCATGCACAGCGGGGCGGCGACGATGACGAAGAGGTCACCGCGCTGGACGGTGGCGCCGAGGACGTCGATGGGCTCGCCGTCGAACTGCGGGAAGGAGCGGTCCTTCTTGGCCTCGGGGTACCACATCCACACGATCTGCTGGAGGACGATGGACAGGCCGATGGCGGTGATCAGTGGTGCGAGCCGTGGCGCGGTGCGCAGGGGCCGGTAGGCGAAGCGTTCGGCGGCGGTGGCGAAGGCGACCGAGACGATGACGCCGCCGAGGATCATGAGCGGGATGGCGGCGCCGAGGGCGAAGCCGTCGGGGAGTATGAGGAACACGGTGAGGGCCCCGAAGCCCCCGACCATGAAGATCTCGCCGTGGGCGAAGTTGATGAGCTGGACGATGCCGTAGACCATCGTGTAGCCGATCGCGATGAGTCCGTACATCGCGCCGAGGATGAGTCCATTGGCCAGCTGTTGCGGCAGTTCGTTCACCGCAGGGCCTCCGTGGAGTGGTTCGGATATGGCGCCGCGCGGGAGCGCTGGTGGGCGCTCCCGCGCGGCCTGGGGTCAATGTGTGAGGGGGAGTGTCCTCCGGTGCGGGCCCCTCGCTCAGTCCACCTTGGGCGAGGCGCTGTACTCGGGCGCCCACGCGTTGTTCTTGACCTTGTAGGCGGTCATCAGCGTGTTGGTGGTGTCACCGAACTCGTCGAAGGAGACGGTGCCGGTGACGCCGTCGAACTTGACCTTGCTCATGGCGTCCAGGACGGCCTTGCGGGCGTCGGTCGGGACCTCGCCGTCGTTGCCGTCGACGGCCAGCTTGATGGCCTCGATGA
Source organism: Streptomyces sp. NPDC044984 (assembly GCF_040646935.1). Taxonomy (NCBI): domain Bacteria; kingdom Bacillati; phylum Actinomycetota; class Actinomycetes; order Kitasatosporales; family Streptomycetaceae; genus Streptomyces; species Streptomyces sp. NPDC044984. The sequence continues at coordinate 165,121 of NZ_JBEZBE010000011.1, forward strand.
TCGACCAGGTGGCGTCGTAGGTGAGGCCGCCGTAGGCCTCGTACGCGTCCTCGAAGCCCTCGGCCTCGTAGTTCGCGATGAACTCCTTGGCGGAGGGGAGCTGCTCGACCGGCTTGCCCACGGAGGTGGCGAGGTCACCCTCGGCCTTCTTGTTGAGCTTCGGGAACTCGCCGGAGTAGATGCCGTCGCCGCCCATCAGCGGGATGTTCTGGCCGCTGTCCTTGAGCTGCTGGCTCAGCGGGGCGGCGGCCGGGTACTCGCCGCCGTAGTAGAGGGCCTCGGCGCCGGTCTTCCTGATCTTGGCGACGACGGCGTTGAAGTCGCGGTCGTCGGGGTTGATGTGGTCGTTGCCGACGATCTTGCCGCCGAGCTTGGTGAAGTTCGTCTTGAAGGAGGCGGCCAGGCCCGCGCCGTAGGTCTTCTGGTCGTCGATCAGGTAGACCTTCTTCTTGCCGGCCTTGGTGTAGAGGTACTCGGCGGCGAAGGCACCCTGGATCTCGTCCGTGGTGGCGGTGCGGAAGAAGGTCTTGAACTGGCGGACGGAGTCGCCGGTCTTCCAGCCGTCGCCCTGGGTCAGCTCGGTGCCGGTGTTGGCCGGGGACACCTGGACCAGGCCGGCGTCGTTGAACGGCTTCTGCATCTGCTGGGAGACGCTGGAGTTCAGCGGGCCGACGACGCCGAGGACGTCCTTGTTGCTGATGAACTTCTGGGCGTTCTGCTGGCCGACGGAGGGCTGCGCCTGGTCGTCGAGGGGCTCGAGCTCGAACTCGACTCCCTTGACGTACTCCTTCTTGTTGGCCGTCTTCACGGCGAGTTCGGCGGAGTTGCGCATGCCGAGGCCGAGGGCCGACAGGTCGCCGGTCAGCGGGGCGTCGATGCCGATCACGACAGTGGTCTTGTCGCCGCCGCCACTGCCGTTGTTGCTGTCGTCGTCGCGCGACCCGCATGCGGTGAGGGTGAGCGATCCCGCCGCGAGTGCCGCGGTGAGGGCGATGAGCGAACGTTGACGCACGATCCAGTCCTTTCCCCTGACGGCCGCTCCCCGATGGAAATGGCCGAGTCGAGCGCTGGGCCGACGTGACAATCGGGCGGCGCGGTGACTGGCGGTGACTCTAAGCGGGTGGGGGGAACGTGGAGGAGGGTCTGGCCAAGGCTGTGACTCTCTTGTTATGACACGACGTATTGCAGAGCGGTACTGCCTGGGGGGAACGGCGGAATTCTCGCCGTTTTGCCCTGTCCGGATGGTGAGAAACCGCAGGACCCGGCGCGATGTGTTCAGGTGTATCGAGGGTTTTGGTGATGACTCGAAATTGTCGCCCGGGGCGGCCGGCGGGGCTCGGCGGAGGGGGTGTGCGCCCCGTGGCCGACGGGGGCGGGACGGGTGGCTTTATTGCGCGCGTATTACACAGAGTTACGTCCGGGAAAGGGGGTCCGGCGTTTCCGGCGCTTTCTCTCATTCCGTCGCCGAGGGGGTGACGGAAGGCTCCGTGTGGGGTATGGGGCGGAGGGCGAATTCTGTGTAATAGCCACCGAAATCTTGGATTCCGCGCCGCGCCGGACGTTGAATCCATTGTTCCGGATTGCCGTCCCATAGGCTTTGGCCTGCGGTTTTTCCTCAACCACCCGGTGAAATCAGGCTCATTGTCGCGATCCGTCGGCCGGCCCACCGCCGCGGTACCGGGCGGTGCGCTCCGCGCACACCTGACGAGCCGTCAAATTCGGTCTGAGTCTGGTGCTTTGACGCTTCCGAGGGGGTGCGTGGCATCCGGGGTCGCGCGCTGGGAGTCGTACTGTCCGTCGGGCGGCCCCTGGACCGGTGGCCGCCGTCGAGGGCTCCACGGGCCGGTCCCCGACGGACTGCGCGCACGGTTTCCCGCCGGAGGCGGCGCGGGGTGACGGCGGCGCGGTGCCGGTCCACTTGCCGGACACGGTGCCCGCCCGCCCCTCGGACGCGTGGCCGGAACCGCACGTGCCCGGCCGGTCACCGCGAGGCCCGTCGGGAGCGCCGCCGGGAGACGCGTCCGCGCGGCCCCCGGCCGTCCCGTGCCCGCACCGCGGGGCGGCCGCCGCCCCGCGGGCGACGGGGGTGCGGGGCGGACGCTCCCCGCACCAGGGCGGCCGTCAGCCCGCCGCCTGCTCCCCGTCGCCGGGCCGGACGTCCCGCAGCAGACAGGTCAGCCGCGCGGTGCACACCCGCTTGTCCGCCTCGTCGGTGATGACGATCTCGTACGTCGCGGTGGACCGCCCCCGGTGCACCGGTGTGGCGACCCCGGTGACCAGGCCGGAGCGGACGCCGCGGTGATGCGTGCAGTTGAGGTCGACACCCACGGCGATCCTGGAGCTGCCGCCGTGCAGCATCGACCCCACCGACCCCAGCGTCTCGGCCAGCACGGCCGAGGCGCCGCCGTGCAGCAGCCCGTACGGCTGGGTGTTGCCCTCCACCGGCATCGTCCCGACGACCCGCTCCGCCGACGCCTCCAGGATCTGCACGCCCATCCGCGTGCCCAGGTGGCCCGCCGAGAACAGCGCCGGCAGGTCCACGCCGAGCGCGGCGTACTCGTCTATGACCTCTTGCGGGAACTTCACCTGCTGCTGCTCTCCCATGGGCCCGGCTCCATTCGTCCTGCGTCGGTACGGCTGTCTGCTGAGCGAACGCTCAGTCGGTCGCCGATTGTTCCAGACGCACCACGACGGACTTGCTGGCCGGGGTGTTGCTGGTGTCCGCGGTGGCGTCCAGCGGCACCAGGACGTTCGTCTCCGGGTAGTACGCCGCCGCGCAGCCCCGCGCCGTCGGATAGTGCACGACGCGGAAACCGGGCGCCCTGCGCTCCACCCCGTCCTTCCACTCGCCGACCAGATCGACGTAAGCGCCGTCCGCGAGCCGCAGCTCCCGCGCGTCCTCGGGGTTGACCAGCACCACGCGGCGGCCGTTCCTGATGCCCCGGTAGCGGTCGTCCAGGCCGTAGATCGTGGTGTTGTACTGGTCGTGCGAGCGCAGCGTCTGCAGCAGCAGCCGGCCCTTCGGCAGCTCGGGGTACTCCACCGGCGCGGCGGTGAAGTTGGCCTTTCCGGTGGCGGTGGGGAAGCGGCGCTCGTCGCGCGGGGCGTGGGGGAGCGCGAAGCCCCCGGGGCGGGCCACGCGCGCGTTGAAGTCCTCGAAGCCGGGGATCACCCGCGCGATGCGGTCGCGGATCGTCGCGTAGTCCTTCTCGAACTCCTCCCACGGCACCGTGTCGTCCTCGCCGAGGACGCGGCGGGCCAGCCGGCACACGATGGCCGGCTCGGACAGCAACTGCCCGCTCGCCGGTTCGAGGCGTCCGCGCGAGGCGTGCACCATGCCCATGGAGTCCTCGACCGTCACGAACTGCTCCCCGCCGCCCTGCAGATCACGCTCCGTGCGGCCGAGCGTCGGCAGGATCAGGGCACGCGCGCCCGTGACGGTGTGCGAGCGGTTCAGCTTCGTCGACACGTGCACCGTCAGCCGGGCCCGGCGCATCGCCGCCTCGGTGACCTCCGTGTCGGGGGAGGCGGAGACGAAGTTGCCGCCCATGGCGAAGAAGACCTTCGCCCGGCCGTCGCGCAGCGCGCGGATGGCCCGTACGACGTCGAAGCCGTGCTCGCGCGGCGGCGCGAAGCCGAACTCCTTCTCCAGGGCGTCCAGGAACGCGGGCGCGGGCCGCTCGAAGATGCCCATGGTGCGGTCGCCCTGCACGTTGGAGTGACCGCGCACCGGGCACACGCCCGCCCCCGGGCGGCCGATGTTGCCGCGCAGCAGGAGGAAGTTGACGACCTCGCGGATCATGGGCACGGAGTGCTTGTGCTGGGTGAGCCCCATCGCCCAGCACACGATGGTGCGCTTCGATTCGAGCACCATCCGCAGGCACCGCTCGATGTCCCCGCGCGTGAGGCCGGTCGCGGTGAGCGTCTCGTCCCAGTCGGCGGCGCGCGCGGCCTCGGCGAACTCCTCGTAGCCGTGCGTGTGTTCGCGCACGAACTCCTCGTCGACCGCGCCGGGGGTGTCGAGGATCAGCTTGTTGAGGAGGCGGAACAGGGCCTGGTCGCCGCCGATGCGGATCTGCAGGAACAGGTCGGTCAGGGCGGCGCCGGTGGTGAGCCCCTTGGGGGTCTGCGGGTTCTTGAAGCGCTCCAGGCCGGCCTCCGGCAGCGGGTTGACGCTGATGATCCGCGCGCCGTTCTCCTTGGCCTTCTCCAGGGCGGACAGCATGCGCGGGTGGTTGGTGCCGGGGTTCTGGCCGGCGACGATGATCAGGTCGGCCTTGTACAGGTCCTCCAGCAGGACGCTGCCCTTGCCGACGCCGATCGTCTCCGACAGGGCCGAGCCGGACGACTCGTGGCACATGTTGGAGCAGTCGGGCAGGTTGTTGGTGCCGAGCCGGCGGGCGAACAGCTGGTAGAGGAAGGCGGCCTCGTTGCTCGTGCGTCCGGAGGTGTAGAAGACGGCCTCGTCCGGGGAGCCGAGGGCGGCGATCTCCTCGGCGACGATGTCGAAGGCCCGCTCCCAGGTGACCGGCTCGTAGTGCTCGCCGCCCTCGGGCAGGTACATGGGGTGCGTCAGCCGGCCCTGCTGCCCCAGCCAGTAGCCGCTGCGGCCGGACAGGTCGGCGACCGGGTGCGCGGCGAAGAACTCCGGGGTGACCCGGCGCAGGGTGGCCTCCTCGGCCACGGCCTTCGCCCCGTTCTCGCAGAACTCCGCGCGGTGCCGGTGTTCCGGCTCCGGCCAGGCGCACCCCGGGCAGTCGAAGCCGTTCTTCTGGTTCACGCTGAGCAGCGTCAGCGCCGTCCGCTTCACGCCCATCTGCTGCTGGGCCATCCGCAGGGTGTGCCCGATCGCCGGCAGCCCCGCGGCCGCGTGCTTCGGCCCGGCGACCTGCGGCGCGTCCTGAACCGGGTCACTCTTGGGCGGCTTCGCTGCCATCGCGCACTCCTGTTCCACATACACGTATGAGGTGGGCCCCCGATCCTGCCACGCCCTTCCAGCCCGCCCAGCGTTCGAGCACGAGGCCTGCCCTTCCAGCCCGTCCGGTGTTCGAGCACGACGCCTGCACTTCCAGTCCGTCCGGCGGTTGAGGACGAGGCGGTCACCCCCAGCCCGTCCGGCGTTCGAGGACGAGGCCCGTTCAGGGCCGAAAGGGGGGTCCGGGGGCACAGCCCCCGGGGACGACGGGGGTCCCTCCCGCTCGAGCGAAGCCGAGAGCGGGGGAGGGAAGGGGCGGAGGGGGCGAATCAACCCCACGACACACGCCCGCCCCCCACTGTCAGTGCCACGTGGCAGGATCGGACACGTGGCAGACACAGCATCGAAGAAGACCGACCAGCCCCCCACCGGCCCCCGCCCCCGCCTGATGCTCATGGACGGGCACTCCCTCGCGTACCGCGCGTTCTTCGCGCTGCCCGCGGAGAACTTCACCACCGCGACGGGCCAGCCGACGAACGCGATCTACGGCTTCGCGTCGATGCTGGCCAACACGCTCCGTGACGAGGCCCCCACCCACTTCGCCGTCGCCTTCGACGTCTCCCGCAAGACATGGCGCTCGGAGGAGTTCACCGAGTACAAGGCGAACCGCTCCAAGACCCCGGACGAGTTCAAGGGCCAGGTCGAGCTCATCGGCGAGCTGCTCGACGCGATGCACGCCGACCGCTTCGCCGTCGAGGGCTTCGAGGCGGACGACATCATCGCCACCCTCGCCACCCAGGCCGAGGCCGAGGGCTTCGAGGTGCTGATCGTCACCGGTGACCGGGACTCCTTCCAGCTGGTCTCCGAGCACACCACGGTGCTGTACCCGACGAAGGGCGTCTCCGAGCTGACCCGGTTCACCCCGGAGAAGGTCTTCGAGAAGTACGGCCTGACGCCCGCGCAGTACCCCGACTTCGCGGCGCTGCGCGGCGACCCGTCGGACAACCTGCCCGGCATCCCCGGCGTCGGCGAGAAGACGGCCGCGAAGTGGATCAACCAGTTCGGTTCCTTCGCCGAGCTGGTCGAGCGCGTCGACGAGGTCAAGGGCAAGGCCGGGCAGAACCTGCGCGACCACCTGGAGGCGGTCAAGCTCAACCGCCGGCTCACCGAGCTGGAGCGCGCGGTCGAGCTGCCCAAGGGCGTCCTCGACCTGGAGCGGACCGCCTACGACCGCAAGACCGTGACGATGATCCTGGACACCCTGGAGATCAGGAACCCGTCGCTGCGGGAGCGGCTGTTCGCCGTCGACCCGGGCGCGGAGGAGGCCGAGCCCGCCCCGGTCGCCGCGGCCGGCGTGGAGCTGGACGGCACGGTGCTGGGCACCGGCGAGCTGACCGGCTGGCTCACCGAGCACGGCACCGGCCCGCTCGGCGTCGCCACGGTCGACACCTGGGCCCTCGGCACCGGCTCGGTCGCCGAGGTCGCGCTGGCCACGTCCGCCGGACCGGCCGCCTGGTTCGACCCCTCCGAGCTGGACGAGGCCGACGAGCGGGCGCTCGCGGCCTGGCTCGCCGACGCGGACCGGCCCAAGGTGTTCCACAAAGCCAAGGGCGCGATGCGGGTCTTCGCCGAGCACGGCTGGACCATCGAGGGCGTCACCATGGACACCGCGCTCGCCGCGTACCTGGTGAAGCCGGGCCGCCGCTCCTTCGACCTGGACGCGCTGTCCCTGGAGTACCTGCACCGCGAGCTGGCGCCCGCCGCCGCGCCCGACGGCCAGCTGGCCTTCGGCGCGGACGACGGCGCTCAGGCCGAGGCGCTGATGGTGCAGGCCCGCGCCGTCCTCGACCTGGGCGAGGCCTTCGGGGACCGTCTGGCGGAAGTGGGCGCGGCGGACCTGCTCCGTGACATGGAGCTGCCCACGTCCGCGCTGCTCGCCCGCATGGAGCGGCACGGCATCGCGGCCGACCGGGAGCACCTCCAGGCGATGGAGCAGATGTTCGCGGGCGCGGTGCAGCAGGCGGTGAAGGAGGCGCACGCGGCGGCGGGGCACGAGTTCAACCTGGGCTCCCCCAAGCAGCTCCAGGAGGTCCTCTTCGGCGAGCTGGCCCTGCCGAAGACGAAGCGGACGAAGACCGGCTACACCACGGACGCCGACGCCCTGGCCTGGCTCGCCACGCAGACCGACAACGAACTACCGGTGATCATGCTCCGCCACCGTGAGCAGGCGAAGCTGCGCGTCACCGTCGAGGGCCTGATCAAGACGATCGCCGCGGACGGCCGTATCCACACCACGTTCAACCAGACCGTCGCCGCGACGGGCCGTCTCTCCTCGACGGACCCCAACCTCCAGAACATCCCGGTCCGCACGGACGAGGGCCGCGCGATCCGCCGCGGCTTCGTGGTCGGCGAGGGCTTCGAGGCGCTCCTGACCGCCGACTACAGCCAGATCGAGCTGCGCGTGATGGCCCACCTCTCCGAGGACGCCGGCCTGATCGAGGCGTTCACCTCGGGCGAGGACCTGCACACCACGGCGGCGGCGCAGGTGTTCTCGGTCGAGCGGTCCGCGGTGGACGCGGAGATGCGCCGCAAGATCAAGGCGATGTCGTACGGGCTGGCGTACGGGCTGTCGGCCTTCGGCCTCTCCCAGCAGCTGAACATCGAGGCCGCGGAGGCACGCGCCCTGATGGACGCGTACTTCGAGCGCTTCGGCGGCGTACGGGACTATCTGCGCCGGGTCGTCGACGAGGCCCGGGCGACCGGCTACACGGCGACGCTCTTCGGCCGCCGCCGCTACCTGCCCGACCTCAACAGCGACAACCGCCAGCGCCGCGAGGCCGCGGAGCGCATGGCGCTGAACGCGCCGATCCAGGGCACGGCGGCGGACATCGTCAAGATCGCCATGCTGAACGTGGACCGGGCGCTGCGCGAGGCCGACCTGCGCTCCCGCATGCTCCTCCAGGTCCACGACGAAATCGTCCTGGAACTGGCCCCCGGCGAACGCGCCACGGTGGAGGACCTGGTCCGCCGGGAAATGTCCACCGCGGTCCAGCTCCGGGTCCCCCTGGGCGTCTCGGTGGGCGCGGGCCCCGACTGGGAGTCGGCGGCCCACTGACCCGCTGGAGCGAGGGCCGGGCCGGGGCGTCCCGCAAGGCGCGCCGGCCCCGCCCGCACCGGAACGAGACCCGGTACCCCCGCTCCCGCCGCAACGGCGAGCACCACAGGCCGTTCCCGCCGCGACGGCGAGCACCGCGACGGCGCGGTCCGGCGGTACCGAGCCGGCCGGACCCCGGTGGGTCACCGCGACGGCGCGTCCGACGGAGCCCGACGGAGCCCGACGGCGTCCCGCCTGCCCGTACCCCGCGGAGCGCCGCGCACGCCCGCCGCGTCACCCTGCCGCGCCCCCGGAGGGAACCTTCACTCGCGTGGCCCCCGCGGAAAAGCCGCCGCCGGGGCGGGCGGACACCATGCCATGCATGGGTATACGCATGCTTCCCCGCAGAGCGGCACCCCCGCGCCCCGGCGGACACACGGTGTTCCCGCCGGTCCTGGTCTTCGCGGCCGCCGCAAGCACCGCCCGCACCCCCGCCACCCTCGCGACCGCGTTGCGGAACGCCACGGCGGACCTCGGCCGCCGTGTCGCCGCCGGCCGCCGGAGAACCGCCCGCACCCCCACCGCCGTATGCCTCGCGGGCGAGCAGCCGTCCTGGCGGCTGTGGGCCGAGCTGGCCCGCGCCCACCTCACCCTCGTGCTCACCCTCCTGCCCCGCCCCCGACCGGTCCGCACCGTCACCGTGTTCGTCGCGGCGGGCGACGTCCTCAGCGCGCGCCCGTACGGCTCGACCGCCGCGCACCGGCGCCCGCAGGGACCCCCGTGGCCGGACGCCACACCCTGACGGCCACCGCGTACAGCGGCAGCGCGAGGACCAGCCCCGCGCCCGCACCGAAGCACACCGTCGGAATCAGTTCCCAGGGCTTCGCGGTCGAGCCCCAGTAGGCCCACCACCGCGAGGCCCGCTGCACCGCCCCCGCCACCGCGCACCCGCCGAGCAGCGCGACGGCCCGCCACCGGTCCCCGGCGGACAGCGGGGGAACCCCCGCCGGCTCGGCCAGGGGGTCCGTCCGGCGCAGCGCCCGCGCCACGAACAGCGCGATGACGACCGCGGCCACCGCCGAACCGCCGTACTGCAGGTACCAGTACAGCGGCGACCCCGCCACCTCCTCGCCCAGCACGGGGAACATCCGCGTCCCCCACCGGTCGAGATGCGTGAACGCGTCCCAGACCACATGCGTCAACGCCCCCACCACGGCCGAGACGTACCAGCGCGCCACCAGCGACGGCCGCGTCCGCGCACGCGGCGCCCCGCAGCGCAGCAGCGCCGCCACCCGCCCCTGCCGGGCCCGCGGCAACAGCGCCACCAGCGGTTCGCGCACCAGCAGCCACAGCCCCACCAGCGTCCAGGCGATGAGCACGTCGACCGTGAACACCCCCCAGAACGCGTGGGTGACGTCACCGAACTCCATCGCCCCGGACAGGACACTCGCCGCGTAATAGGTCATGTCGGGAGCGAAGCTGCCCGCGACGAGCACGGCGGGGACCAGGGGGCCGCGCCCGCTCCCGTCCGTGCGCACGGCGGGCAGCACCGCCGCCGCGTGGCTCAGCGTGAACGGCAACTCGGCTCCTCGTGGCAGTGGTTGACCGGGCCGACGGACCCCGGCGATCAGCAGGGTCCAGTATGCGGGGCGCCCCCGCGGCAACCCCCGTCACGCGGGAACGTGGCCAACCGGTGAATACCGGGCAGGAACGGGTGTCCGAGCAAAGGAAGTTGTCATAGGGTCGCGAGGGTCGCCGTGCCGGATGCCCGCAGGAGGGCAACCTGCGGGGCGGGCAGATCGTCACAACAAGGCGAACACGACACAGGCTGACGGACGCCACGGCGTCCATGGGAGGGGTCCACTCTATGGCGGCGCAATTCGGCAGGAGGATCCGCAAGGGAGTGACGACCACCGCCGTGGCCGCGGCGGCGGTGGCGGCTCTGGCCGCGTCCCAGGCTCCGGGCGTGACGACCGACGGCCAGGGCAGAGAGACCACATCGGACACCACACCCTCGCCCGAGGAGGCCGCCGACGGCGCCGGCGCGACCGGCAACTCCCCGTACTACACGGACCTGCCGCCGCTCAACAGCCCCAACCCCGCCCCGTCCGCGAGCAGCGGAACGGACCTGTCCGGCGTGGCCGAGGCCGGCATCCCCGCGACCGTCCTCGACGCCTACAAGAAGGCCGAGGCCGCGCTGCGCGAGTCGAAGCCCGGCTGCAACCTGCCCTGGCAACTGCTCGCCGCCATCGGCAAGGTGGAGTCCGGCCAGGCCCGCGGCGGACGCGTCGACGCCGACGGCACCACCCTCTCACCCATCCTCGGCCCCCAGCTCGACGGCAACGGCTTCGCCCTCATCAGGGACACCGACGGCGGTGCCTACGACGGCAACAGCTCCTACGACCAGGCCGTCGGCCCCATGCAGTTCATCCCCTCCACCTGGGAGTGGGCGGGCCGCGACGGCAACGGCGACGGCCGCGAGGACCCCAACAACATCTACGACGCCGCGCTCGCCGCCGGCCACTACCTGTGCCGCTTCGACTGGGACCTGTCCGACCAGCGCGACCTCGACAAGGCGATCCTCAGCTACAACAACTCGACGGACTATCTGAACACCGTCATGTCGTGGCTGGAGTACTACCGCAAGGGCACCCACGAGATCCCGGACGGCTCCGGCACGCTGCCCACGGACCGCAGCGACAGCGTCACGGTGCGGCCCTCCCCGACGCCGCCGAGCGTGTCGGCGCCGCCGAAGCCGAGCCCGAAGCCGACCAAGCCGTCCGGCTCCACCCCGAGCAAGCCGCCGGCCGACTCCGGCGGCCCGAGCACGCCGCCCACCGCGCCGCCCACCACCCCGCCCACTCCCACGGACACGGTGGACCACCTGGAGGACGCCGGTACCGCGCAGCTCACCGCGATGGCGGGCGACACGTTCACCGAGCGGATGAGCGCCCGCGCGGAGACGGACACCGGCAAGGCCGTGGCCAAGGTGCGGATCCGTTTCACGATCACCAGCGACACCGACACCACCTTCACCGGCGGCGAGAGCGTCGCCATCGTCGTCACCAACAGCTCGGGCGTCGCCGTGGCCCCCGCGCTCCAGGCGGGCGAGCAGACCGGCCCCGTCGCCGTCCAGGCCACCGTGCTCGGCCGCGCGGTCAAGGGCGTCGCCTACAAGGCGACCGTCACCGAGCGCGCCGCCGACACCCTCGTCCGCACCAACACCGAGGCGCTCACCTGCACCCCGGGCGGCGAGTTCGCGGACGCGGTCGAGCTGAAGGCCACGTACGACGGTGAGGCCGCGGACAAGGTCGCCGCCACCGCGACGATCGTCAAGTCGGTCCTCGACCCGACGCCGAACGACAAGGGCCCCTACTTCAAGGACGCCGACGGCAAGGCCGTCCGCACCCTGAGCGGCCTGAAGACGGACGCGAACGGCCTGCTGACGCTGCCTCAGCTGTACGCGGACGGCACCGAGGGCACGTTCCTGCTCCGCGTCACCACCGCGGGCGGAGCGACCGCCACGGTCACACTGACGGTGAAGGAGGCCGAGGCGACGGCGTCCCCCGGCCCGTCGGTGAGCCCCAGCCCGACGGCGAGCCCCACCGCCTGACGGAACGCGGAACGGATCACCGCCGGAGCCGGGCGTTGGTGTGCCGGGTCGGCTCGGCGGTGGCCGGATCCTCCGGCCAGGGGTGCCTGGGGTAGCGCCCGCGCAGTTCGGCCCGTACGCCCTTGTAGCCGTCCCGCCAGAACGAGGCGAGATCGGCGGTCACGGCGGCGGGCCGCCCGGCCGGGGACAGCAGGTGCACCAGCAGCGGCACCCCGGCCACCCGCGGCGACTCCTGGAGCCCGAACATCTCCTGGAGCTTCACGGCGAGCACCGGCCGCTCCGGGTCGGAGTAGTCGATCCGGATTCCGGACCCACTGGGTACGGTGATCCGCTCGGGGGCGAGCTCGTCGAGCCGTACGGCCTCGCCGGAGGCCCAGGGCAGCAGCCGCGCGAGCGCCTGCCCGGCGTCGATCCGCGCGAGATCGGCCCGCCGCCGGGCACGGCTCAGCTCCGGCTCCAGCCACTCCGCCACGCGCGCGTGCAGCGCCTCGTCGGAGACGTCGGGCCACGGTTCACCGAGCCGGGCGTGCAGGAAGGCCAGCCGCTGCCGCAGTACGGCCGCCCCGGCCGGCCACCGCAGCAGCCCGAACCCCTCCCGCCGCAGCCCCTCCAGCAGCGCGGCCCGGACGAGCGAGGGCTCGGCGTCGGCGTACGCCCGTACGGCCACCTCCACCGCCCCGAGCCGCTCGACCCGCCGTGCGACGACGTCCCCGTCGCCCCAGCCCACTTCCTCCCGGTGTTCCAGCAACGCCCCCGCCGCGATCCGCGCGACCCCTTCGTCGACGACGCCCCCGAGCTGCACGCGCGCGTGCCCCCGCCCCACGGGCCGATCGGCCACGGCGACGGCGATCCACTCGGCCCCCCGCAGCGGGGACCCCGCCCCCACCTCGGCCCGTGTCCCACCCGTCATCAGATACGAACCGCCCTCCGCGCGGGCCACCCGCTCGGGGAACGCCAGTGCCGCCACCAGTCCGGCCCGCCCGTCCTCCGTACCGCCCGGCACCCGCCCGGAGCCCGGTGCGCACACCCCTCGGAGGAGGGCGGCCCCGGCGTCCGGCCCGGCCTCCGGCGCCGGCAGGGAGTCCCGTGCCGTCCCGCCGGCGGTGCCGGCGGTGCCGGGAGCCAGGCGGCGGAGCCGGTCGGTCTCCCTGCGCCAGCGGGTGGCGTACGCGTCGCCGCCGCGCCGGGCGGCCCGCAGGGCGGCGGCGAGATCGTCGCCGTACTCGCGCGGCGGCTCCTCGCCGAGCAGGGCGGTCACCTCGGCCGCGAGGCCGGGGCCCACCACCGGTGCCGCGTCCAGCAGGGCGCGGCCCAGACGCGGGTGCAGGCCCAGGCGGGCCAGCCGCGCCCCGCGCTCGCCGGCCCGTCCGTCGGGGCCCACCGCCCCGATCGCCGTCAGGACGGAGCAGGCCGCCGCCATCGCCCCGGCCGGCGGGGGATCGAGCAGCGCCAGTCCCGAGGCGTCCGGATCGCCCCAGCAGGCCGCCTGGAGCGCGAACGCGGTCAGGTCGGCCACCTTGATCTCGGGGGAGGGGAACCGCGGCAGACGGGCGTCCTCCGCCTCCGCCCAGCACCGGTACACCGTCCCCGGCGCCTCACGCCCGGCCCGCCCCGCCCGCTGCCGCCCCGTCGCGCGGGAGGCCCGTACCGTCGCCAGCGCGCTCAGCCCCCGCGCGTGGTCCACGCGCGGCTCCCGCGCCAGCCCGGAGTCCACGACCACCCGCACGCCCGGAACCGTCAGCGACGACTCCGCGACCGAGGTCGCCAGCACCACCCGGCGCCGCTCCCCGGCGGACAGCACCGCGTCCTGCGCGGCGGCCGGCGCCCGCCCGTGCACCTGGAGCACGTCGACACCGGCGAGGCCCCCGAGCTGCCCGGCCACCCGGGCGATCTCGCCGACCCCCGGCAGGAACGCCAGCACGTCCCCGTCCCGCTCCGCCAGCGCCCGCCGCACCACCGACGCCACGTGCGTCAGCAGCGCCGGGTCGACCCGCGTCCCGTGCGGCGGCCGTACCGCACGCGCGGGAGGCGCCCACACCACGTCCACCGGGAACGCGGCACCACGCGCCTCGACCACCGGCGCGTCCCCCAGCAGCCGGGCCCAGCCCTCCGCGTCCGTCGTCGCCGACGCGGCCACCAGCCGCAGCTCCGGGCGCAGCGCCTGGCGCACGTCCCACAGGAACGCCGCCGCCGTGTCCGCGTCCAGATGCCGCTCGTGGCACTCGTCGAGCACCACCACGTCCACCCCGGACAGCTCCTGGTCGCGCTGGAGACGCTGGAGGAGCACACCGGTGGTGACGACCTCCACGCGCGTGTGCCGTCCCACCGCCCGCTCCCCGCGCACGGTGAAACCGGCCGACTCCCCGACCCGCTCGCCCAGCAGCCACGCCATCCGCCGGGCCGCCGCGCGGGCCGCGATCCGCCGCGGCTCGGCCACCACCACCCGCCGCGCGGGCCCGTCCCCGAGCAGCCCCGCCAGCACCAGGGGCACCAGCGTCGTCTTGCCGGTGCCGGGCGGCGCCACCAGGACGGCGGTGCCGTGCGCGTCGAGCGCGCCGGCCAGCCCCGGCAGGGCCTCGCGCACGGGAAGGGCGTCCAGGGCGTCGTAGCGGATCACGCGCTCAGTCCCGTACGCACACGAAGATCGCCGTCCCCGGGATCAGGTTCCCGCGCAGCGGCGACCAGCCGCCCCACTCGGAGGTGTTCCAGGCGGGCCACTCCGGTTCCACCAGGTCCACCAGCCGGAACCCCGAGGCGACGACGTCACGTACGCGGTCCCCGAGCGTCCTGTGGTGCTCCACGTACACCGCGCGGCCCTTCTCGTCCTGCTCGACGTAGGGCGTGCGGTCGAAGTACGACGAGGACACGCTCAGCCCCTCCGGTCCCGGCTCGTCGGGGAACGCCCAGCGGATCGGGTGCGTGACCGAGAAGACCAGCCGGCCGCCGGGCCGCAGCACCCGCCGCACCTCGCGCAGCACCAGCCGAGGATCGGCGACGAAGGGCAGCGCCCCGTACGCCGAGCAGGCCAGGTCGAAGGAGCCGTCCGCGAACGGCAGCGCGCCCGCGTCGGCGCACACCAGCGGGACCGGCCCGCCGATCCGCAGCGCGTGCTGCAGCTGCCGGTGCGAGATGTCCAGCGCCACCGGCCGGGCCCCCTGCGCGGCCAGCCAGCGCGAGCACTGCGCCGCTCCGGCGCCCAGCTCCAGGACGTCCCGCCCCTTCAGCCCCTCCGGCGGGCCGAGCAGCTCCGCCTCCACCTCGTCCAGGCCCTCGGGCCCCCACACGAAGCGGTCGTCGCCGAGGAAGGTGCCGTGCTCGATCTGGTACTCGTCCGCGTTGCGGTCCCACCAGCCCCGGTTGGCTCGGGAGCTCTCCGTGACACCGGCCTGCCGCCGGGTCGCCTCCGGTTCGGGCGCTTCGGGCTCTTGGATGATGGGCTCCCTCGTCGTACTCTTCCGTCCAGCCGGTCCCCGGCGTGTCGCCGAAGGGGTCTTCATCGCCCCTGCGTGGCCTCGGGAGACCGCAGTTGTGCCGGTTATGCGGCGATCCGCCCCGGGTGGGCGGCTTCGCGCATTGACCATGCCCGGCAGCCCCCGTATGCTACAAGTTGCGCTGCGAGCCTGCGCACCTCAGACGTAGCAGGCTGCGCTCGCATCTGTTGTATGTCCCCTCGGTTCTCGAGGCGTCATCACTGGCAAACGGTGGGACGCTTCCTTGGCTGTCCGGCTTCTGCAGAGCGAAACGGGCTCCGGCGTAGCAGTACCTACGACTTCAATGTCCGTACCGGAGCCCTTTCCCACATGACGAGCAGCACCGAGACCACCGCCACCACCCCGCAGGTTGCGGTCAACGACATCGGTAACGAGGAAGCGTTCCTCGCCGCGATCGACGAGACGATCAAGTACTTCAACGACGGCGACATCGTCGACGGCGTCATCGTGAAGGTCGACCGGGACGAGGTCCTGCTCGACATCGGTTACAAGACCGAAGGTGTCATCCCGAGCCGCGAGCTCTCGATCAAGCACGACGTCGACCCCAACGAGGTCGTCGCCGTCGGCGACGAGATCGAGGCCCTCGTCCTCCAGAAGGAGGACAAGGAAGGCCGCCTGATCCTCTCGAAGAAGCGCGCCCAGTACGAGCGGGCCTGGGGCACCATCGAGAAGATCAAGGAAGAGGACGGCATCGTCACCGGCACCGTCATCGAGGTCGTCAAGGGTGGTCTCATCCTCGACATCGGCCTCCGTGGCTTCCTGCCGGCCTCCCTCGTCGAGATGCGTCGTGTCCGCGACCTCCAGCCCTACGTGGGCAAGGAGCTCGAGGCCAAGATCATCGAGCTGGACAAGAACCGCAACAACGTGGTCCTGTCCCGCCGTGCCTGGCTGGAGCAGACCCAGTCCGAGGTCCGCCAGACGTTCCTCACGACCCTCCAGAAGGGTCAGGTCCGTTCCGGCGTCGTCTCCTCGATCGTCAACTTCGGTGCCTTCGTGGACCTGGGTGGCGTCGACGGTCTGGTGCACGTCTCCGAGCTGTCCTGGAAGCACATCGACCACCCCTCCGAGGTCGTCGAGGTCGGCCAGGAGGTCACGGTCGAGGTCCTCGACGTCGACATGGACCGCGAGCGCGTCTCCCTGTCGCTGAAGGCGACCCAGGAAGACCCGTGGCAGCAGTTCGCCCGCACCCACCAGATCGGCCAGGTCGTGCCCGGCAAGGTCACGAAGCTGGTTCCGTTCGGTGCGTTCGTCCGCGTGGACGAGGGCATCGAGGGTCTGGTCCACATCTCCGAGCTGGCCGAGCGCCACGTGGAGATCCCGGAGCAGGTCGTTCAGGTCAACGACGAGATCTTCGTCAAGGTCATCGACATCGACCTCGAGCGCCGTCGCATCAGCCTCTCGCTGAAGCAGGCCAACGAGGCCTTCGGTGCCGACCCGTCGGCGGTCGAGTTCGACCCGACCCTGTACGGCATGGCCGCGTCCTACGACGACCAGGGCAACTACATCTACCCCGAGGGCTTCGACCCCGAGACCAACGACTGGCTCGAGGGCTACGAGACCCAGCGCGAGGCGTGGGAGACCCAGTACGCCGAGGCGCAGCAGCGCTTCGAGCAGCACCAGGCGCAGGTCATCAAGTCCCGCGAGGCGGACGAGAAGGCCGCTGCCGAGGGTGGCGAGGACGTCGCCCCGGCCGCGTCCGGCGGCGGTTCGTACTCCTCCGAGGGCGGCGACCAGTCCGGTGCGCTGGCTTCGGACGAGGCGCTGGCCGCGCTGCGCGAGAAGCTGGCGGGCGGGCAGAGCTGACGCTCTGCGCTGACGCCTAGCCGTTGACTGAGGGGCCGTACCTTTCGAGGTGCGGCCCCTCGGTGCTGCCCCTCGGGGCAGTGGGTTGCCCGCGGGCCGGTGGGGGCTTGCCGCGCCCACGCGGCGGAGCCGCGTGTCAATACAGCCCCCCGCCCCTCGGGGAGTCGCCGGCGCCCTCGCCGAGGGGCTGCCGTCGCCCGGGAATGTCGGTGCCGTGTGTCACGTTGTGCAGTACGGACACGAGGAGGAGCGGTCACTGTGCTTGATCCGCAGGGTTTGTACGCATGGGAGCCGAAGGGGCTCGGCGTCGTCGACATGGCGCTGGCCCAGGAGTCGGCCGGACTTGTCATGCTCTACCACTTCGACGGATACATCGACGCGGGGGAGACCGGGGACCAGATCGTCGACCGGCTGCTCGACTCGCTGCCCCACCAGGTCGTCGCCCGGTTCGACCACGACCGGCTCGTCGACTACCGCGCCCGGCGCCCGCTGCTGACCTTCACCCGTGACCGGTGGAGCGACTACGAGGTGCCCGCCCTCGAGGTGCGCCTCGTCCAGGACGCCACGGGAGCGCCCTTCCTGCTGCTCTCCGGGCCCGAACCGGACGTGGAGTGGGAGCGCTTCGCCGCCGCCGTCCAGCAGATCGTGGAGCGGCTCGGCGTACGCCTGTCGGTGAACTTCCACGGCATCCCCATGGGCGTCCCGCACACCCGGCCCGTCGGCCTCACCCCGCACGGCAACCGCGCCGACCTCGTCCCGGTGGCCGGCAGCGCCTTCGACGAGGCGCAGGTCCCCGGCAGCGCCGAGGCGCTCGTCGAGTACCGGCTCATGCAGGCCGGGCACGACGTCCTGGGCGTCGCCGCGCACGTGCCGCACTACATCGCCCGTTCCCCGTACCCGGACGCGGCACTGACCGCCCTGGAGGCCATCACGGCCGCGACGGGACTGGTCCTGCCCGGCGTCGCGCACGCGCTGCGCACCGACGCCCACCGCACCCAGACGGAGATCGACCGCCAGATCCGGGAGGGCGACGACGAACTCACCGCCCTCGTCCAGGGCCTCGAGCACCAGTACGACGCGGCGGCGGGCGCGGAGACCCGGGGCAACATGCTCGCCGAGCCGGTGGAGATCCCGTCGGCGGACGAGATCGGCCGCGAGTTCGAACGCTTCCTGGCGGAGCGGGAGGGCGACGGCTGACGCCTTAGGCTTCCTCCCATGCTGAAAGTGGGCCTGACCGGCGGTATCGGCGCCGGCAAGAGCGAGGTGTCGCGGCTGCTCGTCGAGCGCGGGGCTGTGTTGATCGACGCGGACCGGATCGCACGCGAGGTCGTCGAACCGGGGACACCCGGCCTCGCCGCGGTCGTGGACGCCTTCGGCCCGGAGGTCCTCACCGCGGACGGCAGGCTCGACCGGCCCAAGCTGGGCTCCATCGTCTTCGCCGACCCCGAGAGGCTGGCCGTCCTCAACTCGATCGTCCACCCCCTGGTGGGCGCCCGCTCCCGCGAGCTGGAGGGGGCCGCCGCCGAGGACGCCGTCGTGGTCCACGACGTCCCCCTCCTCACGGAGAACGGCCTGGCCCCCCTCTACGACCTCGTGATCGTCGTCGACGCGAGCCCCGAGACCCAGCTCGACCGGCTGGTGGGCCGGCGCGGCATGACAGCGGAGGACGCGCGCGCGCGGATGGCCGCCCAGGCGACCCGCGAGCAGCGCCGGGAGATCGCCGACATCGTCATCGACAACGACGTCCCCCTCGACGAGCTGGAACAGCGCGTCGAGGACGTGTGGTCCGGGCTCGTCCGCTGGGCGCGGACCTCCCACCCGGAATAGCTGTTCCGGGCGCGGACCCCACCCGGAATAGCGGGTGCCGGACGGGGCGTTGAACCCGTTCAGTGAGGGAAGGATCCCGCCGTGCCCGAGACCAGCGGTTCGACCGGACGTACGCCGGAAACGCATGTCATCGACTTCCGTGCCGCCGAGCACCTGCTCGCCTCCCGTGATCCGAGGGGCGCGGTGAAGCTGCTCGACGGTGTCATAGACGTCCATCCGGAGAACACCGCGGCGCGGCTGCTGCGCGCCCGCGCCTTCTTCGCGGCGGCCCAGCTGCGCCCCGCCGAGCTGGAGTTCTCCCTGGTCCTGGAGCGCGAGCCGGACAACGCCTTCGCCCACTTCGCGCTCGCCCGCACCTACCAGCGGCAGGGCCGCCCGCACCCGGCCAAGCGCCACTTCCGGCTGGCGGCCGCGCTGGACCCGAACCCGGAGTACCTGGAGGCGGCCCGCTTCGACGCGTGACGGCCCGCGCTACGGGCGGCTCCTCGGCGGCTGGTACGGGGGCACGTCGCGCCCCGGCTGGTAGTGCGGGCCCTGGCGGATGTGCCGCAGGACGACGACCAGGTCGACCGTGACGACCAGCCACAGCAGCCCGCAGACGAGGGCCCAGCCCGGATGCCCCGCGAGCGCGAACGCCACCGTCCCGGACACCGTCCAGACCACGCCCCACACACTCAGCCAGAACCGCATCCGCAGAGCACTGCGCGCGGTCGTCGGCTCACTGCCCGTACGCATCGCGATCACCACCCCGTCCGCGCCGGCCCCCCGGTCCCGGGTTCCCGTAACCGCCTCCAGGACCACGCGTCACTCGGTCGGGTGAACCGACGGGGAGAGGGAACGGGTGTGCGGACGTGGACCGTTTGACGGGCATGGAACTCAAAATGCGTGAGGGGTACGAGGGGACGGGTCCCGGGGCGATCACCCCGGACGGCTGCGCTGTGGAGCTGTACGCGCGGCTGCCCGTCGGGGACGAGCCGGACGTCATCGCCGCCGCGGTGCCGGAGCGGGCGCGGATCCTGGAGCTGGGCAGCGGAGTGGGGCGGATGACCCACGCGCTGCTGGAGCGCGGCTTCGAGGTCACGGCGGTGGACGAGTCCGCCGAGATGCTGGAGCGGGTGCGCGGGGCGCGGACGATATGCGGTCCCATAGAGCGGCTCGACCTCGGCGAGACGTTCGACGTGGTGCTGCTCGCGTCGTTCCTGGTGCACGCGGGGGACGTGGAGGTGCGGCGGGGCCTGCTGCGCACCTGTGCGCGGCATCTGGCGAAGGGCGGGTGCGTGCTGATCCAGCGGGAGGGCGAGGACTACCACACCGATGTGCCGCGCGAGCGGGTCGACCCGGCCGGCTTCACCGTGCGGATCGTGTCGGCGGAGCCGGTGGGCGACGGCGTCGACTCGGTCCACGCGGAGTACGTGTTCCCGGACGCGACCTGGACCCAGACGTTCCGCTCCCGCCCCCTGACGAGGGAGCAGTTCGAGGAGGCGCTGGCCGAGGCGGGCCTGAAGGTGGACCGGTACCTGACGGAGGACAGGATGTGGGTGAGGGCGGTGCCGATGTCCGGCACCTGAGCGCGCGGCCCGCGGTCACGGCCGGGCCGCACCACCGGCCCCCCTGCCGCGGGTCTTGCGCCCACCACCGGCCGCCCCGCGTCCGGCGGACCCGCCACGCCCGCCGGACGCGGCCCCCGGGTCACCGCCGCCGCCCGGTCCGCCCGGTCCCGCGTACCCACCGAACGGTCCGGGCCCGCCCAGCCCCCGCAGCCGCTCCATCTCCCGGCGGTCGCGCTTGGTCGGGCGGCCCGTGCCGCGGTCGCGGATGCCGGCTGGGGCGACGGCCTCGCGGGGCGGGGGCGGCGGGGAGTTGTCGATGTAGCACTGGACGGCCACGGGGGCACCGACCCGCTTGCGGATCAGCCGCTTGACGACGACGATCCGCTCCCGGGTCTCGGCCCGCAGCCGCACCTCGTCACCGACGCGGAGGGAGTGCGAGGGCTTCACGCGCTCGCCGTTCACCCGGACGTGCCCGCCCTTGCAGGCGGCGGCGCCGAGCGACCGCGTCTTGACCAGCCGCACCGACCAGATCCAGCTGTCGATCCGCACGGACTCACCACTGCCCGGACCGGCCGCCTCGGCGGCGGCCACGGCGGCGGCGACCTTGGGGTCCTCGGCACTCTCAGAAGCCATGGTCCCGACCTTAACTCCCGGGCCCGGCCGACGGTGCGGGGTTTTCGCCCGGCCCGAACACCTACGGTGGAGCCATGGACGCCCGTGGCCTCGACCGTCTCGACCAGCGCATCGCCGGCTGTCGTGCCTGCCCCCGGCTGGTCGACTGGCGTGAGGAGGTCGCCCGCACCAAGCGGGCCGCGTTCGCGGACTGGACGTACTGGGGGAGGCCGGTGCCCGGATTCGGGCCGTCGGACGCCCGGCTGCTGATCGTCGGCCTGGCACCCGCCGCCCACGGCGGCAACCGCACCGGCCGGATGTTCACCGGGGACCGTTCCGGGGACGTGCTGTACCAGGCGCTGTACGACGTGGGGCTCGCCTCGCAGCCGGACTCCACCCACGCCGGGGACGGTCTGGAGCTGTACGGCGTGCGCGTCACCTCGCCCGTGCACTGCGCCCCGCCCGCCAACAAGCCCACCCCCGAGGAGCGGGACGCCTGCCGGCCCTGGCTGGTGCAGGAGCTGCGCCTGCTGCGGCCTACGGTGCGGGCCGCGCTCGTGCTGGGGGCCTTCGGCTGGCAGGCCGCGCTGCCCGCGTTCGCCGAGGCCGGCTGGACAGTGCCCCGGCCCCGGCCCGCCTTCGCGCACGGCGCCCACGTCACCCTCGACGCCCCCGACGGGCCCGGCCTGAACCTTTTCGGCTGCTTCCACGTCAGCCAGCGCAACACCTTCACCGGCCGGCTCACCCCCGGGATGCTCCGCGACGTGCTGCGCACGGCGGCCGGGGCGGCGGGGCTGCCCGCGCAGAAATGAGATGAGCCGCCCCGCCTCCGGCGTTACGTTGTCCCGATGGCCAGGTATCCGGAAATCGAACCGTACGACCACGGCATGCTCGACGTCGGTGACGGCAACCGCGTCTACTGGGAGACCAGCGGCAACCCGCGGGGCAAACCCGCGGTGGTGCTGCACGGCGGACCGGGCTCCAGCGCCGGCCCGAACCTCCGGCGCTACTTCGACCCCGCCGCCTACCGCATCGTGCTGCTCGACCAGCGCGGCGCCGGCCGTTCGACACCACCCGCGAGCGACCACGCCACCGACATGAGCGTCAACACGACCGCCCACCTCATGGCGGACCTGGAGCGCCTGCGCACGCACCTCGACATCGGGCGGTGGCTGGTGTGGGGCGTGTCGTGGGGATCGGTCCTCGGCCTGCGGTACGCGCAGACGCACCCCGGTGTGGTCTCCGAACTGGTGCTGACCGGCGTGGCGACCGGCTCCACCGCCGAAGTCGGCCTCCTCACCCGCGGATTGGGCACCGTCTTCCCCGAGGCCCACGAACGCTTCCTCGCCGCACTGCCCGCCGACGAGCGCGACGGCAACCTGGCCGCCGCCTACAACAGGCTGCTGGAATCGCCCGACCCGCAGGTCCGGGAACGGGCCGCGAAGGCCTGGACCGACTGGGAGACGGCGACGATCCCCGCGCCCCCGGGTTCGGTCGCACGCTTCCAGGATCCGGTGTTCCGCAGGGGCTTCGCCCGTACCGTCACCCACTACTGGGGCAACGACCACTTCCTCGGCGACGGCCAGGAAGTCGTCCTGCGCGACGCCCACCTCCTCAAGGGCATCCCCGGCACCCTCGTCCAGGGCAACCTCGACTTCGGCAACCTCCTCGGCATCGTCTGGCGCCTCCATCACGCCTGGCCGGACAGCGAGTTGACGATCGTGGACGAGGCCGGCCACGACGCGGGTGACGTCGGCGACGACGTACTGGTGGCGGCGACGGACCGGTACGCGCGCCGCGGCGGGTGAACACCGTCCCCCCTTTGCTCCATGGGAGGGAAATCCGGCTCCCCACAGGCATGATCCGCACGCCGGACATACGCTTCCGGCAAGGGAGGGGAGACGCGGAATTCCAGCCGAGGAGGCCCGGTGACCGAACGCACCGTGAAACGACGAGGCTATCGGGAAGGCGTCCTCGGCGACATGCTCGCCGAATTCCTGGGCACGTTCGTCCTGATTCTGCTGGGTACCGGATCCGTGGCCGTGGCCGTCGTGGGACTGCCCGGTTCGGGCCGGCAGGCGGTGGAATTCGGGCCCGCCAACTGGCTCATCATCGCGTGGGCGTGGGGGTTCGCCGTCGTGTTCGGCGTCCATGTGGCCGGCGGTGTCAGCGGCGCCCACCTCAATCCCGCGGTGACCCTGGCCTTCGCCGTCCGGCGGGACCTCCCCTGGCGGAAGGTCCCGCCCTACTGGCTCGCGCAGGTCCTGGGCGCCTTCGTCGCCGCCGCGCTCGTCTACGCCTGCTACCGGTGGGCGATCGACGCGGCCAACGCCAAGGAGGGAATCACCCGGGAGGAATCGCTGGGCACCTATTCCATCTTCGCCACGTTCCCCGCCGAATACTTCGGGGATTCCTGGTGGGGCCCCCTGCTCGACCAGATCGTCGGAACGGGAATCCTGCTCCTGCTGATCTGCGCGCTCATCGACACCCGCAACACGGCTCCGGCGGCGAACCTCCATCCGTTCCTCATCGGTCTGGTGGTCGTCGTCATCGGCATGGCCTTCGGCACCAACGCCGGATACGCGATCAACCCGGCGCGCGATTTCGGGCCCCGGCTGTTCACCTTCTTCGAAGGCTGGGGGGCGATCGCGCTGCCCGGGTCGTTCGGCTGGTTCAGCGGCTACTGGTGGATCCCGATCGTCGGCCCGCTCATCGGCGCGGTCCTCGGGACCCTCGTGTACGACCTGCTCATCGGCCCGGTGCTCAGGGCGAGGGCGGGGGAGGCCGAAAAAGGCCCGGCCACCGAGGAACCCTAGGCGCACCCACCGCCCGGTCACCGCTCGGCACGGGGCCTCCGACGCGAGCAGCGGCACCGGGAACGACTCGGTCCTGCCGGACCCGGTCCCGGTGGTGGTCCGGGACAACCGTGTGGCGCACATCCGACACAGCCCGCCCCGCTGTCAGGCGTCGTCGCCGGAGCCGGGCTCGAAAGCCTTTCAGGCGGAGCGGGAGACGGGCCTCCTCCGCCGTTGACAGCGTTGGCTAACGACACTAGCTTTTAGCTAACGCGCTTAGCTAAGCGCCGGGTCGACCAACCCCGGGAGATGTCATGACCGAGTACCTCGCTGTCGACGGTGGCACGATCGCCTACGAGGTGACGGGGTCCGGCCCGCTGGTCGTGCTCGCGCACGGCATGGGCGACCACCGCGCCGCCTACCGCGCCGTGGTCCCGCAGCTGGTGGCGGCGGGCTACCGGGTCGCCGCGGTCGACCTGCGCGGCTGCGGCGAGTCCAGCACCGACTGGCCGGACTGGAGCCGCGCCGCCATCGCCGGCGACCTGCTCGCCGTGATTCGCCACCTGGGCGGTCCGGCCGTGCTCGTCGGCCACTCGATCTCCGGCGGCGCCGCCACGATCGCCGCGGCGCGGGAGCCCTCGCTGGTCACCGCGGTGATCGAGCTGGCCCCCTTCACCCGCAAGCAGTCCATCGGCCTGGGCGACCTGCGCAGCAAGCGCCTGCGGCAGGGCATGACGCGGCTGCTCGGCGCGACCGTACTGGGCAGCGTGCCGCTGTGGCGCTCCTACCTGGACGTGGCCTACCCGGGCGTGAAGCCGGCCGACTTCGCCGAGCGGCTCGACCGCGTCGAGGCGGTGCTGCGCGAGCCGGGCCGGATGAAGGCGCTGCAGGGCATGGGCCGCACCACCCCGGCCGACGCCGGCGCGCAGCTCGCGGGCGTGCGCTGCCCGGTCCTGGTCGTGATGGGCACGGAGGACCCCGACTGGGCCGACCCGCACGCCGAGGGCGCGGCGATCGTCGAGGAGCTGCCCACCGGTCTCGGCCGCCTCGAAATGATCGAGGGCGCCGGTCACTACCCGCACGACCAGTACCCTGACCAGGTGGTTTCGCTGACGCTCTCCTTCCTCCGCACGGACGCCGCCCGTGCCTAGGGCCGGCCTCGACCCCGCGACCGTGGTCGCGGCCGGTGCCGCCCTCGCCGACGAAGTGGGCCTGGCCCACCTCACGATGGGGCTGCTGGCCGAGCGCCTCGGCGTGCGCACCCCGTCCCTGTACAAGCACGTGGGCGGTCAGGAGGACCTCGTGCGGCGCATCGCGGCGCTGGCCACGGCCCAGGCCGCCGACGCCGTCGGCGCCGCCGTCCAGGGCCTGGCGGGCCGCGACGCCCTGGCCGCCGCGCTGCGCGCCTTCCGCACCTTCGTGATCGCCCACCCGGGCCGCTACGCCGCGACGACCGGCATGGAACCCAACGGCCCCGACGATCCGATGGCCCTCGCCGGCCGGCGGCTGTTCGACGTGTTCCGGGCCGTTCTGCGCGGCTACGAGATCGAGGAGCGCGACGTGAACCACGCCCTGCGCATGTTCCGCAGCCTCTGCCACGGCTTTGCCACGCTGGAAGCGGCGGGCGGCTTCAAGTGGAGCACCGACATCGACGAGAGCTTCGAATGGCTGATCGCCTTCGCCGACCGGGGCCTGCGCGCCGTGTGAAAAGCGCCCCTGCCGCCGTCCGTTCGTCCGCAGGGGGCGGCTCAGACCGGACGGACGGCGTGGCCGACAGGCGTACGGTGCGCCGGCACCGCTGCTGAGACGCCGGACGCGGACCTCGAACCACCTGTGTGGCGTCCGGGTCGGGAGTGGCGGTCGCCGCCCGCATCGGCCGAGGCGGACACGCCTTCACGCTCCTCGACCGGCCTGGTCCGGCCGGAGCGTGAAGGCGGGCTCTCGCGCCCGGCGCGGGGCCGAGGCGGGCGCGGGCGGTCCCGGTGGTGATGCCGACTCCGCCCATACGGTCTTGCCGGGGCCCGTGGGGCGGGGCAGGACGCCCCAGTCGTCGGCGAGCGCGTCGACCAGGAGCAGGCCCCGGCCCGACTCGCCGTCCGGGGCCGGTGTCCCGGCGACCGGTCGTCGCTCCGTGCGGGTGTCCGACACCTCGATGCGCAGCGTGCCGTCCTCGCTCTCGGTGAGGCTCAGGTGGAAGTCGCGGCCCGGTACGTGTCCGTGCCGGACCGCGTTCGCGGTGAGCTCGGCGGCGATCAGCGTGAGCGTCTCGTTCGCCGGTGAGGCGTACGGGTGGCCCCACGCGTCCAGGCGGTGCGAGACCAGCCGGCGGGCGAGACGGGCACCGCGCGGGGTCGAGGTGAACCGCATCGCGAACGTGCGGACGGGGTGGGGCGTACGCCTTTGCGGGGGAGTCGCTGACTTCATGGGGTAACGGTGGCGAACTGTGCGTAGCGTTGAACAGGCGGGACGCGCTGACCGGCGGTGGCTGTACGCCGATGTCGTGGGCCTTGTACACGGGGTGGACCGTGACGGGGGCTTGGCGGGGCGGGTTGGTCGCGTACGCGATGTCTGTGCGGGGTGTTCGGCGGTGAGTACGTACGGGAGGTGCCGGGCGTGGAGGAACAGCGGCAGCAGGTGGACGGGCAGGAGCAGGAGGGGGGCGCGGGCATCCTGCACGTCTTCGGGCGGCAGTTGAAGCTGTGCAGGGAACGGGCGGGGCTGGACCGGGCGACGCTGGGGAGCAGGGTGGGGTACTCCGCGTCGACCATCGCCAGCTTCGAGCAGGGGAGGCGGATCCCGCCGCCCAGGTTCATCGACAGCGCGGATGAACTGCTCGACGCGGGCGGGTTGTTGAAGGCGGGGAAGGAGGAGGTGGCGAGGGCTCAGTATCCGGCGTTCTTCCGGGATGCGGCCAGGTTGGAGGGCGAGGCGGTTGAAATCCACCTGTACGACACCCACCTGGTCAACGGGCTGCTCCAGACGGAGGAGTACGCGCGAGCGGTGTTCGCCATGTGGCAGCCGCTCTTGGACGAGGCGATCATCGAGGAGCGTGTTGCCGCGCGACTGGCACGGCAGGAGATCTTCACCAAGCGTCCCACGCCGCACCTCGGCTTCGTGATCGAGGAGAGTGTCCTGCTCCGCCCGATCGGAGGCAAGGCAGTCTGGCGGGGGCAACTGGAGCATCTCATGCTGATCGCGGAGAAGCGCAATGTGGTGATTCAGGTGATGCCGCTCTCTCGCCAGGAACACGCGGGACTGGCCGGCCCGTTCACCTTGATGGAGACCAGGGATGAGCGGAGGATCGCCTACACGGAGGTCCAAGGTGACAGCCGTGTCCACACGGAGCGTCAGAAGGTACGAGGTCTTGAGCGCACGTACGGGATCCTTCGCGCGCAGGCCCTCACTCCGACAGACTCGCTTGCGTTGATCGAGAAGTTGCTGGGAGAGAGATGAGCGGGGACAAGGCCAGGCCCCACGTCGATGACTTGGCGTGGTTCAAAAGCAGTTACAGCGCTGGCGATGGCGGCCAGTGCGTCGAGGTGGCTTCGGGGAGCGGCGTTCTGCACGTGCGCGACTCGAAGGACGAGGCGGGCCCGATGGTCAGCCTCGCGCCGGAGGCGTGGGCGGAGTTCATCGGGTTCGCCGCCCGGCACACCGCATAGGGCGCAGAGCACCGCAGTGCCCCGTGACCGCTGATCCGGGTCACGGGGCACTGGCGTGCCTACGAGGGGAGCAGCGGTGACCAGCGCCCGGCCACGCTCCTCAGGAGCCCGCGTCGGCGTCCGGCACGACCGCCGTGGCCGTGATCTCCACGAGCTGCCCGGTGTACCCGAGGCAGGCCACACCGAGCAGGGTCGACGAGTGGGGCCCCGCGCTCAGCCCGGACGCCTCGACCACGTCCCACACGGCGGACAGCACCGCGGGCTCACCGCTCACGACGTACACATCCGTCGCGACGACGTGATCCGAGCCGGAGCCCACCGCCCGCAACTGCTCCTCCAGATTGGCGATCACCTGCCGGGCCTGCCGCACCGGATCCCCCTCGCCGACCAGCTTCCCGTCGGCGTCCAACGGGACCGCCCCGGCGAGGAACGCCAGCCTCGTGCCCGCCTCGACGACGGAGGCGTGGGAGTAGGCGGGCGGCGGGAAGAGAGCGGGGACGGTGACGCGCCGGATCACGCGGACTCCGATCTACGGGGAGGACGGACAACTCCCGATCCTGCACGACACACCGAGCCACCGCACCCGTATATCGCTCGCCCCGGCTGACCATCGACGGGCGCCGGGCCGATGTCCACCACCGCGACCCGGACAGCGTCGAGCCCGAACCGGCGGAGGCGGGAGCAGGCCGTGGAACCCGCCCGGACCGGGCCCCGGGACCACCTGAACCGGACGGTGCCTACGGCCGCCACACGTACCGGACGTCCGGCTCCCGCTCCTCGTTCCCGGACCCGTCCGTCCACTCCACGGGCGCGAAACCGTGCCGCTCGTAGAAGCGGTGCGCGGACCTGTTGACCTGGAAGGTCCACAGGGAGAGCCCTTCGGGGCTGCGCTCCTTGGCCAGCGCGACGAACCGGTCACCGATCCCGCGCCCGCGCCACTCGGGGGCGAGGTAGAGCTGTGCCAGCTCCTCGCCGTCCAGCACCATCACGCCGACGACCTCCCCGCCCGCCGCCTCCGCCACCCACGTCTCGCGCAGGGGCACGAGGACGTGACGGAAGTAGCCGTGCACCTCGTCGTCGGACCGGGGCCGGACCACGCCCGGCAGGGCGGCGGCGAAGGAGCGCAGCCAGACGTCGGCCGCGGTACCGGCGTCGGCGGGCAGGGCCCGCCGCACACGCACCGCTCGGTCACCGGTCATCACGCGGACTCCGATCCATGGGCTGCGGGCAACCCACCGATCATGCGGATCCCGTCGCTCGGGCGCACCCGTATTTCCGTCGGACCAGCCGGACCAGCAGGACCAGCAGGACCGGCGGGAGTTCAGGGCCAGACGCCGGTGAAGTCGATCGCGCGAGCCCACTCGGGATGGTCTATCAGCGGATTCCGGTTGCCCTGGATCGCCGCGATGGCCGCGTTGCGGTGCAGTTCGTACTCGCTGACCGCCTCGTCCTCGTGCCACTTCAGCAGGACGGGCAGCCGTTCCGCGGGGAACTCGCGCGCCGCGTCGCCGACCTGGCCCGGATAGCGGAGCAGGAAGTACAGCGTGGCACGGGCGACCGCGCCCCTGCCCTCCTCGGGCTCGAACCCCACGTCCTCGCGCATCCCGCAGTCCTCCCGGACCACTTCGTCGAAGTCGGGGAAGTCGAAGTACGCGAAGTTGCCGCGGAAGCTGTTGCAGCCGACCTCGCACGCGAACAGGTGGTGCAGGTCGCCCCGCATCGGCTCCTTCCTGGCGAACCACGACTGCGGCACCACGTGCTCGCAGTTGAACGGCATGGACGCCTCCAGGGCGTCGAACTCCGCCTCGAACTCGGCCGGTCCCGCCGTGCTCTCCCGCAACAGGAGTTCCTGCACGCGGGCCAGCCGGGCCTCCGCCACGGCCGCGTCGGCCCGTATGAGCTCCTCGGCGGAGAAGTCCTTGCCCGAGTAGATGCTGCGCAGCCGGCCGTCCTTGTGCAGGTCGACCCACGGATAGACCATGCTCATCGGCTTGTACCGGGGCCGGGGTCCATGGGTGTCGGTCAGCAGCCCGGTCAGCGCGCGGCGCAGCGCGCCGCCGCTGCCGGTGTCGACGTCCGCGTAGTACGCGTCGCGTGCGGCGAGGTCCGCGGTCCGGTCGTAGTAGGGGCCCTGCTGCGCGAGCCGGTGGCTGGTCAGGGCCGCGTCGACGTCCTTCTCGACCGCCGACACGATGTCCGGCCGCCCGGCCGGGGGTGGTTGAGGCACGGCCGTCGGCGTCGGCGTGGCCGGCGAGGTGACGAGGGTGACCGGCGAGGACAAGGGCGTGCCGAGACCGAGGCCGAGGGTGATCCGCAGCGGGACGGTGAACTGGGCGACGCCGTCGGCCGCCTGTGCCTGCGCCTGCGCCTGCGAACCGTCGGTCCCCGGCAGGGCGGACGTGCCGAGGGGGGAAGGCATCGGCGGCGCGCTCTCCCCGGGGGACGGGGCGAGCCCGGTGGTGAACACCTCGTCCCGCAGCCGGGCCGCCTCACCGGTCAGGGGCATCGCGTGCAGGGCCCCCAGCACGCGGCTGATGCGCACCCCCTCGTTGGCCCGCCACGCCAGCTGCTGCTCGCCCATCTCCGGCCGCCACACCGTGCCGTCGACGCTCAGGGGCCGGCCCTCGGCGTCCGTCTTCGGAACGGCCGAGTGGTGCAGTGCGACGACCTCCCACTGGTCGTTGAAGACCGCGGAACCCGAGGAACCCTCACGGGTGTCGGACTCGTAGTGCAGGAACCGGTCCAGCAGGTCGATGACCTGGTTCTCGCGCAGCGCGATCTGCTTGGGTTCGCCCCTGGGGTGCTGGATGATGTTGACGTACTCCCCGATGACGACCTTTCCCTGCGCCTCGCTGAGGACCAGCCGGCCGAACGACGCCAGCGCCTCGCCCTGCGCGCCGCGCGGGGCCACCGCGACGAGGCTGAAGTCCAGCGCCCGGTCGGTGACGAAGAACCGGAGCGGCTCCAGCTGGAAGACGGCCGGTACGAGGGGGCCGCCGTCGACGCCGTCCTGGAACGCGAACGCGACCTTGCTGCGGTTGGCCTCCTGCGCGCTGGGCAGCACGTGGTTGTTGGTGAGCAGCAGGGAGGGGGACACCATGAAGCCGGTGCCGTGCCCGCCGCCCGGTCCGCTGATGGTGATCCGGCCGACCGAGCGGGAGACCCGTACGCCCTCCTCCAGGAACGCGATGGGGGCGAGGTTGTTGCGCCCGATGAGGCGCTCCAGCCCCAGCACCTCGCTGGTGACGGTCTCCGGCGGCAACCGCAGGGTGCTCCCCGCGCTGCTGGCGGGTTCCGTCGGCGTCCGCTCGATCGCCCGGGCCATGGCCCAGTCGGTGCCGAGACGTGCCAGCCGCTTCTCGACCCGCTCGGGGGTGTCCGCGTACAGCGGTCCACGCGTCTCGAGGACCGCCCGGTTCCGTTCCCGCCGTTCGGTCCGGTTCTCATAGCGTGTCGCGGCCATCGTCAGTTGCGACAGATAGTCCGACTCTCGTCGGGAAGCGAGTTCCGCCGTGGCCATGATCCGCCTCCTGGCCTGTTGATGGTGCCGGCGATGGGGGGACAGGACTCTTCCGAGCCGTGTCCGAAGCTACGGAACCGCCGTCAGCGCGGCGTCATCGATCCGTTTGCACGGCACGGGCGGGGGGCCGAGACTGGTGACGACCCCTCCTCGTGAGGATGTGGCATCCCGGATCCGCACCAGGCGGACCACGAGCGGCGACGCGCCGGTGGCGAGGTCGGACGGCCCCGGAGGCGGTCGCGCGGGACACGGTGAGCGAGGCGATGAGGCCGGTTTCCCCGCCTCTCCAGTTGCGGTTGCTCGGCCAGTTCCGGCTGGAACTGGGTACCGAGACCGTCGAACTGTGCCACAACGGCCAGCGGCTCCTGGCCTTCATGGGACTGCGGGGACGGGTGTCCCGCACGGTCCTCGCCGGCACGCTGTGGCCCGATGCCACCGAGGAGCACGCCCGGGGCAGTCTGCGCACCACCCTGTGGAAGCTGCCGCGCGGGGAGCCGCCCCTGATCGGGTGCCGCGGAGACACCCTGCTGGTCAGCCCGGCCCTGCGCGTGGACGTCGACGCCCTCACACGGACGGCGCTCGGCGTCGTGGGGGATCGTGGCCCACCGCGCCACGCCCCGCCGCCCCTGGAAGCCCTCACCGGCGAGGACCTGCTGCCCGGCTGGGACGAGGACTGGGTCCTGCTGGAGCGCGAACACCTGCGGCAACTGCGGCTGCACGCGCTCGACGCGCTGGCGGAGACCCTGACCCGGCAGGGCAGACCCGCTCTGGCGATGGAGGCCGCGTGGGCGAGCGTCCGCGCGGAGCCCTTGCGGGAGAGCGCCCACCGGGCCGTCGTGTCGGCGCACCTGGCGGAGGGCAACGTCAGCGAGGCTGTGCGCCACTACCAGGCGTTCTGCCGAATGCTGGAGGAGGAACTGGGCGTCGCGCCCTCACCGCGGTTCGCCCGGCTGCTCCCCGGGCTGCTGCCGGAGCGGGCCGGGCGGACCGGCTGACGCGGTGCCGGGACGAGGGGGAGAGGCACCCGTGTCAGCGCCGTGCGAACTGGACGCGGGTCGGCTGTACGGCGTCCGGGCGTACGGCGATGCCGTCGACGGTCAGCTGCTCCCCGTAGACGTCGGTGAGCCTCAGGGCGCCGCCGCACCCGGTGCCGTCGGGGGAGAGGAAGTAGTTGTACTCGGTACGGGTCAGCCGCTGCCACCCGGAGCCGGTGCCGACCTCCAGCCGGGCCAGCGGGTTGCGGTGGCCGATCGCCTGGATGCCGCACCAGTGGCTGCTGGAGCCGGTCTTGTAGCGGATCGAGACGGTGTCGGACGTGCCGGGGCTGAGCAGGCTCCACGTGACCGGGATCCTCCCGGCGGAGAGACCGGCGAGCTTCGCGAAGGCCTCCCTGCTCAGGTCGAGCTGCCCGGGGGCGCAGGGCGCGGGGCACTCGTTGGTGATCCGGACCGTCACGGAGGCGCCGCCGGCCGCGCGGACCAGGACGTACGCCCCGCACGCCCTGGACGTCTCGTAGTCCGCGGTGTTCATCGCCGCGATCATGAGGTCAGGGCTCGGACCGTACAGGCAGGCGCCGTCGCCGTCCCCGGCGTCGTAGTGGGTGGCCACTCCGCTGTAGGTGGTCCCGGGCTTGATCCGCCCCGCCAGTGGTGCACCGCCGGAAGCCGGGCGCGGGGCGGCCGTGGGGGTGCCGCCGCGCGACGGCCGGGCCGACGCGGTCGTCGCGGAGGGCTTCGGGGCGGCCGGGGACGCGGTGGACGGCCTGGCTTTCGGTGTCCGCCCGGTCGCCGTGGGCGGGACGCTCGGCCGGGAGGTGGTGTCGACACCGGTGGCGGACGCGGCCGGGGCCGTGGCCCGCACGGTGTCGGACCCGCCGTCGGGGATGAGGGCGACGACCAGCGACACGAGGAGCCCGACGGCGGCCACGGCGACGGCCGGGACCAGGACGCCGCGCCGATCGCGACGGGGGCGGCGGTGGGAGGGGGATGCCACGGATGAGTCCTTACGCGGTACGGGAGAACACACGCTTCCGACCCGGTGGTCGTCACAGCCGCCGGAAAGGTTGCCGGGCTCTCAGGTGCGGCCGGTCATCGCGCGGACCGCGGACGCCGACGGCGTCACTCACAGCGAGGATCGGGTTACGGTGGGGGAGTCGTCGCGGAAGTTCGGGGGCTGTGATGGACCCCTATCTGCTCACACTGGCCGGTACCGCGGGCACGTCCCTGGTGGGACTGCTCGTCGCCGAGGGCTGGCAGCAGACGCGGGGCGGGGTGGTGACCGTCTGGCGCCGCTGGCCGAGGCGCAGCGGGAGCCGGCCCGCCGACGCGAGGACGCCGAACAGGACCCGGACGCCTCCCCTTCCCCCGGCCCCGTCGGCCTGGCACGGGACCGACGGGACTCGGAGGAGTTCTCCGAACTCCTGGAACGGGCGGAGACCGAGATCGGCGCGGTGCGCGAGGAACTGCGGCTGCTCGGTGAGGAGGCCGCCGGGTGGGAGAGCGGGCGGGGCGCCGCCCGGGTCGTCGAGGGGCAGTGGACGCGGCAGCCCCGGGCGGGAGGAACCCCGGCCCGTCCGATGCCGCGCCTGCCCTTGTGGCCGTGGGGCATGCCCGGTTCGCCCGCTGGCCGAGGATCGGGCTGGTGTGGGCGCTCTGCGCGCTCCCGACGTGGATCCCGATGCTCACCGTCACGACCGACCGGGCCGCCCATGCGAGGGACACGACCCTCTTCCACACGGTGCCGTTCACCGTCATCACGCTGTTCATGGGCGTGCTGGTGTACGGGGCGGCCGGGGTGCTCGTGGTGAGGGCGGCCGTCGTCCTGCCGGACGGGGAAGCGGAGCAGCAGGCCGGCGGTGCGGGCCTGATCGGCGGGGCGGTGGGCTCCGTGATCCTGTTCGTGGGGGCGTTCTTCACGCCTCTGGACTGGCCGGGACCTGCTGGAGCGTGGGGGCGGGGTCTGGCGTCCGCCATGGGCGTGAGGTGGGCGGGGCCGGTCCCGGGGGTGGCGCGCACTTCGCCCGTACGGTCCTTCCGGGGCCGGTGGGGCGGGGCCTGCTCCTGGTGGACGGCTGGGGTGTCCACCAGGAGCAGGCCCCGGCCCGGCCCGCCGTCCCGCTTCCGCCCGCATCGTCACATCACGGAAACGTGACCGTTCGCTCCCCTTCCACCCCACCGATTACCGTGGAGGGCACCTTTCCTCCCGCCCGGTCACCGTCGCCCGTGAGCCCGCCCCGTTTCCGACGCGACGACTGGAGCTCCGTGACCCGCCCCGCCCGTGCCGTACCCCCGTGGCTGGCCCATGCCCTGCGCGCCCAGCGCGGACCGGTCCCGTGGAGCGCCGTCGTGCGCGGCGCGCTGGGCGGCGGGCCGCTGCTGCTCGCCGCCGTCCTCGCCGGGCGGCCCACGCTCGGGGTCGTCGCCGCCATCGGTGCCATGTTCGCCGGTATCAACGATCGCCCGGGCAGCCGTCGCGCCTCCGTCGGACGCATCGGCGGGCCCGCGCTCGCGGGGGCGACCGGGCTGGTCGTGGGGACGTACGCCGGGGACCACGTCTCCGCCGTCCTGCTGACCCTGCTGCTGACCGGGCTCGGTCTCGTCGCCGGCGCCGTCAGCGCGCTGGGGCCCGTCGGGTCCTCCGTCGGTACGCAACTGCTGGTCGGCGCCGCCGTCGGCGCCGGGATGCCGCTGCCCGAACCGGGCTGGCAGCGGGCGCTCGCCTTCCTCGCCGGCGCGGGGTGGCTGCTCCTGCTGCGGCTCGCGCTGCCCACGCCCGGCTCGCTCGCCGGGGGCTTCCGGTTCGACGGGGAGCGGAACGCCGTCGCCGGGGTGTACGCCGCCATCGCCGACCTGCTCGACGCCGCCGGGACGGACACCGCCACCGCGCGGCGGGCCGCGCTCACCGCCGCGCTCGACCACGCGCAGGACGCGCTCGCCGGACCCCGGCTGCGGCGGTACGCCTCCTCCGCCGCCGAACGCCGGCTGCACGCCCGGTACGCCGCAGCCCTCCCGCTCGCCGAGGCCGCCACCGCGCTGGCCTGGGCCGGGGAGCCCGTACCGGCCCGCGCGTCCGAAGGACCCCGCCGCCTCGCCGCAGCCGTACGGGGCAGCACTCCCACCGGCCCGCTGCCCGCCCCCTCCCGCACCGTCCCCGCCCTGCGCGCCCTCGACGACGCCCTGCTGCGCGCCGCCGAGGCCTTCGACCGGGGCGACGGCGGCGACCTGCACAGCCGCAGGCGCTCCCGGACCGCCGGGGTGCGGACCGTCCTCGGCGCCCGGGGCCGGGAGTACGGGCTGCGGGTCGCCCTCTGCTTCGGGGTGAGCGCCGCCCTCGCCCAGGCCCTCCACCACACCCGCTGGTACGGGCCGCACGAGCACTGGTACTGGCTGCCCGCCACCGCCGTCTTCCTCGTCAAACCCGACCTCGGACCGCTCGCCTCCCGCGTCCTGTCCCGGGCCGCCGGAACCCTCCTCGGGGCGCTCCTGTTCGCCGGGTTCGCCGCCGTGCTGCCCCGCCCGGAGGGACTCGTCGCGCTGGTCGCGGTCAGCGGCGCGCTGATCCCCGTCGCCGCCCGGCACTTCGCCGCGCAGACCGCCGTCGTCACCGTGCTCGTCCTCGCCCTGGTGATGGCCGGCGGCGAACCCCAGGCCTCCCTCGGCCGCATCGCCGAGACCCTGCTGGCCTGCGCCGTCGTACTCCTCGTAGGACACCTCCCGACGCCGGGACGGCGCGGCGACGCCATCCGCGCCCGGCTCACCGAAGCGGCCGGCGCCGCCCAGGCGTACCTCGACCACGTGCTCGGCGAGTCCGACGACCGCGCCGGCCGCTGGGCGCTGCGCCGCGAGGCCTACCGCACCCTCGCCGAGGCCCGCGCCGCCATCGCCCTCGCCTCCGCCGAGCTCCCCCCGCTCGCCCGGCACGCCGACGGCACCGACGAGACCGCCGCCACCCTCGAACTCCTCGTCGACACCGTCACCGCCGGCGCCGTCCACCTCGACGACACCGGCCGCCTCGACCCCCGGCACGTCCGGCGGCTGACCGAGCTCGCGGACCGCCTGGGAAGCCGGGGGGATGTCGCGGTTCGGCTCACACCGGACCACGACCGCGTCGTACGTTGACGGGATGACGCCCGCTGCCACGGAGAGCCCGGCCGACCTCGTCATCACCGGATGCACCGTCCTCACGCACGACGACCGGGAACGGATCGGATTCACGCAGGACGCGGCCGTCGTCGTGCGCGACGGGACCGTGGCGGAGGTGACGAGCGCGGAGGCGGCCGAGGGGCGGGCGGCCCGCGAGCGGATCGACGCGCGGGGGCAGGTCGCCCTGCCCGGACTGATCAACTGCCACACCCACGCCCCGATGGCCGCCCTGCGCGGCCTCGCCGAGGACCTGCCGACCGGGGAGTGGTTCAACGACGTCATCTGGCCGGTCGAGTCCAACCTCACCGGGCGGGACGTCGAACTGGGCGCGCTGCTCGCCTGCGCCGAGATGATCCGCGGCGGCGTCACCTGCTTCGCCGACCACTACTTCGCCATGGACGCGGTCGCCGCCGTGGTCGCCGGGTGCGGGATGCGGGCGCT
The DNA here is from genome assembly GCF_040646935.1 of Streptomyces sp. NPDC044984. NCBI lineage: Bacteria > Bacillati > Actinomycetota > Actinomycetes > Kitasatosporales > Streptomycetaceae > Streptomyces > Streptomyces sp. NPDC044984. The sequence goes on from NZ_JBEZBE010000011.1 coordinate 201,585, forward strand.
GCTGGGAGAGACGTACTTCTCCTCGCAGGGGGCCGAGGGGCGGGAGCGGTCGCTGGCGTTCGCGCTGCGGCACCGGGGGGCCGCCGACGGCCGCATCACCACCGCCCTCGCCCCGCACGCCCCCTACACCGTCGACGACACCGACCTCGCCGCCACCGCGCGGCTGGCGCACGAGCACGGCCTGCCCGTGCACCTGCACGCCGCCGAGAACAGCGACCAGACCGAGGTCAGCCTCGCCCGCCACGGCGTCACCCCCGTCGAGGTCCTGCACCGCACCGGCGTCCTCGACACCGACGTGCTCATCGCCCACGGCACCGGCATCGTCGACGGCGACCTGCCCCTGCTGGAGCGCGCGGCCGGCCGTACGGCCGTGGCCACCGCGCCCCGCGGCTACCTCAAGTTCGCCTGGCCCCGCACCACACCCGTACGCGCCCTGCGCGACATCGGCGTCCCGGTCGGACTCGCCACCGACGGCGCCGCCTCCAACAACTCGCTCGACGTGTGGGAGTCGATGGCGCTCACCTCCCTGATCCAGAAGTCCACCGAGGGCGACCCCCGGTGGCTGACCTCCCGGCAGGCCCTCCACCACGCCACCCTGCAGAGCGCCCGCGCGGTCGGCCTCGGCGAGAGCGTCGGGAGCATCGCGCCGGGCCGCCGCGCCGACCTCGTCCTCGTCGACCTCACCGGCCCGCACACCCAGCCCGTGCACGACCTCGCCGCGACCCTGGTGCACAGCGCCCGCGCCGCCGACGTCCGCACGACGGTCGTGGACGGCCGGATCCTCATGCGGGACCGGGAACTGCTCACGATCGACGTGCCCGAGGTGGTGCGGGAGCTGGGGGAGCGGCTGCCCGCGCTGGTCGACCGGAGCCACGGGCGGCGGATCCAGGAGTACGACACCTGACACGGCAGGTATGACACCTGACACGACCGGTGCGGCGGTCGGCACGGCCGGTACGGCGACCGGCACGGAAAGTAGCCGTTTGGTGCGATCGGCCGAGAGTCCGGTCACACTTGGCGGTGAACGGGTGTCAACTACGTCTCAGTACCGTCACCGAGCGAGGCGTTCACCCCATGGTTGGCGTTTAACTCATACGAGTACAACGCAGCATGGAGGTGGCAGGGTGAACGGGCGAACGGTGCTCGAACGCTTTCCCGCAGGTGGACCGCGTGGCTCATGGCCGGCGGAGGAGTTCGCCCACGCGCGCCGCCTGGAGGGTCTGCCCGCCGAGGTTGTCATGGACCTCGCGACCGACATGTTCCTGGTGATCGTCCGGGGGGACGGCGGGAGCGGTGACGTCGTGGCGTAGCGGGGCCGGGGGTCTCCCGGGGGTGTGTGGCTACGCGGTGACGGGGCGTGACCAGGTGGGGGTCGTGCCCGTCAGGCGGCACAGGGCGAGATAGAGGGGTATCGGCGGCGTGTAGGGGAGCGTGCCGTCGGGACGGTGGATCAGACCGGGCAGGTCCGGGGCGCCGGGAGCGCCCGAGGAACCGGGGAGGACCGCGCCGGTGGCGTAGTGGGCGGGGGCCGGCCACTCCAGGGCGTAGTCGGAATCGGACGGGACCAGCCACCACCAGTGCGCGTCATCGGCGTACACGCAGCCCACGCGGGGCAGCCGGGGCATCACCAGCGGGCCGAGGCGTGCCGGTACCGCCACGGCGTCGCAGCCCATGGGCGCGGTCATGCCGTCGGGGACGGGGAGCCTCCGGGGGGTGGCGGCCGGGGCGTGCCGTCCGCGCTGGATCCGCACCAGTGAGTCCAGGCTCAGCACGCGGGTGCCGGATATGCCCGTCACGCCCGGCCCCGGGAGTGGGGGGTGCGCTGGTGCGGGGGGAGCGACGGGTTGGAGGTCCGCTTCTCCGCCGGGCCGTGGGACTGGTCCGGTTCGTTGCCGGTGTCGTCGTCCGGGGTGCCGGGCGGGCCCGGCTTCGGACGGGCGCCCCAGCCCAGGTCGCCGGTGGGCTCCGCGGGACCGTGCCCGGTGTCACCGGTGTCCGCCGTGCGGGGGAGGTCGGCCCAGACCAGCAGTCCGGGGCCGTTCTCGTGCGCGCCCCACGAGTGACACAGGGCGTCGACGAGGAGCAGTCCCCTCCCGTGCTCGTCCTCCGGCCGCTGCCGGGTGTTCGCCCGCGGCTGGCCCGGCGCGCACCCTTCGTCGCGCACGGCTATGCGCACCAGCTCGCCACCGTCGTGCAGCTCGCAGACCACGTGGCTGCTCGCCGTGTGCACGATGGCGTTGGTGACCAGTTCGGAGACGACGAGAGCCGCTGTGTCGCAGGTGTCCTCGCACACCGACCAGCCGGTCAGCCGTGCCCTCGTCAGGCGTCTGGCCTGAGCCGGGGAACCCGGATGAGCGGCCAGTTCGAAACGGAACCGGCGCTCGGCGGCGGACCCCGAGGGGGCGGCTTCCGAGGCGGCGCCGAGGCCGATGGACCCTGCGGCGGCGTCTGTTCCTAAGGGCGCGGACGGAATCACGCTTGCCACTATCGCCCCGCCGTGAACACTTGGCAAGTGTCACTCTGAAAAATGCAGAGTGCGGTGTGACGGTCTGGACGGGCGTGGCACACTGCTCGCAACAGCACCTCGCGCGGCGCCAGTTGGGATTGCCGAAGATTTGTCCGGATGCGAGTTCGGGTGGGACGGGTCTTCGGGCGGATCTTCGAGTGGCGCCGCCGGGCTGTCGGCTTTTGTTCGAGTCGTGTTTCGAGGGAGGTGGAGTGTGAGCGAACCCCGGTCCGCGCCGACGGTGGGGCAGGTCGTCCTCGGTCGGCGCCTGCTGGACCTGCGGGAACGCGCGGGGCTCAAGCGTGAGGAAGCGGCCCGCGTCCTCCGTGTCGCGCCCGCCACCGTCCGCCGCATGGAGATGGCGGAGGTCGCGCTCAAGATCCCGTACCTCCAGCTCCTGCTGAAGGAGTACGGCGTCTCCGACGAGGAGGCCGACGCCTTCGTGCAGCTGGCGGAGGACGCCAACCGGCCCGGCTGGTGGCAGCGCTTCCACGACATCCTGCCCGGCTGGTTCTCGATGTACGTCAGCCTGGAGGGTGCGGCCTCCCTCATCCGCAGCTACGAACCCCACTTCGTCCCCGGCCTGCTCCAGACCGAGGACTACGCGCGCGGTGTGCTGCGCTCCGGGGCCGTCGGGCAGACCCGGCCCGAGGACATGGAGCGCCACGTCGACCTGCGCATGCAACGGCAGGAACTGCTCACCCGCGAGGACGCGCCCCGGTTGTGGGTCGTGATGGACGAGACCGCGCTCCGCCGCCCGGTCGGCGGCCCGGAGGTGATGCGTGCGCAGATCGACAAGTTGCTCGAGGCCACGAAGCTGTCCAATGTGACGCTGCAGATCGCGACGTTCGCTGGCGGGCCCCATCCCGGCACGTACGGGCCGTTCGTGCTGTTCCGATTCGCCATGCCCGAACTGCCGGACATGGTCTACAGCGAGTACCTGACCGGCGCCGTCTACCTGGACGCGCGCGAAGAGGTGGCGACCCACCTCGAGGTCATGGACCGCATGGCGGCGCAGGCCGCTACGGCACATCGCACGAAGGAGATCCTCCGGGATCTCCGCAAGGAGCTGTGAATGGAACTCATGAAGCCCCTGAAGTCCCTGAAGTCCCCGCCCCGCCCGCGGGCGCGCACCGGAAGGATCTACAACGGCATGCCCGCGCGGGAACTGGGCAGCGAGGGCTGGCACAAGCCGTGGAGCGGCGGCAACGGAGGGAACTGCCTGGAGGCGATGAAGCTCGAGGACGGCCGGATCGCCGTACGCCAGTCCACCGACCCGGACGGGCCGGCGCTCATCTACACCTCCGCCGAGATGACGGCCTTCATCGAGGGAGCGAAGGCGGGAGAGGCGGATTTCCTGTTGTCCTGAGCCCTGTTGCCCGCTCCACCTTTTTATTTCCTCCTTCTGAACTTGGCACCGACTTGATCACTAACAGTTGCAGAAACTTATGGAGTCCCTCATGACCGGGCAGCACCCCGTGGAGATCGACACGAGCAGGCCGCACCCCGCGCGGATGTACGACTGGTACCTCGGAGGCAAGGACAACTACCCGGTCGACGAGGCCATGGGCAAGCAGATGCTGGCCCTCGACCCCCGGGTGCCGGTGATGGCGCGGGTGAACCGCGCGTTCATGCAGCGGGCCACGCGCTGGCTGGCCGGGCAGGGGGTACGGCAGTTCCTCGACGTCGGCACCGGCATCCCGACCGAGCCCAACCTGCACCAGGTGGCGCAGGAGATCGTGCCCGACGCCCGCGTCGTGTACTGCGACAACGACCCCATCGTGCTCGCCCACGCGGCGGCCCTGCTGCGCGGCACGGACGAGGGGGTGACCGAGTACCTCCAGGCCGATGTGCGCGAACCGGACACCATCCTGGAGGGCGCGCGGAAGATCCTCGACTTCGACGAGCCGATCGCGCTGTCGCTCATCGCGCTGCTGCACTTCGTCTCCGACGAGGACGGGGCGCACGAGCTGGTCGGACGGCTGCTGGGCGCGCTGCCCTCGGGCAGCTACCTGGTCGTCACCCACGCGACGTCCGACTTCACCCCGGAGGAGTCGAAGGCGGCCACGGACAAGCTCAAGGCGGCGGGCGTCACCCTGGCGCTCCGCTCCCGCGAGGAGTTCACCCGCTTCTTCGACGGCCTGGACCTGATCGACCCCGGCGTCCAGGTCCCCCACCAGTGGCATCCGGAGCTGGGCGATCCGATCCCGGGCCAGGACGACGGCGTCGTCCCGGGCTACGGCGCGGTGGCCCGCAAGCTGTGACCCGGCTGGAGTGGTGGGACCGCGGGTCCTTCGTTCCGGCACCACTCCATCGACGGCGGCCCGCTGCACCCCACGGCGGGCCGCCGTCGCGTCCGCCGCTTCCGTCGCTTCCGCTCACCGCGGGCAGTCGTGCCTTCCCCAGTACCTTGAAGGCCTGGGAGGTACCCCCAGGGCGGCACGGGTGGGCGGTGGGGGTACCTCCCGCTCGAGCGCAGCCGAGAGTGGGGGAGGCACCCCGCAAGCGCCGGGCCGCGCGACCTCACCCCCGGCCCCTACCAACACGGCGCACCCCGCAAGCGCCGGCCTCACCGACACCGGGCACCGCAGGATCACACCCTCATCGGACGATCGTCCGGAGCGATCGGTGCCGGCAGACGACTGGGCGCATCCGTCAGGTAGCGGTCGACCGCCGCCGCGACCGCCCGCCCCTCGGCGATGGCCCACACGATCAAGGACTGACCGCGAGCGGCATCCCCGGCGGCGAAGACACCCGGCACATTCGTGGCGAAGCCCGCATCCCGCGCGACCGTGCCACGAGGCGACAGCTCCACTCCCAGCCGGTCGACGAGCCCGTCCCCCCGGTCCGGCCCGGAGAACCCGAGCGCGAGCAGGACGAGATCCGCCGGCAGCACCCGCTCCGTGCCCGGCACGGTCCGGCGCCCGGCGTCCACCTCGACCAGGTGCAGCGCACTCACCCGTCCGCCCCCGTCACCGGTGAAGCGCAGCGTGGACGCCGCGAACAGCCGCGCGTCCGCGTCCGCCGCCGGCGCCGTCCGCAACTCACCGGCCTCCTCGTGCGCCGCGGACAGCCGGTACAGCCTCGGATACGTCGGCCACGGCTCGGCGTCCTCGTCGCGCTCGGAGCCCGGCCGGGCATAGATGTCGAGCTGGGTGACCGACGCGGCCCCCTCCCGCACCGCCGTACCCAGACAGTCCGCCCCCGTGTCACCGCCACCGACGATGACGACATGCCGGCCCGCGGCCGACAGCGGCGACGCCTCAAGATCCCCCTCGCACACCCGGTTCGCGAGCGGCAGGTACTCCATCGCCTGGTGGATCCCCGCCAGTTCGCGTCCCGGCACGGCGAGCTCCCGCCACGCCGTCGCCCCCGTCGCGATCACCACCGCGTCATACCGCGCCCGCAGCTCCGCCGCGTCCACATCGCGCCCGACCGCCGCGGACGTACGGAACTTCGTCCCCTCGGCCCGCATCTGCTCCACCCGCCGCTCCAGATGCCGCTTCTCCATCTTGAACTCGGGGATGCCGTACCGCATCAGCCCGCCGATCCGGTCGTCCCGCTCGTACACGGCGACCGTGTGCCCCGCACGGGTCAGCTGCTGGGCCGCGGCCAGCCCGGCCGGGCCCGAACCGATGACCGCGACCGTCCGGCCGGAGAGCCGCTCCGGTGGCACCGGTGGTGCGAAACCCTCCTCCCAGGCCCGGTCGGCGATGGCACACTCGACGTTCTTGATGGTGACCGCCGGCTGGTTGATGGCGAGCACACAGCCCGCCTCGCAGGGCGCCGGGCACAACCGGCCGGTGAACTCCGGGAAGTTGTTGGTGGCGTGCAACCGCTCCGCCGCCACCCGCCAGTCCTCCCGTGAGACCAGGTCGTTCCACTCGGGGATGAGATTGCCGAGCGGGCAGGCCTGGTGGCAGAACGGCACACCGCAGTCCATGCAACGGTCGGCCTGCGCGCTGACGATGGGCAGCAGCGCCCCCGGGACGTACACCTCGTTCCAGTCGCGGACCCGTTCCTCGACGGGCCGGCGCGGCCACTCCTCGCGGGGCGTGGTCAGGAAACCCTTGGGATCGGCCATGGCCGTGTTCCTTGCGTGCGCGGGTGACAGGCCGTGCGTCGTCGGGCGGCACTCCTTGGGCCACGATACGTCCGCTCACCCGCCTCCGCAGAGCGCCGGGACAGTGCTCTCCGGGAGCCGGCCGGCTGAGTCCCTCAGACGAGGGCCAGGAGGTACGCCACCGCCGCCCCGGCCGAGGCGAGCGCGCGGACGTGGTTCCACATCGTCCACTCGCGCACGTAGACCGGCCAGTACGCGACCGCCTCCGGGCCGCCCGGTTCGAGCCGGGCCAGCGCCTCGTTGCGCGGTATGTTCGCGACCACGGTCAGCCCGAACGACCCCGCCAGGTACAGGACACCGCCCACCAGCAGCTCGACCGTCCCCTCGTCCGGCCACAGTACGAACGTCACCACCGTGACCACCGCGCACAGCATCGCCGTACCGAGGAACAGCAGCATGAAGGCCGGACGCACCGCAGCCACGTTGACCGCCTGCATCGCGGCCACCCCCTGCGCCGGCGGCAGCGCCGCGAGCCCTCTCATCACGAACGTCGAGAAGGCGCAGAAGACCCCGGCCGTCAGCCCGGTCCCGAGCACCCCCAGCACCGTCAGCACGAAGTACGGCCCGTCGATCACGTCGTCACCCCCGTTTCCCGGCAGGGCTCCTTCCCGGCCACCACCGTCACCATCAGTGAACGCGCCCCTCGGCACCCCGGCCATGGCCCAGGAGCGCGGGCGCATGCGCGAACGTCCAGGGGCGCCGGACGCCCTGGGCACCACCCGGTCCCGCCGGGCGCCGGCCCCGTACAGCCGGGCGCCACCCGGTCCGCCGCGAGGCCCGCGAGGTCGGGAGGCCCGCGCGGACGGACGGGCCGCCGGCGCATCATGGCCGTGTGCGACTCGAAGCGATCACCTGGGACCGGCTCGGCGACCTCCTCGCCGAGCGCCTGCTGGAGCTGAAGACGGCCGACGGCGGACCCTGGCCGCGGGTCGCCCTCGACGGTGCCCCCGCCGCACGTCCGGGGGATCTCGCCGAGCGGGTCGCCGAGGCGCTGCGGCTACGCGGCCGGCCCTCCCTGGTCGTCGGTACCGAGGGCTTCCTGCGGCCCGCCTCCGTCCGGCTCGAGTACGGCCACCAGGACGTGGAGTCCTACTACGGCGGCTGGTACGACACCGGCGCCCTCTGGCGCGAGGTGTTCGGCCCCCTGGAACCCGGCGGGAGCGGACGCGTCCTGCCCGACCTGTGGGACCCCGTCACCGACCGCGCCACCCGCAGCCCTTATGTCCGACTCCCGCCCGGTGGCGTGCTGTTGCTGCACGGCCCCCTTCTGCTGCGCCACTGGTTCCCCTTCGACCTGAGCGTCCACGTCCTCCTCTCCCCGGGCGCCCTGCGCCGCCGTACTCCCGAGGCCGAGCACTGGACCCTGCCCGCCTTCGAGCGCTACGAGCAGGAGACCGACCCCGCCGGCACGGCCGACGTACTGGTACGGGCCGACGACCCGCGTCATCCGGCCTGGCGGGGCTGACACCGCCGGACGCCACCCCCGGGCCGGCCCGGCGGGCCCCGAGGACGCCAGGACCGCGGAAGGAGCCCCGAGGCCGGTCTCAGAGCCAGCGGCTGCGCCGGAACGCCCGGTACAGCAGCAGACACGCCATGGATATCACCCCGATGACCATGCCGTAGCCGTACCGCCAGTGCAACTCCGGCATGTGGTCGAAGTTCATGCCGTACATCCCGCAGACCATCGTCGGCACCGCCACGATCGCCGCCCAGGCGGTGATCTTGCGCATGTCCTCGTTCTGCGCGACGGTGACCTGCGCCAGATGCGCCTGGAGGATGGAGTTCAGCAGCTCGTCGAAGGCCGCTATCTGCTCCTTCGCCCGCAGCAGATGGTCCGAGACGTCACGGAAGTACGCCTGTATCTCCGGGGCGACCACCCGGATCGGCCGGGTGGCGAGCTCCTCCAGCGGCCGGCCCAGCGGCACCACCGCCCGCTTCAGCTCGAGGAGTTCACGCTTGAGCTGGTAGATGCGACCCGGATCGACCCGCGCACCGTGCTCCGCGAACACGTCCGTCTCGACGTGGTCCATGTCGTCCTGGACCGAGTCGATGACGGTGAGGTAATCGTCGACCACATGGTCCGCGATCGCGTGCAGCACCGTGGACGGGCCCTTGGCGAGCTGTTCGGGATCGGATTCCAGCCCTTCGCGCAGCGGTCCCAGCGAGCCGTGCCGGCCGTGCCGCACCGTGACCACGAAGTCCTCACCGAGGAACACCATGATCTCGCCGGTGTCCACCACCTCACTGTTCGCGGTGAGTTCCTCGTGCTCGACGTAGCAGACCGTCTTGAACACGGCGAACAGCGTCTCCCCGTACCGCTCCAGCTTGGGCCGCTGGTGCGCCTCGACCGCGTCCTCCACCGCCAACGGGTGCAGGTCGAACAGCTCCGCGATACCGGCGAACTCCCGGGTGGTCGGCTCGTGCAGTCCCAGCCAGACGAAACCTTCGCCGCTCTTGCGGACCTGCTTCACCGCGTCCACCAGATCGCCGCGCGCGGCGGTGCGGTGACCGTCCTGGTACGTCACGCAGTTCACCACCGAGGAGCCCAGCGGGGACCGGGCCGGATGACTCAGGTCCACACGGGGCCGCCGCCGGGCCAGCCGCGCCACCCGGCGCAGTCCGCCGACCCTGCCGAGGTTCGTGACCTTCCGCAGATTCCCTGCCATGGACATCCGGCTCTCCTTGCGTGGTTCCCCCGCGTCGTTCTGCTTCCCGCGCCTTGCCGCGCCAGTCTGCCAGCACCGGACGAGTTGCGTGCGGGGCTGTGGGCAGGGGTCATTCCGCTTTGTTCCCGCCTGTGGACAGGGGCAGTTCGCCCCTCGTGACACCCGTTCGTCAGGCGGGCGCGGGCGGGCGTCCCCCTATGTGTTCCACCGCCTGTGCGCCCGCCCGGCACCCCTCCTCCGCCGCCTTCTCCGGGCCGGCACCCGCGAGCAGGGCCGCCAGGAACGCGCCCGTGAACGCGTCACCGGCGCCCGTGGTGTCCCGGGGCACCGCCGGTACGGCCGGGACACGGGCGTACACCTCCCCGGACCGGGCGAGCAGCGCGCCCCCGGCGCCCTGCTTGGCCACCACCAGAGGGACGTGCCGGCTCAGCCGCGCCGCGGCGTCCGCGACATCGGACGCCCCCGTGAGCAGGCACGCCTCGTCACGGCTGGGCAGCAGGACGTCCACGCCCTCGACCAGCGACAGGAACCGGTCGGCACCCAGCCGCACGAGGAACCCCGCCGACGCCGGATCCAGACTCACCGGCACCCCACGGGCCCGTGCCGCCTCCAACGCCACCGCGACCAGAGCCCTGCCCGGCTCGGTGAACAGCAGATAACCCGACAGGTGCAGCCGCGCCACACCGTCCAGCAACGCGTCCGACCAGTCACCGGGGTCCAGCCGCAGCGACGCGCCGCTGTCGGTGAGGAACGTCCGCTCCGCCGCCGCGCCCTCGTCGACCAGGCAGATCACCGTCCCCGTCGGCGCCTGTCCGTCCACGACCAGGAGCGGGCGGACCCCGCAGGCGGTCAGTTCCCGTTCGTGCCAGGCCGCCGCGTCCTCGCCCACCCGCCCGAGGAGCCGCACCTCCGTACCGTCCCGACGCGCCGCCCAGCAGGCCACATTGGCGCCCGCGCCGCCCGGCAGCGTCCGGATCGCCGCCGCCGTGTCCGTCCCCGGCGCGAGCGGCTCCCGGTGCCGGGCGACCACATCCGTGATCACATCGCCGGCCACCAGCAGCGCCCCGCCCCGCACGGCGTCCGTCACTCCCGGCCGGCCCAGGCCGCCGCGACCCGCGCGGCCAGACGTACGTTGCCCCGGACCGCCGCCAGGTTCGCGGCGAGGGACGCGCCGTCGGTGCGGCGGACCAGATGGCCGAGCAGGAACGGCGTGACCGCCTGACCGGTGACGCCCTCCGTCTCGCACGTGTGCAGTGCCTCGTCGAGCACGCGCGCGTGCAGCCCGGGATCCAACTGCTCCGCCTCGGGAACGGGGTTGGCCACGATCAGCGCCGATTCGGGTCCGCCCAGCGCGTCCTGTGCCCGCATGACCTCCGCGACCTGCGCCGGAGTGTCCAGCCGCCAGTCCACGGGGTGCCCCGAATCGGACAGGTAGAAGCCGGGGAAGCGGTCCGTGCCGTATCCGGCGACCGCCACCCCCAGTGTCTCCAGCCGCTGCAGGGTCGCGGGCACGTCCAGGATCGACTTCACGCCCGCGCACACCACGGTGATCCGCGTCCGCGCCAGCAGACCGAGATCGGCCGACTCGTCCTGGGTCACCGTCCACTGCCGGTGCACACCGCCGAGACCTCCGGTCGCGAACACCCGTATGCCCGCGAGCGCCGCCAGCATGGCCGTGGCCGACACCGTGGTCGCCCCGCTCGCCCCGGCGGCCACCGCGAGCGGCAGATCACGATGGCCCAGCTTGCGGATGCCGTCCTCGCCCGCGACCCGTTCCACCTGTTCCTTGCCCAGGCCGATCAGGGGCCGCCCGTCCAACACGGCGATCGTCGCCGGTACCGCGCCCTCCTGCCGTACGGCCGCCTCCAGCTCCAGCGCCACCTGGAGATTGCGCGGCCGGGGCAGCCCGTGGGCGATGATCGTGGACTCCAGGGCCACCACCGGGCGGCCCGCGGCGATCGCCTCCCGTACCTCTTCGGACACCATGAGCACCACGCGTCTGCCTCCTGTCTGCCGCTTCTCCCTCATCTCTGGCGGGTCGGGCACGGGGCCAAACCCCTTGCGCGCCGTCACGGACGTCGCGGAGGCTGGGAGCCATGACGGACAACACGACTCGCCTCGACCACATCGTCCTGTGGGTGAACGACCCCATCGCCGCCGCCGGTTTCTACGAGAAGGCCGTGGGCCTGGAGCCCGTCAGGCTCACCGACTACTCCGTCGGTGAGGCGCCGTTCCCCTCGGTGCGGGTGAACGAGGAGACGATCCTCGATCTCATGCCGCGGGCGAAGGCGGAACGCATGGGCATGGTTCCCGGCGCCGCCGAAAGCTCGGGGCATCCCGTCAACCACGTCTGTCTGTCCCTGCCGGCCGACGCCTTCGACGCCCTCCGCGACCGCCTGGAGGAGAGCTCCGTACCGGTGTCGGACGTCTCACGCGACTCCTTCGGGGCGCGCGGCCTGGCCAAGCGCAGCTTCTACTTCCGCGACCCGGACGGCAACGTCTTCGAGGCGCGGCACTACGACTGACCCAAGCCCTCGCGATCCACGGGCAGTCGCGCCTCCCCGGTGCCCCAAGGCCCCGGGAAGCACCCCGGGGCGGCACGGGTGGGCGCGACGGCGCCCGGCGGGCGCCGTGAACGGATCCCCGAGCCGTCAGAACAGCGGCTCGGGGAGGACGCCCTCCAGGGCGAGGAGGTGGCGCTTGGTCTCCAGGCCGCCGCCGAACCCGCCGATGCCCCCGCCGCTCTCCACCACCCGGTGGCACGGCACGACCACCGGCAACGGATTCGCACCCATCGCCATGCCCACGGCCTGGGCCGCGCCGGGCTGGCCGACCCGCCGGGCCAGATCGCCGTACCCGACGACCGAGCCGAACGGCACCCCGGAGGCCAGCTCCCGCAGCACCTCGCGGTTGAAGCCCGAGATCAGCGACCAGTCCAGCGGCAGCTCGAAGCCCCGCCGCTCACCCGCGAAGTACGCCTCGACCTGACGTATCGCCTCGGCCAGCAGCGGGGAGCCGGGCTCCTCGACGGGCTCGGCGCCGAGCCGCGACGCCAGCCGCTCCAGCGCACCGTCGCGCACCTCGTCGGTGGCGTGGAACACGACGTTGACCAGGCCCTCACGGGTCGCGGCCAGCAGCAGCGGGCCGATGCCGGTGCCGACGACGGCCCACACCACCCGCTGCTCGTACTGCCCATGGCTGTCCATGCGCACCACCGTACGGCCCGCCACTGACAACGCCCCGAGAGCGCGGGCGGACACCTCAGCCGCGCACCGCGTCCCGCACCACGTCAGGCGTGTCGGTGATGATCCCGTCGACCCCGAACCCGGCGACCCGCCGGGCGGCGGCCGCGTCGTTCACGGTCCAGGTGCACACCTCCAGCGGCTTGCCGTGCGCCCCCTTGAGGGCGTGCACGGCGGAGACGTAACCGGCGGAGAGGGAACCGTGCGAGGGATTGATCTGGTCGGTGAAGTCCGCGTACGCCGGCAGGTCCGACACGGGCGGCGTCCCGAGGAAGCCCGTCCTCACCGCGGGCCGCAGATCGTGGACCGTCCGTACGCTGTCCGCGCTGAAGCTCTGCACGATCAGCCGGTTCCGCACGTGCGGGCGGTCCAGCCAGCCCTCGTTGCCCAGCACCTTGAGGATCTGCCGCTCCATGCCGGGGTACAGCTGAGGGTTCTTGATCTCCAGCAGCAGCTTCTGGTGGTGCCGCTCGACGCGGTGCAGGAACTGTTCCAGCGTCGGCACGCGCGCGCCCGCGTACGCGGAGCCGAACCAGCTGCCCGCGTCCAGCCGGGCGATCTCCGCGGCGGTGAAGTCCTTCACCTTCCACGGAGCCCGGCCGGGGAAGACCTCCTCGACGTCGGTGGTGCGCCGGAGGCTGTCGTCGTGCAGGACGACGAGTTCACCGTCCCTGGTGCGCTGGACGTCGTTCTCCACCCAGTCGACGCCGAGCTCGGCGGCCTTGTCGACGGCAGCCAGGGTGTTCTCGGGCGCGTACGCGGACGCGCCCCGGTGGGCTATCACCAGGGGCCGCGCGGAGCTTTCCGCGGCCCGCGCGGGGGAGAGCGGGAGCAGGAGGGCGGCGGTGCCCAGGAGCGCGGCGGCCGAGGCGGTGACAGCGCGTGCGTGCATGTGTACTCCTCGCGTCGAGCGATCACGGTCGGCTCAACTGTGACAGCAGAGGGTCGACGCGAGACGAGTGCGGGATGGCCACGGATTGAACGGTGTCGCCCGAATTCCGCACACTGGTGCCACACACCTGGGGCAAGGACGTGTTTCTTTGCCGGAAAGTCGTTCGACCATTCCGGTGGGGTCATACTCTCTGCGTCATCCCTGGCCGCCGTCACGGCGCCGGGAGGGGGGTACATCGGGACGTTGCGGGATACACGGGTCGGGAAGGGCAGCCGCGCATGCAAGGCACGGTCGACGGATTCAGCTACGGCTTGGTCACACCGCTGGTGGCCTTCCTCATGGCCTGTCTCGGCGGCGCCCTGGGTCTGCGCTGCACCACCCGGGCCGTCAGGATGTCCCGTTCCTGGCGCCCCGGCTGGCTCGCGCTGGGGGCCGCGACCATCGGTTCCGGCATATGGACGATGCACTTCGTCGCGATGACGGGCTTCACCGTCGAGGGCACGCCGATCCACTACGACCGGCTGACCACGTTCGCGAGCCTGGCCGTCGCCATCGTCATGGTGGGCATCGGGATCTTCATCGTCGGCTACAAGGGCGCCTCCGGAACGGCTCTGTTCACCGGGGGCACCATCACCGGCCTCGGCATCGCCTCGATGCACTATCTCGGCATGGCCGGCATGAGCCTCGACGGACGCCTGGAGTACAACGTCCTCACGGTCGCCGCGTCCGTGGCCATCGCCATGGTCGCCGCCAGTGCCGCCCTGTGGGCGGCCGGACGGGAGCGGGGCCTCCGGTGGAGCGTGGGCGCCAGCGTCGTCATGGGGCTCGCGGTCACCGGGATGCACTACACCGGCATGGCCGCACTCGAGGTGCACGTCCACGGCACGGCCGAGCCCGCCGCGGGGGAGCCGGCGGCCGCCCTGCTCGGACCGATGATGGTCGGCCCGCTCGCCTTCCTCGTCCTCGCGGGCGTCGTGGTGGTCTTCGACCCGATGATGGTCGCCGGCGGGCCCGCCACGCCCCCCGCCGAGCACAAGCCCGGCGTCCCCGCCCATTCCCCGGCCCACCACTCCCCGGCGCGCTCGCGGCTGCGGGCCCGCGGCCCCGTGGAACACCGCTCCCGGACCCCGCAGCGCCGCTGATTCCGGACCCGTTGTCAGTGGGGAGCCGTACGGTGGATGGCATGCGGCCCGTTTCCCAGATCGAACGCACGGTGGCGCCCTTCGAGGTCGTCAGTCCCTACCAGCCGAGCGGCGACCAGCCGACGGCCATCGCCGACCTCGCCCGGCGCATCGAAGCAGGTGAGAAGGACGTCGTCCTGCTCGGCGCGACCGGCACCGGCAAGTCCGCCACCACCGCGTGGATGATCGAGAAGCTCCAGCGCCCCACCCTGGTCATGGCGCCGAACAAGACCCTGGCCGCCCAGCTGGCCAACGAGTTCCGCGAGCTGCTGCCGAACAACGCCGTCGAATACTTCGTCTCGTACTACGACTACTACCAGCCCGAGGCGTACGTCCCGCAGTCGGACACCTACATCGAGAAGGACTCCTCGGTCAACGAGGAGGTCGAGCGGCTTCGGCACTCCGCGACCAACTCGCTGCTCACCCGCCGCGACGTCGTCGTGGTCGCCTCCGTCTCCTGCATCTACGGCCTGGGCACCCCGCAGGAGTACGTGGACCGCATGGTCCCCCTCCGCGTCGGCGACGAGTTCGACCGGGACGAGCTGCTGCGCCGCTTCGTGGACATCCAGTACACGCGCAACGACATGGCCTTCACCCGCGGCACCTTCCGCGTCCGCGGCGACACCATCGAGATCTTCCCGGTCTACGAGGAGCTCGCCGTCCGCATCGAGATGTTCGGCGACGAGATCGAGGCGCTGTCCACGCTCCACCCGCTCACCGGCGAGATCGTCAGTGACGACCAGCAGCTGTACGTCTTCCCGGCCTCCCACTACGTCGCGGGCCCCGAGCGGCTGGAGCGCGCGGTCAACGACATCGAGAAGGAGCTCGGCGAGCGCCTGACCGAGCTGGAGAAGCAGGGCAAGCTCCTGGAGGCCCAGCGCCTGCGCATGCGCACCACGTACGACATCGAGATGCTCCGCCAGATCGGCTCCTGCTCCGGCGTGGAGAACTACTCGATGCACTTCGACGGCCGCTCCCCCGGCTCCCCGCCGAACACCCTGCTGGACTACTTCCCGGACGACTTCCTCCTCGTCATCGACGAGTCGCACGTCACGGTCCCGCAGATCGGCGCCATGTACGAGGGCGACGCCTCTCGCAAGCGCACCCTCGTCGACCACGGCTTCCGGCTCCCCTCCGCCCTGGACAACCGGCCGCTGAAGTGGGAGGAGTTCCAGGAGCGCATCGGGCAGGCCGTCTACCTGTCGGCCACCCCCGGCCAGTACGAGCTCTCCCGCGCGAACGGCACCGTCGAACAGATCATCCGCCCCACCGGCCTCGTCGACCCCGAGGTCGTGGTCAAGCCCACCGAGGGCCAGATCGACGACCTGGTGCACGAGATCCGCACCCGCGTGGAGAAGGACGAACGCGTCCTGGTCACCACGCTCACCAAGAAGATGGCCGAGGACCTCACCGACTACTTCCTGGAACTCGGCATCCAGGTGCGCTACCTGCACAGCGACGTCGACACCCTGCGCCGGGTCGAGCTGCTGCGGGAGCTGCGCAGCGGCGAGTACGACGTCCTCGTCGGCATCAACCTGCTGCGCGAGGGTCTCGACCTGCCCGAGGTGTCCCTGGTGGCCATCCTCGACGCCGACAAGGAGGGTTTCCTGCGCTCGGGCACCTCCTTGATCCAGACCATCGGCCGCGCGGCGCGCAACGTCTCCGGCCAGGTCCACATGTACGCCGACAAGATCACCCCGGCGATGGAGAAGGCCATCGACGAGACCAACCGCCGCCGGGAGAAGCAGGTCGCGTACAACCAGGCGAACGGCATCGACCCGCAGCCCCTGCGCAAGAAGATCAACGACATCGTCGCCCAGATCGCCCGCGAGGACGTCGACACCGAGCAGCTGCTCGGCTCGGGCTACCGCCAGGCGAAGAAGGACGGCGGCGGCACCAAGGCGCCCGTGCCCTCCCTGGGCACCAAGGCGGCCAAGGGCGCGAAGAGCGCCAAGGGCAAGGCCGCCGAGACCGTCCCGACCGACCGCCCCGCCGCCGAACTCGCCGAGCAGATCGAGGAACTCACCACGCGGATGCGGGCCGCCGCGGCGGACCTCCAGTTCGAGATCGCGGCCCGGCTGCGCGACGAGGTGTCCGAGATGAAGAAGGAACTGCGGCAGATGCAGGAGGCCGGCCTGTCCTGACGGCCGTGTACGCGATGTGTTGCAAGAACGACACAAAGTGCGGACCTGGGTACGTCGCTGTCAGTGCCCCTGCGTAGTGTTCTGGTCAACCGCGATTGCGCGGCAACAGGGGAAGTTCGAGAGGGGAATCAGCGCGTGACCGTCAACATGACCAAGGGTCAGGCCATCAGTCTGCAGAAGAACGACGGCGGCAGCCTGACCGCGGTGCGCATGGGTCTCGGCTGGCAGGCGGCTCCCCGTCGCGGCCTGTTCGGCTCGCGCACCCGTGAGATCGACCTGGACGCCTCGGCCGTCCTGTTCGCGGACAAGCAGCCGGTCGACGTCGTCTTCTTCCGCCACCTGGTGAGCGACGACGGCTCGGTGCGCCACACCGGTGACAACCTCGTCGGCGGTGTCGGCCAGGGCGGCGACGACGAGGCCATCCTCGTCGACCTCTCGCGCGTCCCGGTCCACATCGACCAGATCGTCTTCACCGTGAACTCCTTCACGGGCCAGACCTTCCAGGAGGTGCAGAACGCGT
Source organism: Streptomyces sp. NPDC044984 (assembly GCF_040646935.1). NCBI lineage: Bacteria > Bacillati > Actinomycetota > Actinomycetes > Kitasatosporales > Streptomycetaceae > Streptomyces > Streptomyces sp. NPDC044984. Next base: position 218,859 of record NZ_JBEZBE010000011.1, read on the forward strand.
TCTGCCGCCTCGTCGACGAGACCAACGGCCAGGAGCTCGCCCGCTACACGCTGGCCGGCGGTGGCGCCTACACGGCCCAGATCATGGCGAAGGTGCACCGCACGGGCACGAACTGGACGATGACGGCCCTCGGCAACCCGGCCAACGGCCGCACCTTCCAGGACCTGATGCCGGCGATCCTGCCGGTCCTCTAGGCACCGCACCCGAGGCCGGGCCGGAACACGGCACGCGACACACCACACGCGACACAGGGGGACGAAGGCGATGACGGCCGAGCTGGTGCGGGGACAGAACCACCCGCTCTCCCAGTCCCGTCTGGAGATCCGGATCTCGGCCGGCACGCCGGTCGTGGCCGCGGCCGCGCTCGGCGACGAGAACGGCCGGATCCACGGAGTGGAGTGGGTGGCCCACCCGGGCGCACCCACCCACCCCGGTCTGGAGGTGTCGCGGCAGGCGGCCGCCGACCACCGTCTCGCGGTGGACCTGGACGCCATGACGGACGCGGTCCACCGCGTCAGCGTGCTGCTCGCCCTGCCCGCCCCGGGCGGCGGCCCCGTCCGGTTCGGCGCCGTGGCGGCCCCCTTCGTCGCCGTCACCGGCCTGGACGGCAGCGAGATCGCCAGCTACACCATCACGGGCCTGGAGGCCGAGTCGGCCGTCGTCGCGCTGGAGCTCTACCGGCGGCAGGGTGCCTGGAAGGTACGCGCCGTCGGCCAGGGTTACGCGGGCGGTCTGGCCGATCTCCTCACCGACCAGGGTCTGCCCGAGGCCGTACAGCTCGCCGGGATCATCAACGAGGCCGTCGTGCGGGGCCTCGCCCGCTCCGTGCAGGCGCCCCCGCCCCGCCCGGCCGACGGTGACCGCTCCCGTCAGCCGGCCGCTCCCGCGGTCGGCCCCGACCAGGGCGGCACCGCACCGCAGGGTGCCCCCGGCCCCGTACCGCCGTCGTACGGCGGGCAGCCGGCCGGCGGACCGGGACAGACCGGACCGCAGCCGTCGTACGGCGGAACCGGTACCGCGGACCCGTCCGCCACCACCGGCGGCCCGATCGACTACAGCCACCCCGGCCGGCGGAACTCCGCCCCGCCGCCCCCGCCCACCGCGCCGCCGGCGCAGCCCGGACAGCCCGCGCAGCCCGTCGCGGGGGATGCGACCGGCTGGTCCATGGAGGAGCGGCTCTACAACCAGGTCTGGGGCATGTTCGAGGACCTGGCCCGCACCACCGCCGCCTACCGCAGCGCCGTCGACTTCGCCGAGTCCCGCATGGACAAGGAGCTGGAGCAGGCCCTGTCCGATCCGCGCAGCCGGATCGGCGGTCAGGGCGACGCCACGCGCGAGGCCGCCCGGGCCCGGCACGCACACCTCGTCGACCAGGCGCGAGAAGTCCTCGACCGGGACCTCGTCCAGCTCGTCGCTGAGGCCGACGTCGTCGAGCCCGCGCTGCCTCCGGCCTTCGCCCGCTGGGACAATCCCGTCTGGCACGCCTACCGGGTGCCGATGGAGACACCCATGGCGCTGCGCCTGGGCGACCTGCGGCTGCCCGAGGCCGACCGGATCAGCATCCCGATGCTGCTCCGGCTGCCGCTGGAGCGCGGCCTGTGGATCGACAGCGGACGGGCCGACCCGATCGACGGGTCGTTCACCGACTCCCACGACATGCGGCGCCTCGCCATGGAGACGGCGGTGGCGCACGCGGCCCGGCTGCTCGCCGTCCACCCGGCGGGAGAGTTCACCGTGCACGTCATCGACCCGGCCGGATCCGGGGCGCAGCCGCTGGCCCCGCTGACGGGGACCGGTGTGCTGGCGGCTCCGCCCGCCCAGGGCGCCGCGGGGGTGACGGAGGTGCTGGGCCGGCTCACGCAGCGGGTCGACCTGGTGCAGATGGCGCTGCGCGGAGGCGCCCCGGACGCACTGCCGCCCGGCTTCGACACCTCCCAGCAGCTGTTGATCGTCAACGACTTCCCGCACGGCTTCGACGACCGGGCCGTGAACCAGTTGCGCTACCTCGCCGACGAGGGCCCGTCCGTCGGGGTCCATCTGATGATGGTCGCCGACCGCGAGGAGTCCGCGGCCTACGGTCCGCTCCTCGACCCGTTGTGGCGTTCGCTGCTGCGACTGACTCCCGTGCCCGACGATCATCTGGCCGATCCGTGGGTCGGACACGCCTGGACGTACGAGCCGCCGCTCGTGCCGCCGGGCAGCCAGGTCCTCCACCAGGTGCTCACCCAGGTCGCGGCGGCCCGCCGCTCATGGGACAGGTGACGTCCCCGCACCTTTGACCAAGTTCGCGTAAAGCCCCACCACCTGGGTCTTTGTATCTTTCTTTACTCGCCTCTTTACCAATCCTTGGTGGTTGGGTACTGTTGACCGCACGGAGGGGAGTACTCCCTGTCTGTGCGGCGACCCCGTCAATACGGATCAGGCCAGATCCCGGGGCGTCGGCCCGAAGGACCGTCCGGACGCAGCCGAGCGCCGGAGGCCCGGGTGGAAGAGACCTCCGGCAGCGACGACGCTGACATTTGCCGTGTGACGTATCTGCCGGAGGCGCAGTGGATGTTTCCATGACCCTATGGGTCCTGACGATCGTGGGCCTGTGCGCCCTCATCGCGGTCGACTTCTTCATCGGCCGCAAACCGCATGACGTATCCATCAAGGAAGCCGGGATCTGGACCATCGTCTGGATCACCCTGGCCGCGCTCTTCGGGCTCGGCCTGCTGATCTGGGGCGGAGGACAGGCCGGAGGCGAGTTCTTCGCCGGCTACATCACCGAGAAGTCGCTGAGCGTCGACAACCTCTTCGTCTTCGTCCTGATCATGGCGAAGTTCGCGGTGCCGACGCAGTACCAGCAGCGGGTGCTCCTCGTCGGCGTCCTCATAGCCCTGGTGCTGCGTGCGATCTTCATCGCCGCCGGCGCGGCGATCCTCGCCAGCTTCTCGTGGGTGTTCTACATCTTCGGTGCCTTCCTGATCTGGACCGCCTGGAAGCTCATCCAGGAGGCCCGGGCCGACGAGGAGGACGAGGAGTACGAGGAGAACAAGCTGCTCAAGGCCGCCGAGCGCCGCTTCGGCGTGGCCGACCGGTACCACGGCACCAAGCTGTGGATCGAGCAGAACGGCAAGCGGGTCATGACCCCGATGCTCGTCGTCATGCTCGCCATCGGCACCACGGACATCCTGTTCGCGCTCGACTCGATCCCTGCGATCTTCGGCCTGACGCAGGACCCGTACATCGTGTTCACGGCGAACGCGTTCGCGCTGATGGGCCTCAGGCAGCTGTACTTCCTCATCGGCGGCCTGCTGAAGAAGCTGGTCCACCTGTCCTACGGCCTGTCGATCATCCTCGGCTTCATCGGCGTGAAGCTGGTGCTGCACGCACTGCACGAGTCCGGGGTACACGTCCCCGAGATCAGCATCCCGGTCTCGCTGGGTGTGATCTGCGCGGTCCTGATCGTCACCACGATCACCAGCCTGCGGGCCTCCCGCAAGCAGGCGGAGGCCGAGGCGGCAGCGGTCCGGGGCGAGGGCGCCGTGAAGAACGACATCGACGTCTGACCCTGTCGGACACCGGAACGCCGGGACCGGGAGCGGAGGCCAGCACATCGCCGACCACCGCTCCCGGTCCCGTTCGTTCCCACCCGCGCCGCGCGCCGGCGCCGACCGAATGCGACTCGTACGAGGAGGCCATGCGTGACCATGATGACCCCGAGACGATCAGGATCGCGGAGCGGAGGGGTACGCCGTGCGGCGGTGACACCCCCCGCGCCCCCCACGGTCGGCCGGTGGTCGGAGAAGTGCAGTGAGGTGCGCCGCCCGTTCACGTCTGCGACGATCGCCCCATGACCGCTCGGCTCAGGTCACTCGCGGCACAGTGGACGACCCTGGTGCCGGTGTTCGCCGTAGTTCTGCTGATCCTGACCTGGGGACGCGAACTGCCCGGCTGGATCGTCGTACTGGTGACCGCGGTTCTCGCGGGATCCGTGCTGGCGGCCGTGCACCACGCCGAGGTGGTCGCGCACCGGGTCGGTGAGCCCTTCGGCTCCCTGGTTCTCGCGGTCGCCGTCACCGTCATCGAGGTGGCGCTGATCGTCACGCTGATGCTCGACGGCGGGGACAAGAGCGCGACGCTCGCCAGGGACACCGTGTTCGCGGCCGTGATGATCACCGTCAACGGCATTCTCGGACTGAGTCTGCTGGTGGGCTCACTGCGCCACGGCACGGCGGTGTTCAATTCGGAAGGCACCGGCGCGGCCCTCGCCACGGTCGCGACACTGGCGACCCTCAGCCTGGTGCTGCCGACGTTCACCACGAGCAAGCCGGGCCCGGAGTTCTCCACCGTGCAGCTCACGTTCGCGGCGCTCTCCTCACTGACCCTCTACGCCCTGTTCGTGGCGACCCAGACCGTCAGACACCGCGACTACTTCCTGCCGATCGTCAAGCAGAGCGAGACGGCCGCCTCCGAGCAGGAGCACGCCGAGGCGCCCTCCACACGCACCGCCCTGATCAGTCTCGGGCTGCTGGGCCTGGCCCTGGTCGGCGTGGTCGGGCTGGCCAAAGGGGTCTCGCCCACGATCGAGTCCGGAGTGGACGCCGCCGGACTGCCCCACTCCGTCGTCGGTGTGATCATCGCCCTGCTGGTCCTCCTCCCGGAGACCATCGCCGCGGTGCGCGCCTCGCGCCGCAACCAGGTGCAGACCAGCATGAACCTCGCGCTCGGCTCGGCGATGGCCAGTATCGGCCTGACCATCCCCGCCGTCGCGCTGGCCTCCCTCTGGCTCCCCGGTCCGCTCGTCCTCGGGCTCGGCAACACCCACATGGTGCTGCTCGCCCTGACCATGGTGGTGGGTGCGCTGACCGTGGTCCCCGGGCGGGCCACACCACTGCAGGGAGGCGTGCACCTGGTGCTGCTCGCGGCCTACCTGGAGCTGGCGATCAACCCCTAGCGGGGGAGCACGGCCTGAGGCTGTCCGACGGCGTGGGACGCGCCCTCCCCGGGGCTCGTGGGCCGCCCGGAGACCTGGTTCCCCGGGCGGCCCACGAGCAGTGCCGGGAAGCGTCCGAGGCACGCCGCACGGTCGCCCGGTACGGACCGGGGCAGGGCTCAACGGCCGTGCGCCGCACCGTGATAAACCGGGTCCGAGCAGCGGTTCCGGCGAGGACCGCCCCACCCCGACGGACCGGAGGAACCGTGCCCCGCAACCTGGCCAACGCCCCCATCATGATCCTCAACGGCCCCAACCTGAACCTGCTGGGACAGCGCCAGCCGGAGATCTACGGCTCCGACACGCTCGCCGACGTGGAGGCGATGTGCGCCGAGGCGGCGGCGGCGCGGGGCGGCACGGTGGATCTGCGCCAGACCAACCACGAGGGCCGGCTGGTGGACTGGATCCACGAGGCGCGGCTGAACCACTGCGGGATCGTCATCAACCCCGGTGCCTACTCGCACACCTCTATCGCCATCCTGGACGCCCTCAACGCCTGTGACGGCCTGCCCGTGATGGAGGTCCACATCTCCAACATCCACCGGCGCGAGTCCTTCCGGCACCACTCCTATGTCTCCCTGCGCGCCGACGGGGTCATCGCGGGATGCGGGGTGCAGGGGTACGTGTTCGCGGTGGAGCGGATCGCGGCGCTGGCCGGCCCGGGACTGACCGAGGCGTAAGTCCCGTTCGCCGTGGTGAGCGGGGGTCTGCGAGGTGCGCGCTCACCAGCCCCGCGCGTGCCACTCCGGCAGATGCGGGCGTTCCGTGCCCAGGGTGGTGTCGTTGCCGTGCCCGGGATAGACCCAGGTCTCGTCCGGGAGGACGTCGAAGATCTTGGTCTCGACATCATGGATCAGACTGGCGAACGCCTTCGGGTCCTTATGGGTGTTGCCCACACCGCCCGGGAACAGGCAGTCCCCGGTGAACACATGCGGATGCCCGTGGGGGTCGTCGTAGACGAGGGCGATCGAGCCGGGCGTGTGCCCGACCAGGTGGCGGACGGTGAGCTCCACCCGGCCCACGCGGATGACGTCGCCGTCGTCGACCGGCACGTCGGTCGGCACCGGGATGCCCTCGGCGTCCTCCCGGCCCGCGTGGGTGCGGGCGCCGGTGGCCGCGACGACCTCGGCCAGCGCCTGCCAGTGGTCGCCGTGCCGGTGGGTGGTGACGACGGACGCGATGCCGTCGTCACCGATCGTCCCCAGCAGGGTCTCCGCGTCGTTGGCCGCGTCGATCAGCAACTGCTCGTCGGTGGCCCGGCAACGCAGCAGATAGGCGTTGTTGTCCATGGGGCCGACCGCGACCTTGGTGATCATCAGGTCCTTGAGTTCGTGCACGTCGGCTGGGCCGCCGACCGTCACCCGCCCGCTGTACGTCATGACCGTCAGCCTATAGCGGGAACCCGCGCCGGACAGGTGCTACAGCGGGGGAAGCACCGGGAGGCCGCCGCCCTTCACCGTCAGGGCGGCGCCGTCCCGGCGGCCGGCCAGCCAGCCGAGCAGGTCGGCCGCCGTCCCCTCGACCGCGACCGGACCGCCGTCCGCCCCGCCGCCGGTCGTCCAGGTCATGCCGTCCACGGTGGCCAGGGCGGTCGACGGCACCTCCTGGTGACCGGCGAACCGGGCCGCGAGGAAGTCGATCTCCCGCTCCGTGAACCCGGCCGGCAGATCCTCCAGCTCGTAGCCGATCCCCAGGTCCACGTGGTGCAGCTCCACCTCGACCCACCGCCGGAACGGCACCCGCTCCGCCCGGTCCGTGACCCCGTTGCGCAGCTCCACCGTGCGCGACCAGTCCGCCGGGGCCGCGCCCACCGCGCGGAAGCGCTCCCCGCTCTCCCGCAGGTCGGCGAGGTGCACGTCGAGGGGGCGCGGCGCGTCCCGCTCGATGTCGGCGTCCCGGGCCTCGCCGGAGACGTACATGGGGCGGCCCTCGAGGACGTTCACCAGAGCGTCCGCGTTGCGGGCCAGGTGGGCCAGGACATGACCGCGGGTCCAGCCGGGCAGCCGTGACGACTGGGTCACAGCCGCGTTGTCCAGTGCGCTGACCGCGGTGAGCAGCCGTTCGGTCGCTGCTTGTACAGACGCCAGGTCATCAGCGTGATCAATCATGGTGCTGACCCTAGTCCTGTCACCCCATCGGGTGAAGGCGGTGAAGCCGTGCCTTGAATCGAATGTACGTGCTATATGGTCGTGTTCGGCGTCGGGCATGCTGGAGAGCCGGGGTTTGTTGACAACCCGTGAATCCGAACCGGCGTTGTCAGTGGCTCCCCCTAGTCTGAGAAGGACGGGGGCCCCGCCCCTGTCACTTCTCTCAAGAAAGGTGCGGACCGGCGTGGCCGACCGTCTCATCGTCCGTGGAGCGCGCGAGCACAACCTCAAGAACGTCTCGCTCGACCTCCCGCGCGACTCGCTCATCGTCTTCACGGGCCTGTCGGGGTCGGGCAAGTCCTCGCTGGCCTTCGACACGATCTTCGCCGAGGGACAGCGGCGCTACGTGGAGTCGCTCTCCTCGTACGCCCGGCAGTTCCTCGGCCAGATGGACAAGCCGGACGTCGACTTCATCGAGGGCCTGTCCCCGGCGGTCTCCATCGACCAGAAGTCGACCTCCCGCAACCCGCGCTCCACGGTCGGCACCATCACCGAGGTCTACGACTACCTGCGCCTGCTCTTCGCGCGCATCGGCAAGCCGCACTGCCCCGAGTGCTCCCGGCCGATCTCGCGCCAGTCGCCGCAGGCCATCGTCGACAAGGTCCTGGAGCTGCCCGAGGGCAGCCGCTTCCAGGTGCTCTCCCCGCTGGTGCGCGAGCGCAAGGGCGAGTTCGCCGACCTCTTCTCCGACCTCCAGACCAAGGGCTACTCCCGCGCGCGGGTGGACGGCGAGACGGTCCAGCTCTCCAGCCCGCCCACGCTGAAGAAGCAGGAGAAGCACACCATCGAGGTGGTCGTCGACCGCCTCACGGTCAAGGACAGCGCCAAGCGCCGCCTCACCGACTCCGTCGAGACCGCCCTCGGCCTGTCCGGAGGCATGGTCGTGCTCGACTTCGTCGACCTCCCGGAGGACGACCCCGAGCGCGAGCGCATGTACTCCGAGCACCTGTACTGCCCGTACGACGACCTGTCCTTCGAGGAACTGGAGCCGCGCTCCTTCTCCTTCAACTCGCCCTTCGGCGCCTGCCCCGAATGCACCGGCATCGGCACGCGCATGGAGGTCGACCCCGAGCTGATCGTCCCCGACCCGGACAAGAGCCTCGACGAGGGCGCCATCCACCCGTGGTCGCACGGCCACACCAAGGACTACTTCGACCGCCTGATCGGCGCCCTCGCGGACGCGCTGGGCTTCCGCACCGACATCCCGTTCGCGGGCCTGCCGCAGCGCGCCAAGAAGGCCCTGCTGCACGGCCACAAGACCCAGGTCGAGGTCCGCTACCGCAACCGCTACGGCCGCGAGCGCCGGTACACCACGGCCTTCGAGGGCGCTCTCCCCTTCGTCAAGCGCCGGCACAGCGAGGCCGAGAGCGACGCCAGCCGCGAGCGCTTCGAGGGCTACATGCGCGAGGTGCCCTGCCCCGCCTGTGAGGGCACCCGGCTCAAGCCGGTCGTCCTCGCCGTCACGATCATGGGCAAGTCCATCGCCGAGGTCTCCGGGATGTCCATCAGCGACTGCGCGGACTTCCTGGGCGAGCTCAGGCTCACCGCCCGCGACAAGAAGATCGCCGAGCGCGTGCTCAAGGAGGTCAACGAGCGGCTGCGGTTCCTGGTCGACGTCGGCCTGGACTACCTCTCGCTCAACCGCGCGGCGGGCACGCTCTCCGGCGGCGAGGCCCAGCGCATCCGCCTGGCCACCCAGATCGGCTCCGGACTCGTCGGCGTGCTCTACGTCCTCGACGAGCCCTCCATCGGCCTGCACCAGCGGGACAACCACCGGCTGATCGAGACCCTGGTCCGGCTGCGCGACATGGGCAACACGCTCATCGTCGTCGAGCACGACGAGGACACCATCAAGGTCGCCGACTGGATCGTCGACATCGGCCCCGGCGCCGGCGAGCACGGCGGCAAGGTCGTGCACAGCGGCTCCCTCAAGGAGCTCCTCGCCAACGCCGAGTCGCAGACCGGCCAGTACCTGTCCGGCAAGAAGGCCATCCCGCTGCCCGACCTCCGCCGTCCGCACGACCCCTCGCGCCGGCTCACGGTGCACGGCGCCCGCGAGAACAACCTGCGGGACATCGACGTGTCCTTCCCGCTGGGCGTCTTCACCGCGGTCACCGGCGTGTCCGGCTCCGGCAAGTCCACGCTGGTCAACGACATCCTGTACACCCACCTCGCCCGCGAGCTGAACGGCGCGCGCAGCGTCCCCGGCCGGCACACGCGCGTGGACGGCGACGACCTCGTCGACAAGGTCGTCCACGTCGACCAGTCGCCCATCGGCCGCACCCCGCGCTCCAACCCGGCGACGTACACGGGTGTCTTCGACCACGTCCGCAAGCTGTTCGCCGAGACCACCGAGGCGAAGGTCCGCGGCTACCTGCCCGGCCGCTTCTCCTTCAACGTCAAGGGCGGCCGCTGCGAGAACTGCTCGGGCGACGGCACCATCAAGATCGAGATGAACTTCCTCCCGGACGTGTACGTCCCGTGCGAGGTCTGCCACGGCGCCCGCTACAACCGGGAGACCCTGGAGGTCCACTACAAGGGCAAGTCCATCGCCGACGTCCTGAACATGCCGATCGAAGAGGCCATGCACTTCTTCGAGGCCGTCCCGGCCATCGCCCGCCACCTGAGGACGCTCAACGACGTCGGTCTCGGCTACGTCCGGCTCGGCCAGTCCGCGACCACCCTGTCCGGCGGCGAGGCGCAGCGCGTGAAGCTCGCCAGCGAGCTGCAGAAGCGCTCCACCGGCCGCACGGTCTACGTCCTGGACGAACCGACCACCGGTCTGCACTTCGAGGACATCAGCAAGCTGCTGAAGGTCCTGTCCGGCCTGGTCGACAAGGGCAACACGGTCATCGTCATCGAGCACAACCTCGACGTGATCAAGACCGCCGACTGGGTCGTCGACATGGGCCCCGAGGGCGGTTCCGGCGGCGGCCTGGTCGTGGCGGAGGGCACCCCGGAGCAGGTCGCCGGCGTCCCGGCCAGCCACACCGGCAAGTTCCTGCGGGACATCCTGGGGTCGGACCGGATCAGCGACGCCGCCCAGGCACCGGCCCCGCGCAAGACGGCGACGAAGAAGACGGTCGCGGCCAAGGCCACCACCAGGAGGACGGCCACCAAGGCGGTCGACGGTACGGCCGCCAAGAAGACGGCCACCAAGAAGACGGCCACCAAGGCCGCCACGAAGAAGACGACGCGGGCGGCCAAGGCCTGACCGGCCCGCACCCGTACGCGCCGTGCCGCACGGAAACCCCTTGGGGGAGGTGTCCGGCAGGAAGAGCCCGCCGCCGCCCACGACCACCCCGC
>NZ_JBEZBE010000012.1:0-216912 GCF_040646935.1 Streptomyces sp. NPDC044984
GGACTGCCCTTCATCCCACCGGGAGCGCCCGCATGAGCACTGTGTTGTTGTTGTCGACCGGCCCGGCACCGCACTCGCGGTGCCGGGCCGTCCGGCGTACCGGCGGGGCCCGGCCGTGGCGGCGGCCCGGCCGGTCAGCGCTCCAGGTCCCCGCGCATCTCGACGAAGAGCCTTCCCGCATCGGCGAGCGTGCTGTCCTCGAAGAGCGCGACGGCCGCCGTGCCCTCGTCGGCCCAGCCGCAGATGACGTTGCCGTCCTCGCTCAGCGAGGCGAGCAGGCACTCCACCGAGCCGCCGAGCGGTCCCGGCTCCACCGGCCGGGCTTCGGGTTGCCCCAGCTCCGGGTCCCACTGGACGTACTCGAGCATGCCGCGGAACAAGTGCTCACGACGCTCGTTGGTGTCCTCGGGCACCTGGTCGACGCCTTCGAACAGCACCGGTGCGCCCTGCCCGCCCGGGTCCCCGTAGTTGCCGGTGACCAGCGTCATGCCGTCCCGCATCTCGCCCGGGTCGACAGGGACGTCCGTCAGGGCTCCGTCCCCCGTCAGCTTGTCCAGGCCGCCCGCCGCGGGAGCGTCCACCAAGGTGCGCGGACCACTCCGTTCCGCCGGGGGCGTCGGCGACGCGGCCCCGGAGACCCGCTCGCTCGGGGAGGCGGAGGGAAGTCCCGCGTCCTCCCCCCGGCAGCCGCTGACCGTCAGCATCGCCAGCACCGCCACGGCCGTCAGGCCCGCTCTCGCCGCAGACGCACACTTCATGGAGTCCCCCCGTTGTCGCTTCGCCTCTGGTGTGTCCCGCCGTTCAGGGCGGCGGCAATGATCAGTGACGAAGCGTTCCGGCCGGATGGTTCCCGCCCCGGGCACGAGGATCCGCCGCACGGTGTGATGCCCGGCGAACCAGCCCGGCCTCCGTTCCTCCCGGCCTCCGTTCCTCCCGGCCGCGTCGACGCCGTGAACCCGTCCTCCGCCGCATCCGGCCCCACGGCACCGTCCCGCGCGCCCTCCGCCAGGGCGCCGGGCGCGCCCTCCCCTGGCTCCGTGCCTTTCGCCGCCTGCGCCTCCGCGGGAGTTCTCACCCGTCACGGTGGGGCGCGGGCGGCTGGTGGGTGCGGGTGCGGAGGGCGAAGGCGGCGAGCACAGTGGTGGTCATGACGGACAGCCAGACCGCGCTGTGGAGCAGAGGACTCAAGGTGACGTTCCGGGTGAAGCCCGCGGCGAGGCTCGTCTGGAGGGAGCCGTAGCTCGGCAGCAGCTCGACCAGGGCTTTGTCGGCGGTGGTGCTGGCGACGGGATTCTGCGGCGCGAGGTCGATGATGCTGGTCATGATGATCGTGACCAGTCCCTCGACCTCACCGTGCAGGAAGAGGGCCAGGCACATGCCCATGGCCCCGTAGACCAGGCAGGTCGCCAGGACCGCGATGCCGAGGAGGAAGGGCTGGAGGGGAGACCAGAACACCAGTATCCAGGCGGTGGCGTAGGTGCTGACCAGCACTGATGCGACCAGGAGCGTGGTGAGCTTGGCGCCGATGAGGGCGGTCCGGGGGTAGCCGGCCGCGGTGAGGCGACGGTCGAAGGACCTGGTGCGGCGGGCGGCGCTGAACATCAGGAACCCCACGAGGAGGGACACGGCGTTCAGGGAGCCGCTGATCATCGTGATCTCGTCCCCGCCGGCGCGCAGCCAGGTTCCGGTGGCGCGCAGCCGGAAGGGAAACGTCTTCGGCGTGGTGAGGGTCTTCGCCACGGTGATCCACATTGGGATGAAGGCGATCAGGAGCACGGCGGCCAGCCGGTTCTTCGCCATGGCCAGCAGGGCGTAGCGGCAGGCGACCAGGTAGGCGCTCACGCGGCGCCCGCCGTGGGTGAGGGCCCGAGGAGGCCGTCGTGCAGATGGTGCAGGACGTCCAGGCGTCCGGTGTCGTGGGCGAGGTGGGAGACGATGATCACCGTGCGTCCGCGGTCCTTCAGCTCTTGGGCGAGGTCCCAGAACCGCAGGTAGGTCTCCCAGTCGAAGCCTTGGTACGGCTCGTCGAGCAGTACGACGTCCGGGTCGTGCATCAGGGCCAGGACCAGGTTCAGCTTCTGCAGGGTGCCACCGCTGAGGACTTTCACCGGCGCGTCCAGATAGCCGGCCGCGGAGAGGTCGTCGATCAGCCGGAGCGCGCGGCCGGGACTCGGGAGGCGGTAGGCGACCTGGAAGAGACGCAAGTGCTGGCGCACGGTCAGTTCCTCGTCCAGGACCGGGTGCTGCGGGCAGTAGCCCCGTGTGCCCACCAGGTCCACGCGTCCGTCGTCGGGGCGCAGGTCGCCGCTGAGGATGCGCAGCAGGGTGGTCTTCCCGGCGCCGTTCTCCCCGACGATGCCCACCAGCTGCCCTGCCCGCGCCTCGAAGCCGACCCCGCGCAGGACCTGCCGGGACCCGAAGTTCTTGCGGACCGCCACGACGCGCAGCACCACCGCCGCCTGCCGCCTCACGTCCGGCCCCGGAGGGCCGGTCCCGCGCACCGTGGGCCCCGGCGGCAGCCGGGTCTCCGGTGCGGGGGCGGGGAGCCGGCGGGGAAACCGGGTCCGTCGGCCCACTGCGGCAAGGCCTCGTCGAGGCCGGTGGCTCGGGCGTACGCGCGTTCGGCGAACGGACACCGGAGGGGCGGCGTGCCCTCGTCCCGGTCGGCGGACAGCGGGCTCGGACTGGCCACGGGGGCTCCTCGGGAGCGGTGGAGTGCATGGGTTCCGACCAGCCAACGACGTACGAGCTGCCGGGACACGTCACGCACGCTCCGGCACCCCCTTCCGGAGCCGGCCGCCCCTTCCGGAGCCGGCTGTCCGCGGACGCCGCCCGACGGAACGGGGTCCTGCTCGCAGCGGCCCGGCACGCCGTCCTGACCAGGCAGGACGGGCGGTTTGAGTGAGATCGCGGAAACCCGGGGAAAAAGATGCGGCAGCCGATGGGAGGTTGCCGTGAAGGGTGGAGATGTGGAACTGGGCGAGTTGCTGGCCGCCGCGGAGGCGGCGCCGCCCGGGGAGTCCGTCGACGTGGTGGCGCACGACCTGCAGAAGCGGTTCGGTGCGGAGCGCGTGTCCTTCCTGTTCGTCGACCTCGTCGGCCAGCGGCTGGTACGGCTCACCGCGGCCGACGGCGAGGCCACGGACTCCGACGGGCCGATCGACCTGCAGGGCAGCGTCTACGACCGCGTACTGCAGAGCCAGCGCCAGCACGTGGAACCGGACGGCCAGGGCGGACGGCGCGTCATCACGCCGGTCACCAACCGCGGCGACTGCATCGGCGTGCTGGAGGTGACCCTGCAGTCCGCCGACGACACCGTGCTCCGGCAGGTCCGCGACGCGGCCCACGCGCTGGCCTACATCGTCGTCACGGACCGCCGCTTCACCGACCTCTACCACCTGGGCCGGCGCACCACCGAGACCAGTCTGGCCGCGGAGATCCAGCACCAGCTGCTCCCTTCGGCCTCCTGCTGCGAGGCGGCCCAGTTCACCCTCGCCGCCGGGCTGGTCCCGGCCGACGACATCGGCGGCGACACCTACGACTACACCCTCGACCGCGACACCCTGCACCTGTCCGTCACCGACGCCATGGGCCACGACACGAACTCGGCCCTGCTGGCCACCTTGCTGGTCGGCGCGCTGCGCCGGGCGCGCCGCAGCGGCTGTGACGCCCTCATGCAGGCCGACCACGCCCACCGGGCCCTGCTGAGCCACAGCCGCGGCCTGGCCACCGGACAGCTGCTGTGCGTCGACCTCGAAACAGGCCTCTGCGAACTGGTCAACGCAGGCCATCCCCGGCCGCTGCGGCTGCGCGACGGCACCGTCGAGGAGGTCGCACTCGCCGTCAACCTGCCGTTCGGTGTGGCGGCACCGACCCCCTACCGTCTGCAGGAACTGCAACTGCGGCCCGGTGACCGCCTGATCCTGCTCACCGACGGAATGCAGGAGCGCGGTGCCGCAGCCGTCGACCTGGCCGCGCTCGCCCAGGACACCCGCCCGCTGCACCCGAGGGAAGCCGTCCGAAGCCTGACCACCGCGGTGCTCGAGGCCTGCCACGGCAACCTCAGGGACGACGCCACGGTCCTGATACTGGACTGGCACGGCAAACGCCACAGACCGTCCGGAAACGGGCCGGGTCCACGAAGATGAGCCGCAGACCGTCCGAAACCGGGCCGGGTCCACGGCGGTGAGCAGCAGCGGCCGTTCGGAACCCGCCCCGGTGCCGACACCGACTCCGATGCCGTCCGGGGCCGGGACCGTCTCAGGCAGGCGGCCCGCGCCCGGTAGCGGGGCCCTCATGACGTCCCGCCGCGTTCAGCCGACGGTGAGCTCCATGACGACGGGACAGTGATCGGACGCCTTGGGCTTGTCCCTGCCGACGCCCGGGAAGCGCGGTCCGGTGTAACGGGCCGCTCGCAGCGGCATGCCCTTGCGGAGGATCTCGGGCTTCGCCCCCGCGGAGTTCTCGGCGAGAGACGCCGAGGGGAGCAGGTAGTCGAGTTGCCGGTACTCGTCGCCACCCTGGAAGAAGTGGGTCCACCGGTCCGCCTCGGGGAGGCGCGTCACCACGTTCTCCACCTGGTCCCATGCGACGAGGCCGTCGATGCCGGAGCCGCCGTCCGGCCCGAGGTAGTCGTTCAGGTCGCCGAGGACGACGAACGGATGGTCCCCGGGAGCGGCGGATCCGAAGCGTTCGGTGACGAGTTCCTTCACCTTCGTGGCCTGGCGAAGCCTCTTCCCCCGGGTTCCGGGACGCCCGCCCCTCATGGACTTGAAGTGGTTGACGAAGAGCGTCACGGTCGTGCTCTTCGTCTCGCCCTCCCCCACCTCGACGTCGACCTCGAGACAGTCCCGCGAGAACAGCGGAGCGACCGGACTCCCGGGATCCATCAGGTGCTGGTGCGAGCGGATGCGGGTGATGGGCAACCTGGACAGCACGGCGACGTCGATGAGGCGCGGATCGTTGCCGTCCACTCCCGCGACATAGGGGTACTCGACGCGTCCGCCGAGGGCCTGCGCCCGGAAGTGCTTCAGGGCGTCGACGTTCTCGACCTCCTGGAGAGCGAGCACATCCGCGCGGATCTCACGCACCGCCGCTCCCGTGATGGCCTTGTCGTCGACGCCCAGCTCCTCGAACCGGGTCTGCTCGACGACCCAGCCCCGGGTGTTCGCGGCAGCGGGGTCGACGCCTTCTTTGAACCGCCATCGGGCGAAGAGGTTCTCGACGTTGAAGGTCGCCAATCGCAATCTCGTGGACATGGGCCCTCCCACGACCGGAGCGCGGCCCC
The DNA here is from genome assembly GCF_040646935.1 of Streptomyces sp. NPDC044984. NCBI lineage: Bacteria > Bacillati > Actinomycetota > Actinomycetes > Kitasatosporales > Streptomycetaceae > Streptomyces > Streptomyces sp. NPDC044984. The sequence goes on from NZ_JBEZBE010000012.1 coordinate 5,288, forward strand.
GGCACCGCCGGAACCAGTGTGGAGGGGCGTGCCCGTGCGGGGACGGAGTCGTCCGAGGCCTTGTGCCGCCCGCCGGTCCCGGTCCACGGGCAGGCCCGCGGGTCGTACGATCAGTGTCCGCCCCGTACGGGGGCGCGGCAACACGGGAACGTCCCGTCGGCTCAGGACGTCTCCGGCCCCCGCGGCCCCTCGTCACCGCCGCGCTCTCAGTCCAAGGGGGCGAGGAATTCCTCCACCGGCAGCGGCCGGCCGACGATCCGGGTGTCGCCCATCCAGCCGTGGAAGCCCTGTCCGAAGGCTCCGTCGAACTGGGTGGCGCCCAGCACGAAGGGCTTGCCGAGGGTGGCGATGCCGGTCGATGCCTGCGACGGGTTGCGGGCGATCTTCGAACCGTCCACATACATCACCGTGCGGCGGCCGTCGTTGACGACGGCGATGTGCATCCAGCGCCCGGTGGGCACGGCGTGGCTCCACGACGTGGGGTCGGCGTCCTGCTTGTGCGGGTAGACGACGAACTGCAGGAACCGCTCGGGCGACAGGTTGAGGCTGCAGGTCGGTTCCAGCGGCGACCAGCCCGTCGTCTTGCCCGCCTCCGAGTTGCGTCCCTCCCAGCTGAGGACGCCCATCCAGCTGTGGTCGCCCCGGAACGGCTCGGGCAGCCGGACGAAGGTCTCGATGGTGTAGCCGCGGAGGAACTTCTCGCTGTTCAGGGCCGCACGGGCCGCGGTGGTGAGGACGGCGCCGCGGTCGGGGTTCTTTCCGCCGTCGAAACGGAGGCTGGCGTGCGCGGGCTGTCCCTCGTGGTGGTCCGCCGACCAGGTGAGCGCGTCGGCGCCGCTGGAGTGCAGCCGTCGCACCGTCAGGTCGTTGCCGTTGCCGGTCATGTCCTTGACGACGACGCCGTCTGCGACGGTGGCGCCGGGTGTTCCGGCCGCGTCGGTCCCGGAGGAGTCGAAGCGCCAGTAGGCGAGGGTGCCGCGGGGCATCACGGCGCGGGCGGGCCGGGGTTCGGCGGGCGTGACGGGGGCGAAGCCGGCGAACCGTCTCTCGAAGTCGACGGTGAGGCAGAACCGGTCGGCGGGACCGGTCAGTTCGATCGTCTCGGCGGCCAGGGGGGAACGTTTCGCGGGGGCCCGGTCCAGGAACCAGGGCGAGAACGTCTCGACGTCGATGACTCCGCGCACCAGGTCGAAGCCGTAGGTGCGGATCATTCCCGCGCCGCCGTAGTACCGGTCCTGGTAGTTGGTGATGTGGACGTGGACGTCGTTGCCGGCGTCGTTGACCAGAACCGTGCGGCCGGGCGGCCAGTAGTGACCGCCCAACGCCAGGAAGATCTGGTCGTTGCCCTTGATCAGGCGTTCCCACAGGCGCTGTCCGTTGCCGGACAGCTGGGCCCCGCCCTCGTCGTCGGACCAGGCGATGTCGTGCGTGGTGAGCACGGCGGGCAGGGTGGGGTGGGCGTCGAGCACCCCCTGGGCCCAGGCCAGTCCCTTGTCGGAGACCCGCCAGTCCAGGGCGAGGACGAGCCACCGCCGGCCGCCCGCCCGCAGGACGTGGTAGCTGTTGTAGCCGTCGGGCGAGGCACCGCCGAACGTCGGCATGGACCGGTAGCGGTCGGGCCCGAACGCGGCGAGGTACGCGGAGTCGCCGCGCTGGTCGTCGGTGGACGACCTGATGTCGTGATTGCCCGCCAGGACGCTGTAGGGGACCCTGCCGTGCAGGACGCGGAAGGTGTCGGCGGCGAGGCCGATCTCGTCCTCGGTGCCGTGCTCGGTGACGTCGCCGAGGTGCGTCATGAACGCGATGTTGGCCGCCGACCGCTCGGCGGCGAGGTACCGGAACGTCGCCCGCAGCGGGGCGGGGTCGGCGCTGTCGGCGTCGAAGAGGTACTGGGTGTCGGGCAGCACCGCCAGCGCGAAACGCGGACTCCCGGCGTCGAACCGGCCACCGGACGCCCCGGCGTCGTCCTCGGAGGCCTCGGCCCGGGCGGTGTCCGGACCGGCGGCCACGGCACCGGCGGCCGGTACGACCACCGCGGCGCGCAGCAACGCGCGTCTGTGCAAGGGCCGGTGGTGACTCGTCTGTTCCTCGGTGCTCATCGGGGCTCCCCGGGCCGGTGGTGTGGGATCAGCCCGAATGCTGCTCACCCGCGCTGACCGCCCGATGGCGCGGAGCTGAACACCTGCTGCATGGACACCGCGGCGACGGCACCCTCGGCGGGCCACCGGCGACGGCGGCGCGGAGCGGGGTGACCAGGGGCCGCGCCGCGCGAGGTCAGGTCACCCCTCCTCCTGATCTACGATATTCCATGGATTTATGGAGGAAGTGATGACGGGAAACACCACGGCCGGTACGAAGGCACAGCTGTACGACGCGTTCGCGGCCAGCGGCAAGGCGCTGGCCAGCGGAAAGCGCCTGGAACTGCTCGACCTGCTCGCCCAGGGCGAGCGCACCGTCGACGCCCTGGCGAAGGCGGCAGGGCTCAACCTGACGACCGCGTCGGCACACCTGCAGACGCTGAAACAGGCCGGGTTCGTCGCCACCCGGCGTGAGGGCGTGCGCATCCACTACCGCCTCGCCGGCGACGACGTCGCCGAACTGTTCGCGCTGCTGCGCAAGGTCGCCGAGAGGCACCAGGCGGCCGTGCCCGCGGCCAGGGACGCCTACCTCGGTGAGGACGACGGAACGGAAGTCACCCGCGAGGCACTGAGGTCCCGTATCGAGGCGGGAGACGTCGTCGTGCTCGACGTGCGGCCGGCGGAGGAGTACCTCGCCGGCCACATCCCCGGCGCCGTCTCCATCCCGGTCGACGAACTGGCCGGCCGGATCGGCGAGTTGCCCGAGCACACCGAGATCGTCGTGTACTGCCGCGGGGAGTACTGCGTTCTGGCGCACGACGCGGTCCGGCTGCTGAACGACCGCGGCCGGCGCGCGATCCGGCTGAACGACGGCATGCTCGAGTGGCGTCTGTCGCGGATGCCCGTCGACGCCGAGGAGCCGGCGTGACCGGCCCGGCCGGTGCCCCCGCCGCACCCCGGACCGGCCGTCGACGCCCCGGTCCGCCCGGCCGTCGACGCCACCACCCCCGTCCGTCCGCGCCCACCCGCCGGGCCCGCACCTCCGACGCGCCGTTCCACCGACGCGCCGTTCCACCCCTGACACAGCCCACCCGGCCATCCGGCCGCCCCGAGCGAAAGAGCACACCGTGACGAGCACCGCCCCGGCCGAGACCGCCGACGGATCGCCCCGGCCCGAGGCCCAGCGCCGCACCCTGCGCGTTCTGGTCACCTCCCAGGTCCTCAGCGGCGCCGGGCTCGCCGCCGGCATCACCGTCGGGGCGCTGCTCGCGCAGGACATGCTCGGCTCGGCCGACCTCGCGGGCCTGCCCAGCGCCCTGTTCACCGCGGGATCCGCGCTCGCCGCGGTCGCCGTGGGCCAGCTGTCCCAGGCCCGCGGCCGCCGCCCCGGCCTCGCCGCCGGATACCTCACCGGTGCCGTCGGCAGTGCCGGCGTCATCGCCGCCGCCGTCGCCGACAGCCCCGTACTGCTCTTCATCGCCCTGTTCGTCTACGGCGCGGGCACCGCGACCAACCTCCAGGCCCGCTACGCCGGTGCCGACCTCGCCGCCCCCGCCCACCGCGCCCGCGCCGTCTCCACCGTCCTGGTCGCCACCACCCTCGGCGGCGTCGTCGGCCCCAATCTCGCCGCCCCCACGGGCACCTTCGCGGAGAGTGTCGGCGTCCCCGCCCTGGCCGGGCCGTTCCTTCTCTCCGGCGTCGCCTACGCGCTCGCCGCGGTCGTCCTGGCGATCTGGCTGCGCCCCGACCCACTGCTGCTCGCGCGCGGTCTCGACGTCCAGCAGCAGGTCCGACAGGAGGCGGCGGCAGACGCTGCGAACACCGCGGGGACCGCGGGCGACGTGCCCCCGGCCCCGGACCGGAAGCGCGGTCCCGGGCTGATACCGGGCACCCTCACCATGATCCTCACACAGCTCGTCATGGTCGCCGTCATGACGATGACGCCGGTCCACATGCACGACCACGGCCACGGCACCGCCGCCTCCGGACTCGTCATCGCCGTCCACGTCGGCGCCATGTACCTGCCCTCACCCCTGACGGGCTGGCTCGTCGACCGCCACGGTCGTACCGTCATCGCCGCCGCCTCCGGCCTCACCCTCCTGGCCGCCGGGATCCTCGCCGCCGTCGCGCCGGTCGACTCCGTCGGCCTGCTCGCCCTCGCCCTCGCCCTGCTCGGCCTGGGCTGGAACTTCGGCCTCGTGTCCGGCACCGCGATGATCACCGACGCCGTACCGCCGGCCCGCCGGGCCAGGACCCAGGGCATGGTCGACGTCTCCATCGCCATCGCGGGTGCCACCGGTGGCTTGGCCTCCGGCGTCGTGGTCGCCGCCGCCGGCTACCCCCTGCTGGCCCTGACGGGCGGCATCCTCTCCCTGGCCGTCCTCCCCGCCGTCGCCGCCACCGCGAGCACACGGTGAACCGCGGCCGCCCCGGCCGTCCGGCCCGGCCCCGGAACGACGGGAGGACGACGGGAGAACAACGGGAACCCCATGACCAGGAGGGACCACCTCGTCACCGACGTGAGCGACCTCCTCGTCAGGAGGGAATCCGATCTCGCCGACCACGCCTGCCGTCCGCACAGGCATAGGGCGGGCTCCGCAGTCACGGACACGGGAGGCCTCCTGACCGCAGCCGGCCTGGAAGCAGCCGAGAGCGGGACGGCCATGTGGGCGCGTCCCGGCGGACTGCCACCGCGCCCCTCCCCGGAGGGACGGGAGATACGGCAGGCCGTCACCCGCGGACAGTTCGTGGACCATGCGACGGTCCTGGCCGCCGACGGGGATCCGCCGGCCGCCACTGTCCGCCGCTCCTTCGAGCGCGGTGTCGGCGGACCGGACGGTGATGAACCCCGCCGGACGCTCAGGCCAGGTGGATCTCGACACCGGATTCACGCAGGGCCTGCAAGGTGGACGGTCCGTCGGGACGGGTCTGCGGGTCGTCGGCGACGAAACGATCCACGGCACCCAGGGGGGCGACCTGGCAGACTCCTCGCCGCCGGGCCGCTCCCGCCCCTGCCGTGCGGGGAGGGATCCGGCCTGCAGGGCAACGCCGGGATCGCCGAGCGGCCGGTGACCGGCGTGGACACGAAGAAGGAACTGGTCGGCGTCTTCGAGCACCGTGGCCTGCCGCGTCCGCTCAGACCGCCAGAGGTATCTCGGCCCAGATCGTCTTGCCCTGCGCGGCGTGGCGGGTGCCCCAGTGCCAGGCGAACTGGGCGACGAGGAGCAGTCCGCGTCCGCCCTCGTCGAAGGAGCGGGCGCGGCGCAGGTGCGGGGAGGTGCTGCTGGCGTCGGAGACCTCGCAGATGAGGCTGCCGTCATGGATCAGCCGCAGCTGGATGGGAGGCCGGCCGTAGCGGATGGCGTTGGTGACCAGCTCGCTGACCACCAGCTCGGTGACGAAGGCGGACTCGTCCAGTCCCCAGGCCGTCAGCTGGTCGGTGACATGTTTGCGTGCCTGGGCGACGACGACGGGTTCAGGGGGCAGACTCCAGGTGGCGACCTGGCCGGCGCCCAGGGCGTGGGTGCGGGCGACGAGCAGGGCGATGTCGTCATCGGGAAAGGCGGGCAGCAGCGTTGCGAGCACGTCGTCGCAGAGCGTGTCCAACGCCTGCGCGGGCCGGGTGAGGGTCCTGCGCAGCGTACGGAGCCTCTCGTCGATCTCATGGCCGCGGTCTTCGATGAGGCCGTCGGTGTACAGGGCGAGAAGGCTGCCCTCGGGCAGTTCGACCTCGCACGCCTCGAAGGGCAGGCCTCCCAGGCCGAGCGGTGGGCTCGCGGGGAGGTCCAGGAAGGTCGCCTCGCCGTCCGGGGTCACCACGACGGGCGGCGGGTGGCCGGCACGGGCCAGGGAGCAGCGGCGGGAGACGGGGTCGTAGACCGCGTAGAGACAGGTGGCGCCGATGTCTCCGGCGGTGTCGGCGTCGGCCGCGGCCTCGGAGGACAGCCGGATGACGACGTCGTCGAGGTGGGTGAGCAGCTCGTCGGGCGGCAGGTCGATGTCGGCCAGGGTCCGGACGGCCGTGCGCAGCCGCCCCATGGTGGCGGAGGCCTGGATCCCGTGGCCGACGACATCGCCGACCACCAAGGCGACCCGGGCGCCGGAGAGCGGGATGACGTCGAACCAGTCACCGCCCACGCCGGCCCGGCCTCCGGCGGGCAGGTAGCGGGAGGCGGCCTCGACCGCCGGCTGACGGGGCAGGGCCACGGGCAGCAGACTGCGCTGCAGGGTCATGGCCGTGACGCGCTCACGGGTGTAGCGACGGGCGTTGTCGATGCACACCGCGGCCCTGGCCGTGATCTCCTCGGCCAGCAGGACGTCGTCCTGTGCGAACGTCTCCGGATGCCGGGTGCGGCCCAGGAAGACCGAGCCGAGGGTGACACCACGAGCGCGCATCGGCACCACCATCACCGAGTGCGCCCCGGTCCGGAGGAGCCGGGTGGCCCGCTCGGGGTCCTGGGCCGTCCACCGGGCCATGGAGGAGTCGTCCACCTCGTACACCGCGGAACGGCCGGTGGCCAGACACTCGGCCGTGGGCGCGGACACCGGGTACTCCACCTTGCTCCCCAGCCGGAGCATGATGCCGAGGAGAGCATCGGTGTCTGCCTGCCGTGCGGTCCGGCGCATGGTGACCGGACCGCTCGGCGGGCCGTCGGGCGGCTCCTCGCCGCGGTGGATGAACTCCAGCAGATCGACGGATGCGTAGTCCGCGAGCCGGGGGACGACCACGTCGACCAGTTCCTGCGCGGTACGGGTGACGTCCAGAGTGCTGCCGATGCGGTTGCCGGCCTCGTCGACCAGCTGCAGCCGCTGGCGGGCCAGGTACTGCTCGGTGATGTCGAGAAGCGCGATGGACGATCCCTGCACCTGGCCGAGGTGGTTCTTCAGCGGGGAGAGGAACACGGACCAGACACGCCCCCGTGACTCGCTGGGTGCCCGGAGGTGCCGGACCACGTGCACGGGTTCCCCGGTGCGCACCACCTGGTCCTGGAGCTCCGTGAACTCGTCGTACGCCGGACTGGGCAGGAAGTCCCTGAGGCGGCGCCCGCGTATCTGCCCCTCGGGCAGGCCCACTATCCGGGCTATCACGTCGTTGGCTCCCACCGCCCGGTTGTCCCGGTCGTAGAACGCCACGGCGACCGGGAGCTGGGACAGGGTGAGTTCCCTCAGCAGGGCGCCCCCGTCCCCGGGCAGGCTCGAGCCGTCCGTGCCCGAGGCCGTGAGGACCCATTGGGTCCGCCCGTCCCGGTCCGGGCACGGACAGGCCCGGACCGCCACGTCCACCGTCCGGCCGTTTCGGTGCCGAGCCGGGAGGACGCCGCACCACGGCGCCTGTTCCGCCAGACGGCGCAGGGCCGACGGGGGAAGGTGCGAGACGAGCAGATCGGCCGCGGGGCGTGAGACGACCTCCCCGGGTAGGTAACCGAGCAGGTTCCGGGCTTCCTCGCTCCACCCCGTGATCACACCCCGCTCGTCGGCGATGGCGATGGCGATGGCGGTGGCCGAGGCCGTGGTGTACGGCTCGGGCGTGCCGTCGGGTCGGCTCCCAGCACCGTTGTCCTGTAGTGCCATTTTCACCTACTTCATCCCATTATGGGGATATTTTACCGTCCGGGCTCTCCGGTCGGCGGCGGCCCCGTGGTGACCCGCACCGGCTCCGTTCCCCCACCGTGGATCCCGGCCGTGGCCCCCGCGCCGGCCCGCCCGGTCCCGGCGGGACGCGTGCCGCCCGGATTCGCGGCGCAGCCGACCCCCTCCCGTGCCGGACGGGGTGCCCTGCGCGGCAGGAGGGCCTCGGTGAGGCCGATCGCACGCGTGTTGACGGCCTGCAGGCGTTCGAGGAGTTCGTCCCGGTCCCGCGTGGAGTCCCTGCGGGCGACGTCGAGCAGCGTCCGCGAGACGGCCGGCGGGGTGCGCAGTTCGTGGGAGGCGTTCGCGGCGAACCTCCGCTGCTCGGCGACGCGTGACTCGAGTGGTTCGAGCAGGGTGTCGAAGGTGTCGGCGAGTTCGCGGAACTCGTCCTGGCGGCCTTCCCCGCGGATCCGGTGGGACAGCGATCCGGTCCCGGCCGTCCGCGCCGCGGCCGTGATCCGGTCGAGCGGTGCGAGCATCCGGCCGGCGAGGACTCACCCCCCCCCGGCGAGGCCGAACACGAGCAGGAACACCCACACCACGCCCGGCAGGAGAGCACCGGCGGCGCTGAGGAACCCGGCATGGCCGAGGGTGGGTTTCAGCCGGGCGCTGGGCCCGGGGCGTCCACACACGCGTACTGCCGGGGCGGGCGGTCCGGGAGCCGGTGCCGATGCGGTGGCCGACGCCCGGCACCGTGGCGGTGATCCGTGGTTCGCCGAGCTGTTTGCGCGGTGCGGGACGGTGCCGCCGGGGACGCGTTGTGGTTCATGCCCCCATTGGCGGCGGAGGGCCGTTGCGATGGCGTATGCGATTTCCGGTACGCCCGAGATACGCGGGATCCCCGGCACCGAGGAGCCGGCGCGAACCGGCGGCCCGCACGGTCCTTGCCCGTCGGCGCCCCGTCCTTCAGCGGCGGACCGGCCGAAGGCGGTCGATGCGGTCGAGGTCGCCGGCGAGCAGGTCGCGGTGGCTGATGGCGAAGTCTCCGTTGGGCAGGGCCCGTTCTCCACCGTAGCGCCGGCCCATGACGGCGGTGGGGAGGAAGGCGCGCAGGCGATGACGCATGTCCCCGGGGTGGTCGACGGGGGTGCCCCAGCCGGCGGGGGCCTGATCGGTCGAGAACAGGACCCAGTGGTCCACGGGCACGGCGGCGTCGAGGTCCGGCGCCTTGCCGGTGTGGCTGTCCAGGGACGGCAGGACCAGCCGGTCGGGGTCGAGGGGCGAGTACCACACCAGCAGGGGCTTGGCGCGTTGCGCGTCGGCGTTGTCGAAGCAGCACACGGCGATGGTGTGGTCGGGGAAGTGGTCGGCGTAGAAGCGGAGGAGGTCCGCGTCCAGATCGGGGCGCCGGTGCGGCGGCACCTGCCGCAGCGCGGCGGGCACCGCGGTGGGGTCGGAGGCCAGGAGCACGGTGTAGACGTCGTGGTCGAAGACCTGGACGGGCTGCGGTGCCGCGCTCATCCACGCGATGCCGTCGGTCGCGGCGGTGGCGGATTCGACGGCGGCGACCATGCGGTGCAGGACGTCGCCGGTGCGACCGGCGGAGAGGAAGTGCCGGGGAGTGAGCCGCCCGGTGGGCAGGTGCAGCAGCATGGCGTTCGGGCCGTCCGCCAGGTTGACGGCGGTGTTCTGGTAGCCCAGGACGTGGATGAGGCCGTGTACGGGGTGGTGCTGTCGTCCGCAGTACACGATCGTGCCGGAGAACGCGGCCGCGCCGGTCGAGATGCACATGGCGGCACCGTACCGCCCCGGCCGGTGGGAAACGTCCGGGGCGGTACGGTCGGGGATCACCACGGCCGGCGGGGCGGGGCACGGTGCGCAGCCCGGGTGTCAGCCGGTCAGGTGGGTCACCACCGAGCGCATCGCGTGGAGCAGGGCCGGGCGGGTCTCCTCGGGCGGATCGAGGGTCTCGAAGCCGTGGTGGCCGTTCGGGACGTCGACCAGTTCCAGGTGCGCCGCACAGCCCTCGGCCGCGTTCACGAAGGCCTCCACGGTGGCGGCGATCCCGGGTGTCTCCAGCCCCACACGGAGGAGGACGAGGGGCAGGGCACCCGCGTGCGCGACCGCCCGGGCCGGATGGAACCGGCTGCCGGTCAGCCCCCAGCCGGGCAGCGGCGCCAGGATCGGATAGGAGGCGGCCAGGCAGCGCAGCCAGGCCGGGGGCCCGGTCAGCCAGTCCGCGGCGAGCAGACCGCCACCGGAGAAGAACCACAGGGCGATCCGGTCGGCGTCCACCCGGGGATCGGACCGCACCAGTTCCACCGCGGCGGTGACGTCGTCGGCGGCGCGCTCGTAGTCGGCGACGTCGTGCAGCCGGTGGTCGATGGTCACGCCGATCACGCCCTGGGCGGCCGCCAGGCGGGCGTGTCCCACCAGGGTCGGCCAGTCGCGCGGGGCCGGCCGGGCTCCGGCGGGCACCGGGCCGCCGTGCACGAGGACCACGGCCGGTAGCGGGCCCTCGGCGGAGGGAACGTACAGGTCGACCCGTCCCCTGCGGTCCCGGGACAGTTCGGGCACGTCCAGCGGGAACGGGCGCAGATGGGCGGGCGACGCGCCCGCGCCGGCCGGCCGCAGGTGGTGCCCCCCACCGGCCGCGGCCCGCAGCAGGACGTCCGCCAGGTCGGCCGGGCAGGACAGCATCGGCCAGTGCCCGGTGGGCAGTTCGAAGAAGGTGACCTGAGGGCCGGTCAGGGCGGCCAGTGCGGGGTCGCCGAAGTCGACGAGCCGTTGCACCAGGTCGATGCCGGCGCCGTTACGGGTGCACAGCACCCCGGTGGTGGGCACCGCGGCCACCGCTCCGGTCAGCCGCAGCGGCTGGAACAGGGTGCCGAGCGGCTGCGGCGCGGCGAGAGCGGTGAGCCGGTCCAGCGCCGCGGCGGAGAGCCCGGCGACGCTGCCCCAGCGCTGCCACTCGGCACGGGCCGGTGGCGCCAACTCGCCCGCTCGCTCACCGTGCTGTCCTCGCTCGGTCAGCCGCGCACGCAGGGTCAGGTCCGGTACGGCGGCCAGGGCCGGGACGCCGTTCTGCGGCATCCCGCCGTCCAGGGACACGACGCGGGCGACGCGCGACGGCCGCCGGTCGGCCGCGCCGAGCACCGGGTGGATGCCGTAGCCGTGACCGACGAGCACGATCTCCCGGCCGGACGCCGCGTCCACCGCGTCGATCGCCGCGATCACGTCCGCGATGTGTGTCTCCAGATCGACGGAGGCCGGTCCGGCGGGGCGGCCCGCATCGAGGCCGGTGAGGGGGACCGCGTGCACCGCGCTGCCCGCCGCGGCCAGCCGTTCGGCCGTCTCCTGCCACACATGGGCACCGGTGAACACGCCCGCCACCATGATGAACACGGTCACGATCCCTCCTCGGGTCCGTCGCATGACGTCGCGCCGATCGCGTACGCCGTGGTCCGCGGACCGGGGCGTACACCCGGCCCGCGTGCGCCGGTACCGTAGGAACTCCCCCGGAGGGAGGTTCAACTGTCCACGTCCCACGAGGCCTTCTGGAGCATCGGCGAGCTCGCCGAGCGCGCGGGCACCACCGTGAAGACGGTCCGTTTCTACTCCGACCTGGGCCTGTTGCCCGAGGCCTCCCGCAGCGGCGGCGGGCACCGCCGGTACGGTCCAGGCGCGCTGGAGCGGCTGCGTCTGATCCGCTCCCTGCGTACCCTCGACCTCCCGCTGCCCGAGGTGCGCCGGGTCCTCGAGGACGAGGACCCGGCGGGCCGTGCACTGGAGGACGCTGTCGCGGGCCGCCTGCGCGAGCTGGGTGATGAGCTGAGGACGTTGCGCTGGCGGGAGGCGGCGCTGCGGCTCGTGCGGGAGTGCCCGCCCGGGGAGCAGGCCGACCTGCTGAGGCTGATCGGCGTGATGGGCACCCCGCCGAGCGCGGCACCGCTGGTCCGGTTCTGGCGTGCCTGGCTGCCGCCGCGCATGCCGGCCCGGGCGACGGCGGCGTTTCTGGAGGTGGCTGTTCCACAGCCGCCCGACGAGCCGGCCCCGGCGCAGGTGCTCGCCTTCGCCCGGCTGCACGTGATGACGACGGCCCCCTGCCCGGGCGGCCGGCAGCCCCAGCCCGAGGTGCACCGGGTGGCCGGGGCCCGCGGGGCGGCCGTGCTGTACGCGGGCCTCGCCGAGGCGTACGAGCTTGCGGGCGCGCAGCTGCGCCGGGTACGGGATCCGTACCCGGGTGAGGCGCTGGACGCCTACGTGGCCGCGTACGCGGGCGCGTACGGCAGCCGGGACACCCGGGAGTTCCGCCGCCTGCTGGCCGCGCGACTGGCGGCCGGGCCACGTCTGGACCGGTACTGGGAGCTGACGGCCGTGGTGCTCACGCCGCCGGGCAGCCGACCGGAGCCGACCCCGGGCTCCGCGGACGACTGGCTGCGCGCGGCGCTGGAACGGGACAACGCCGCAGCGGCGTAGACCACGGGGAGGAGGGCGAAGGCCGCGACCGTCGTCTTCCACGGCGAGGACCGGTGCGGGTGCCCGCCGGACGAGCCGCCCGCATCGTCATCGACGGGCCGGAACCGGCAGGCCGTACGTCCTGGCGGACGACGACGTCAGGAGTGTGGACCTGCTCGTCCGGCTGTTCCCCCCTGCCTCCACCCCGAGTGTGGAGCACGTTCCCTCCCGTCCGGAATCCCCGGAGAGCTCCTGGGTAGCAGGGGAGGCGACAGCACATCGTGAGCCGGAACGAGGAGCAGACGTGAGCGAGTCGGTGTCCGTCGCCCTGCAGCGGGAGATCGCCCGGGAGTTGGGCGTCGCCGGGGCCTTCGAAGTCGAGCGGGAGATCGAGCGCCGGGTGGCCTTCCTCGCCGAGCGGCTGACTTCCACCGGTCGGCGTTCCCTCGTGCTAGGCATCAGCGGTGGCGTCGACTCCACCGCCGCGGGCCGGCTGTGCCAGCTCGCCGTCGAACGGGCGCGGGCCGGCGGACACGAAGCGCGGTTCCACGCGATGCGCCTGCCCTACGGGGTCCAGGCCGACGAGCACGACGCCCGGCTCGCGCTCTCCTTCATCCGGGCCGACCATGTGCTGACCGTGGACATCAAGCCAGCCGCCGATGCCGCGCTCGAGGCCGCGCTGGCCGCCGGGGTGGATTTCCGCGACGCCCACCACCAGGACTTCGTGCACGGCAACATCAAGGCGCGCCAGCGCATGATCGCCCAGTACGCGGTGGCCGGCGCCTGTGACGGCCTGGTCGTCGGCACGGACCACGCCGCCGAGGCGGTCTCCGGGTTCTTCACCAAGTTCGGCGACGGCGCCGCCGACCTGGTCCCGCTGGCCGGCCTGACCAAGCGCCGGGTGCGCGCCGTCGCGGAGGCCCTGGGCGCGCCGGCCGAGCTGGTGCGGAAGACTCCCACGGCCGATCTGGAGAGCCTCGACGAGGGCAAGGCCGACGAGGACGTGCTCGGGGTGACCTACGACGTCATCGACGACTTCCTGGAGGGCGGGCCGGTGGACGAGGCGGCCTTCGAAACGATCGTCCGCCGCTACCGCCTCACCGACCACAAGCGCCGACTGCCCGCCGCCCCCTGACGGGCGGTCGGAGCGGAGGACGGCGCTCCCGGACGGAGGCGTCGCGTTCGACCGCGTCGAGGGTGGAGCGCGTCGCCCTCAGCCCAGGCCGAGGACGCTCATGGTGTGCTCGGCCATGCGCCGCTCTCCGAGGGCGTTGGGGTGGACGGGCACGAGGCTGCCGCCGAAGAGGAGGGGCTCGATCCAGCGGGTGCCGCCGGGCTTGCACGCGTCGTGGCCCTCGGAGACGCGGGAGAAGTCCACATAGGTGGCGCCGGTCTCCGTGCTGGCGCGTTCGACGGCCGCGTTGAGGTGGGTCTGTATGCCCCGTACGTAGGGCACGTCACCGGAGGCGACCGGCAGCTTCACGAAGCAGGACGGGTCGGCCTCGGCCGGAGTGATCCACGGGTAACCCAGGACGGCCACGCGGGCGTTGGGGGCCTTGGCGCGTACGGTCCGCAGGGCGGTCTTCAGCGCGGGGTAGGTGTTCGCGTCGATCTGGTCGGTGAAGGAGGTGCCGTACGTGTCCTTGCAGGGGCTGCCCTTGCCGCCGCTGAGGACACCCGCGGTGCCGCAGGCCGTCAGGGCGTTGATGAAGGTGCCGTTGTCGTTGCCGCCGATCGTCAGCGTCACCAGGTCGGTGTCCGCGCTGAGCGCGTTCACCTGGGGTGCGACCCCGGGGTACTGCGGTTCGGTGAAGTCCTTCGTCTGGGCGGCGCCGCAGGTCACGTCCTTCAGGCGGGCGCCCGTCCGGGCGGCGATCACGTGGGGGTAGTTCGCGGTGGAGCGCAGGCACAGCAGGTTGGTGAGGTCCACGGGCAGCACGCCGGAGCCGGCGCTGTAGCTGTCGCCGAGGGCGACGTAGTCCAGCGGGGCGGAGGCGTGTGCGGCGCCGCCCGTGAGGCCGAGGGCGAGCGCGCTGACGAGCGCTGATGATGTGGCCATGACATTTCGCAGGACGTGTTTCGGCATGCGGTCCCTCTTCTCGGAGCGGGGTGGTCGGTGGGGCGTGCCGGTGGTGGGGGCGGAGCGGTGCGAGCGTGGGGGAGTGCCGGGCCGCGCGATTACCGAACGGTTCTACCGACAGGTAATGTGCAGGCCTCCCGACGGGGAGTCAACATTGTTGACCGGACTTCTCGGAATGCTCACGAAAGACCCCGGCCCGCCCCCGTGGACGCGCGAACCCGCAGTTGCGAAGCGTCGGGCCCCTATCCTGTCCCGCATGCTGCAGACCGGCTCCAGTGCCACGACCCGCGAGGCCATCCACTCGGCCGCTGCCCGGCTCTTCCGGAGCCAGGGCTTCTCCAGGACCACCGTCCGCCAGATCGCGGCGGCGGCCGACACGGATCCCGCACTGGTGATCCGTCATTTCAAGAGCAAAGAACTCCTGTTCCTGGAGACGATGCACCTGACGATCGACGACGAGCCGCTGCTCGACGTGCCACTGGAGCGGCTGGGGGACCGGCTCGCCGAACTCCTCGTCGAACTCGACGGTTCCGCGCGGGGCGTCTTCCTGGCCCTGGTGCACGGCAGCAACGGACCGCAGATCCGCGAACGTCTGCGCGACACGCACGAGTACCTCTTCGTCGCACCCCTGCGCCGTCGCCTGTCCGGCCCCGACGCCGACGTCCGCGCGCGCACGGCGGCCGCCTTGGCGGGGGGACTGCTGTACGCGCTGTGGGTGGTCGGGGACGAGGGGCTGCTCCGGATGGACCGCACGGAACTGGTGTCACGGTACGGCGCACTGCTTCAAGGGGTGCTGACTCCCCGGAACCACTGACGCCGGCGCGGTACCGGATCCCGCGGAGGCCGTGCCGGAGGACGCGCGTCGGACGGCCGGGGACGGTGGAGGCGGTGCCGGCCCGGCTGCCGCGCCGCAGCGGTGACCGGACGCTCTCAACGGGGTCGAGGTCCGGTGCGCAGCCCGGCCCCGGCCCGCGCGGCCCTCGGCCTCGCCCTCCTCGCACGGCTGTCGTTTCTGTCCAAGACGGCTGCCGCCGCTGTGTCCTAGCGTGAACCCGGCAGCTTGCCCGATCATGAGGAGACAGCACCATGCGTGATGTGGTCTACACCGGTTTCATGTCGCTCGACGGCGTCGTGGACTCGCCCGGCGGTGGACCGGGGGAGGGGCACCGCAGCGGCGGCTGGGTGGTCAAGGACCTCGAATTCGTCCCGGAGGCGTGGTCGTTGAAGGAGGAGGAACTCACCGACACGACGGCGCTGATGTTCGGCCGCCGCAGCTACGAGGCGTTCGCGCGGGTCTGGCCCGGCTCACCGGACCACGCCGCCTACAAGGAGTTGCCCAAGTACGTGGTGTCGACCACGCTGACCGACGACGCCCTCGTCGACGGGTGGGGGCCGACGACGATCCTGCGCTCGAGTGAGGACGTCGCCGCGCTCAAGGCGGGCGAGGGCGGCGCGATCTTCATCCACGGGAGCGCGGAGCTGGCCCGGCGGCTGTCGGACGCGGGCCTGATCGACCGGTACAACCTGCTCGTCTTCCCCGTCCTGCTCGGTGCCGGCAAGAGCCTGTTCGACCGGGCCGACCGGGACAAGCGGATGCTGACACTGCGGGAGTCGGAGAGCTACTCGAACGGGATCCTGAAGCTGGTCTACGACGTCAGGCGCTGATCCACCTCGAGGGCGATCGCGCCGCCGGCGCCCTCGCGCAGCTGCCCGGCGGTGCGTCCGACGTAGCAGCGCAGCGCCCTGGCCAGGTGCGGCTCGTCGAAGTAGTCGAGCCCGGCGACGACGTCGGCGGCCCGGCCGCCGGCCGACAGCAGCCGCGCCGCCGTGCGGGCCCGCTCGATCTGCCTGACGGCGCCCCGCGTCAGCCCGGTCGCGGCGCGGAACCGGCGTTCGACGGTGCGACCCGAGAGCGCCGGGCGGTGACCTCGCAGCACCTCGGCGACGAGCGGGTCGCGGACCACGATCCCGGCCCGGACGAGACGCCCGACCAGGGCCTCGACGTCGTCGGGGCCGGGCGTCTCGAAGCGTGAGCCGTCCAGCCGGAACGTCCGCCGCGTGGTGTCGGGGAGCCCGATGCCGCCGTCGACCAGCGCCGGCGTGGCCACGGCCCGCAACGAGGTGCCCACGGCGAACTCGACGCCCGTGAAGGCCGCGCCCTCCGGCACCGGCGCCGTGCCGGTGCGGGTCTCGGGACCGGTGATGCCCGCGTGCGCCCGGCCGTCCTGCCTCCAGAACACCAGGCCCAGCCGCACTCCTGCGACGGACGTCATCGCCGTGACCTGCTCGCTTGTGCATGTCCACACGGTGTCGACCCACGGCGAGTCGGACCGGCGCGTCTCGAACCGCAGTCCCACGCGCGCAGGATACGCCGCGCCGGACGGCCGCGCCGTGGCGGCCGGGCAGCGGGGTCCGCGGCCCGCCCCGGCGGCGGACCGGGAACACCGGCCGGCGACATGAGGCGCATCCGTCCGGCCGTCCTGAGCCCGGTGACCTGAATCACAGCCGGTTCCTGTCAGGGATCGGAGCGCGGTCTCGTTCAAGGGGCACGCGAACGAGACAGGAGCAACGCCATGAAGCACCGCATCGTCGTACTCGGCGCCGGATACGCCGGAGCCTTCGCCGCCGGGAACCTGGCCCGTCGGCTCTCGCCCGCCGACACCGAGATCACCGTCGTCAACGCCGAGCCCGACTTCGTCGAGCGGATGCGGCTCCACCAGCTCGCGAGCGGCCAGGACCTCACGTTCCGCAAGCTCGCCGACGTGTTCGCGGGCACCGGGGTGCGGCTGCGCCTGGCGCGCGTCACCGGCGTCGACCCCGAGCGCAGGACCGTCGCCGTGACCGGTGAGGGGAACGACGGCGAACTCGCGTACGACACCCTTCTCTACGCGCTCGGCAGCTCCGTCGCCCACCACGACGTCCCCGGCGTGGCCGAGTACGCCTTCGACGTGACCGGCCGGTCCTCGGCGCTGCGTCTGCGCGAGCGCCTGGCCGGCCTGGGCGAGGGCGGCACCGTGCTGGTCGTCGGTGAGGGGCTGACCGGCATCGAGACGGCCACTGAGATCGCCGAGTCCCGGCCCGACCTCTCGGTCGCACTCGCCGCCCGCGGCGAACCGGGCGCCTGGCTCTCCCCGAAGGCCCGCCGCCACCTGAGCCGGGCCTTCGACCGGCTCGGCGTCACCGTCCACGCGCACACCGGCATCGAAGCCGTCGAGCCGACCCGGGCGATCACCGCCGACGGTACGTCCGTCCCGGCCGACGTGACCGTGTGGTCGGCCGGGTTCGCCGTGCACCCCCTCGCGGCCTCCAGCGGCCTGGAGGTCGCCGGGACCGGCCAGATCGTCGTCGACCGCACCATGCGTTCGGTCTCGCACCCGGACGTCTACGCCGCCGGCGACTGCGCCTACGCGATCGGCGAGAACGGCCTGCCGCTGCCGATGTCCTGCGCCTCGGCCGGCATCACCAACATGCAGGCGACGGCCGCGATCATCGCACGCCTGACGGGCCGTGAGGTCCCGGTCGGCGGGCTGAAGTACTACGGCAACCACATCAGCCTCGGACGGCGGGACGCGATCTTCCAGATGGTGGACGGGGACGTCCGGTCGAAGTCCTGGTACCTGGGCGGCCGGACCGCCGCACGCATCAAGTCGGGCATACTCAGGACGGCCGGGTGGGGCATCGCCCACCCGACCTTCGGCGTGCCGAAGCGCCGGCACCGCCTGGCCACCGCGCCCGGCCGGGCCGGTGTGAGGGCCGTCGCATAGGGTGACGCGCATGGACAGCGCAGCCGTCGAACGGTTCGAGGCCGGCCGGGGCCGGCTGGCCGCGCTCGCGTACCGCCTGCTCGGCTCGGCCGCCGACGCCGAGGACGTCGTGCAGGACACCTTCCTGCGCTGGCAGGCCGCGGACCGCGAACGGATCGAGGTGCCGGAAGCGTGGCTGACCAAGGTCGCCACCCGTCTCTGCCTCGACCGGCTCCGCTCGGCGCAGGCGCGCCACGAGCGGGCTGCCGGCGCCTGGCTGCCCGAGCCGCTCCTCGAAGGCGACCCGATGCTCGGCCCGGCCGACACCTTCGAGCAGCGCGAATCGGTGTCCTTGGCCGTACTGACCCTCATGGAGCGCCTCTCACCGGTCGAGCGGGCCGTCTACGTCCTGCGTGAGGCCTTCTCGTACAGTCACGCCGAGATCGCCGGGATCCTCGACATCACCGAGTCCGCGAGCCAGCAGCACGTCCACCGCGCCCGGGTCCGGGTCGCCGCCGAGCGCCGCCGCGGCGGCGAGGCCGATCCCGCGTCCGCGCGCCGCGTCGTCGAGGAATTCCTCATAGCCGCCACGTCGGGGCGCACCGAACGGCTGGTGGCACTGCTCACCGACGACGTGACGGCGGTCTCGGACGGCGCCGGACTGAGCAGGCGGCTGCTGCGGTACACGACGCGTGAGCGGGTCGCCTCCTACGTGCGGGCCGGCTTCAAACCCACGCCGGCGAAGCGGCGGCTGGCCGGCGGTTCACCCGCGTTGCACCTGGCGTGGGTCAACGGCTCCCCGGCCGTCGTCGCCGTGATCGACGGCCGGGTCGTGGGCGCCGTGGCGTTCGAGGTCCGTGACGGCAAGGTCGCCTCCCTGCGCGGCATCGCCGCGGCGGGCCGGCTCTCGCGCCTCGACGAGGCCTGGCGGCGGCACGAACCCGACGCGCCGGTCATCAGCGCATGGTGACCGGCGCCACGGGAAGCCCGTGACCCGAGCCGGAGCGAGGACGGCACTCCGTCGGCACGTCGCCGCTGAGCGGGTGGAGGGGATCGCCGGCACGGCAGCGCGATCTGTCCGGGTGAGCACAGGGGCTCTCGGTGCGACGCACGCTTGGCAGTTGGCCCAGGCCACGCGCAGGGCGAGAGCGATGCGCCGTGGTCCCGGAGCGTCAACAAGATCGTCCTCGAGACGGTTCCCGGGGTCAGGGCCGGGAGGGGGCCATGGAGGCGATGTCCTTCCCGCGCGTGCTGTAGAGGGTGACGCCGTTGACGGTGAGGTCCTCGTGGAGGGGGACGTCGGCGTACCAGACGCCCCAGTCGGGCGTACCGGGCAGTCGTACCACCGATGCGGTGACCTTGCCGTCGCCGGTGTCGACGACGACGCGGCCGACGTCGACGGTGCCCGTGTACAACCCGGACAGGAAACAGCGGTCGCCCACGGTCTCCGTCATCAGGCCCACGGTGAGGCGGCGGTGGCCGACGTCGCGGTCGGCCACGCTCCGGAACTGGTGGTCCATCTCCGGTGTCGACCAGTGCTCGCCCTCCTCCGTCAGCCACAGCTCGACACCCGCACCGGCCTGGACGCGCTCACCCGGTGCCACCACCCGCACCGACCCGGCCACGTCCGGCGTGTCCGGCGGCGTCGGATGCGCCGCGACCTCGTTCCGCTGCAAAGGGCTGTGTTCCTGGAGGACGGCGCGGACCGTGACGGCGGCCAGCGGAGCCAGCAGCAGGCCGCAGCCGATCACCATCCCGGCGGTGCGTCGACGCCGTCGGGCACGGCCCGCCCGTTCGATGGCGGCCAGCGGAACGGGGGAGGGCATGAGGCCGTCGGCCACCTCACCGAACGCGTCACGCAGCCGTTCGCTTTCCTGCTGAGGCCGCGGGGAGGGCCGGGAAGTCGGGGACATCAGGGCTTCGCCTCCTGGTCGACAAGGTGGAAGGTGAGGAGGGGATGGGCGCGCAGCGCCTCCAGGCCGCGCCGGGCATGCGTCTTGACCGTGCCGACGGAGCAGTTCAGCGCCGCGGCGATCTCCTGTTCGCTCATGTCCTCCCAGTAACGCAGCACCATGACGGCACGCTGGCGGGCGGACAGGACCGAAAGGGCCTCGACGAGGACGGCGCTCTGCTCGACGGCCTCGGCGTGCCCGCCGTGCGTCCGGTGCACCGACTCGGGCAGAAACGGCATGAGCAAGTGGGCTATGCGTTTCTTGCGCACCCGGCTGATGTTGTTGTTGACCAGGGCCCGGCGTATGTAGACGTCGACCTCGTGGCGCGGGATCCTCCGCCATCGCGCGTACATCTTCGCCAGCGTGGTCTGGACGAGGTCCTCGGCCTCGTGGAAGTCGCCGGTGAGCATGTGAGCCGTACGCACCAGGCGGGGCCAGGCCACGGTGGCGAACTCGGCGAAGTCGGCGTGGCTCTCGTGCGTCACGACAACGGATTCCTTGGGGTCGGAAGTGGGGGGAGAGACGACAAGTACGGGGCCGGCGGGCGGACATGGGCGTGGGCCGGGCAAGACCGGCCCACGCCCATGGGTCACCTCCTGAGAGCCGCCAGGGCTGTCAGGGCGGCTACGGGCGGGCGGGGGTCAGGGAGGCGATTTCCTTCCCGTGCCTGTCGTAGAGGGTGACGCTGTCGATGGTGAGGTCCTCGTGGAGGGGGACGTCGGCGTACCAGACGCCCCAGCCGGGCGTACCGGCGAGCCGTACCACGGAAGCGGTGACCTCGCCGTCGCTCGTGTCGACGACGACCCGGACCGAGCTGTGCCCGGCCACGTAGACGCCGGAAAGGAAGTAGCGGTCTCCCACGGGTTCCGTCATCAGGCCGATGCTGCGGCCGCTCAGGTCGATGTTGCCGTCGACCACGCTCCGGAACTGGTGGTCCGTCTCCGGCGTCGACCAGTGCTTGCCCTCCTCCGTCAGCCACAGCTCGACACCCGCACCGGCCTGGACGCGCTCACCCGGTGCCACCACCCGCACCGGCCCGGCCGCGGCCGGAGCCGGCTCGCCGCTCTGGCGGTGGGCCTGCGCCGCGGCCGGCACCTGCGCCGGCGTGACGGCTTGCGCCACGCCCTGCACTCCTGCCAGCGCGACCGCGACCGCAACGGCGGTCACGCACTTGTTCATTACCGTCATCCGTGTCATGGATGCAGGACTCCTTGCGGATCGTTCCGATCGGACAGGGTGGAGGGCGCCTCTCCACCCCTTGTAACGCCGTCCGTTCCGCGTTCCGATGACACGGTCCGCCGCCCGATCCAGGACGGCGTCTCAGCCCGTACCGGAATCCTCGGCTGTGCCGTCGCGGGTGAGCTCCGCGAGGTGGGCGTCCAGCGGCTGAAGCCGCCCCGGCAGGGACTGGCGAAGGTCCCACCACCGGATGGCCGCGATCTCGTCGTCGGGCTGGAAGAGCCGTGCGGCGCCGGAGGACCGGCCGGTGAACAGGGCGCCGTATTCGGCACGTCGGTCGGGCGCCAGGGTGAAGCCCGCGAAGCCGACGAAACGAAGCCGTCCCCCGGGGACGTGGCCGGTCTCCTCCAGCAACTCGCGGGCGGCCGCGCGGCGAGGGGTCTCACCGGGGTCGATCCGTCCGCCCGGCAGTTCCCAGGCCCGCCGGGACCGGTCGAAGACCATCAGGACGCGGTCGCCCTGCCACAGGGCCACCAGCGCCAGGGGCAGGGGCGCGTCACCGGGCGGCTTGTCCTCCGCCGCCCGGACGAAGGAGACCAAGGCGTTGCCGCGGTCGTCGACGGCGAGCGGCAGGGAGCGAGAGGCGGCCATGGAGACATGGTGCCCGCGCTGCTCCGGTGACAGCACGACGCGTGCCCTCTCGTCCTCGAACGGTGTCCCGAGCGCGTTCGCCCGAGTGGCAGCCGGCTGCTCCATACGGCGGAATCCGCCCCTCCGGCGGTGCCGTCCGGCGAGGCCGCGCTGCCGCGGCGGGGCCACCGTCGAGATCGGCCGACGGGGATCCCGGGACCGCTTCGAGGAAGCCGCCGAGGCCCCCCGCGGGCGCCGTGCCTCCGGAGAGGCGGTCCCGCAGGTCACGCGGCGAGCGGCAGGCGCCGAGGAAGACGCGGCCACGAACGATCACTGTCCCCCGGCCCCGCGGTCAATGTCCGTGCGTCTTCCGGCGCGCCGCAGGATCGCGTGTACGTCCTCCTCGAACCGCAGGCGCCGGACGGGCGAGCGCCGGTACCCGACCGGGAACGAGAACGTGGACCGGGTCCCCGTGCGGTGTCCGACGTCGACCATCACCGCCGTGTCCAGCCCGGGCAGCCGTCCGGCCAGGAGCGGGAGGACCCAGCCCCACGTGCGCGAGTCGATCGCGTCCCCGTAGACCAGGGCGGCGCACCGGTTCGTCGCCAGTTCCTCCCGCAGGGCGCCGGCGAAGGAGCGGGCGGACCGCGGACCGTCCCAGTCGACGTGCTCGCCCAGTTCGCCGGAGTCCGTCCGCACCACGACGTCGTCGTCGCCGTCACGGAGTGTGATCCACTGCGGCCGGACGCCCCTGCGGCGGGTCCATGCCCTGGGGGCGATCCGCACGACGGTCTCGAGGACGCGGATGTAGTCCGCGCGCACGTGAGCCGGAAGGGAACCGAGTTCGGCCAGGATCGCCTCGCCCCGTACTGTCATGAACGCCCCGGACATGGTGTGGTCCCGACCGGCCGTGGGCCGATGCGGCCCGGCTCCGGCGGCGCACCGTGAGGAACGCGCCGGGCGTTGCGCGCGCGGTCGCGCGAAGCCGGGGAGCCGTAGGCCCGGTGGACATCATTCCACGCCGCTGCCCGGGGACCGGTCCCGCGGACCGTTCGGCCGGGACGGTCAGGGACGCGGGCGGCGGCCGGACGCGGAGCCCCGGGCGGGCCCGAGGGCGTCCAGCGCGTCGGCCGCGGCCTGCCGCAGCCGGGGTGACGCGTCCGAGGTCAGGGCGGTCAGCCGGGCGCTCACCCGGGCGCTGTCGGGCAGGGGTCCGGTACCGGTCCCCGCCCACCGGGTGAGGCCGAGGGCGGCGTGGTAGCGGACGGCTTCGTACGGGTCGTCCAGGCCTCGCACGAGGCGCCGCAGGTCGCCGGCCGTCCCGTCGGGGTCCAGCAGGGACAGTGCGGCGGCCCGGACTTCCCCGTGGGACGCCCGGTCGGCAAGGCGGCGCGCGGCGGGCAGGGCCTGGGCGAGCCCGGCGAGCGCGTTGCGCGTGCGCCATACGTCGTGTCCGTCCGCCAGGTGCGCGGCCAGGGCCCAGGCCACCGCATGCCGCTCCCACGGCCGCAGCCCGTCGTCGACGAGCGCGCCCAGGCCGTCGAGCGCACCGCCGCGCAGGCCGGCGTCCGCGTCGTCGAGGAGCGGGAGCAGCCGCCACACGGCGTCCCACGCTCCCGACTCACCGATGGCCGCGGCGGCGGCCGCCCGGGTGAGGCCGGGCAGCGCCCGGTCGTCCAGTGCCGCCCGCAGCCGCTCGGCGGCGGCCTCGGTGCGGATGCCCCCGAGGGCGCGCGCGGCGCGCGGCCCGGCCACGGGATCGCCCAGCCACCGCACCGCGGGACCGAGTGCCCGGGGGTCGCTCCACCTGCCGAGCGCGACGATCAGCCACGCCGCCGTCTCCGGGTCACGCTCGCCGTCGAGGGCCACGGCCAGCGCGTCGCCCACGGGGCCGGGGCCGGTGGCGAGCAGCCGTCTCACCACCGCGGTCCGCACCTGCGCGGAGGGATCGCGCAGCCCTGCGAGCAGCGAGTCGAGCAGCCGCCCGGTGCAGCGGGCCGGCAGCATCTCCAGGGCCCGGGCCCGGGCGGCTCCCGTTCCCTCCCGGGCGGTGCGCACCACCTCCGCCCGGACGGCGGGGACGTCCCGCAACCGGTGCACCAGGCTGTGGGCACGCCCCCACACGGCGGGGTCCGCGTCACCGAGCGACTCCACCAGCGCCACGGGGTCGCCGGGTGAGCCCAGGGCGGTCAGGGCGGTCAGGGCGTTGATCCGCAGGTGCCGCTCCGGGTCGCGCAGCAGCCGCGCGTACGCCTCCGTCGCCGGCCGGTCGTCCAGCCCGAGCCGCAGCGCGGCGAGCGAGGCGGCGCGCCGCACCTCCGGCCGCGGATCGCCCATCAGCCGCACCAGCACCCCGGGGCCGGCCTGCCGCTCCCCGAGCCGGCCCAGGCCGTGCGCGGCGGCCGCCCGCACCCGGGGGTCCGGGTCGCCGGCGGCCCCGACGAGGGCGGCGGCGTGTTCGGGGCGGCCGGTTCTTCCCAGCCCTTTGGCCGCGGCGGTGCGGCGGTCCGGGTCCGGGCTCCCCAACTCCCGCAGGAAATGGGCGATCTGATGTTCGGCAGACATGACACCCCGGTAAGTCGGACTCCCGAGCCGTCCGGAGGTTGTACGGCGGAGCTCCCTCCCCGGCCCGCACGCCCTGCCGGCGGGCCCGCCCGGGCGCCCGTCGGCCGAACCGTGGAACGAGGGAGCGCCCCGGGGCGGCGCCGGTGCGCGGCGGCCCGTACGCGGGTGGCGGCGTGACCGTCCTGGTGTTCCCGGCAGCCGCCACCGAGCGGCCTCCCGGTCGGGAGACGGGGGCCGGCGAACGGACGGAGTCCTACCCGAGGGTGATCGCGTAGACCTGCACCCGCGGATCGTTGCGCAGGCCGACGGAGCGCACCGTCTTCGACGCGTCGAGGTCCGCGGAGGAACCGAACAGCCGCACCGGCGGGCCGTCCACACCCTGCCCGCGCTTGATCCGGTGCGGCATCTCCAGTGCGACGGAGCCGCCCTGCGGTGCCGCCCCCGCCCAGTCGCCCACGGTGACCGGCAGTTCGGCGGTGGTTCCGTCGGTGTAGCGGACGGTGAGCACGGTCGTCACCGGGCCGTGGTGGGCCGCCGCGACCAGGCGCAGCCTGCCGTACGACCCGGCCGGGAGCAGCACGGCCTGACCGCGGGCCTCGACGAAGTTCGGGGCCGTCCCGGACGGATCGGGGGCGTCGTAGGTCACGCCGTCCCAGACGACCGGACCGGCCGCGGGCAGCAGGTCACCGTCGTAGCTCCAGCCCCCTCCGTCGAAGTCGCCCTCGCCGGAGGCGGCGACGGTCGCGGTACCGTCGTGGTTCACCTCCTTGCCGAGGTCCACGGCACACTGCCCCTCGGCGTCCGCCGCGCAGCGGGCCGCGGCGCGCACCTCGATGGTCGCCGTACGTTCCACGCTCTTCACACCCTTCGCCGTCGCCGTGATGCGCACGGAGTACGAACCCGGCGCGGTTCCGGCGGGCACGGTCACGTCCACCGCCGCGGTCCGCTGGACCGGAAGCCGGCGGGAGGTGAGCGAGAAGGGCTCG
The DNA here is from genome assembly GCF_040646935.1 of Streptomyces sp. NPDC044984. NCBI lineage: Bacteria > Bacillati > Actinomycetota > Actinomycetes > Kitasatosporales > Streptomycetaceae > Streptomyces > Streptomyces sp. NPDC044984. The sequence continues at coordinate 30,530 of NZ_JBEZBE010000012.1, forward strand.
GAGGTCTTCACGGTCCAGCCGTCGGGAGTCTTCGCGTCGACGCCCACCCGCAGCGTGCCGGGGGACTGGCCCAGCACGTCCAGCCGCAGCCGGACGCTCTGTGCGCTGTCCGCCGTCGGCAGGACGTCGGAACCGGTGCGCAGGGACGCGTCCAGGTGCCGCCGGGAATCGGCCGGCGCGCGGTTCACGGACGGCGGCTCCGCGCCCTTGCCCGTACCCCACGCCGACGGCTCGTCGGCCATCTCGAAGGCGAGCTTCCCGCCCTTGGCGACCGCGTCCCAGTCCAGCCAGGTGGCACGCAGGTCCTTCCCGCCGAATTCCGCCCGCTTGACGTAGCGCCGGGTGTCGCTCGCCCCCGGTGCCCTGACGGTCAGGGTGCCGCCCTGCTCCTTCCCGTGGGCGCCGATGCGGATGACCGCCGACGGGAACTGCGGGCTGGAGACGGCGAGGAAGTCGCCGCCGTTCGTCGTCGGGTACAGGCCCAGGGAGGAGAAGACGTACCAGGCCGACATGGTGCCCAGGTCGTCATTGCCGGTCATGCCGTCGGGTCCGTCCGTGAAGAGCGTCATCGCGGCGCGGACCACGGTGGCGGTCTTGGCGGGTGCGCCGGCCCACAGGTACATGTACGGGGAGTGCAGGTCGGGCTCGTTGTTCGGGTTGTAGGTCGGCTTCCCGTAGTAGTCGTACGGTGCCGAGATCCAGTCCTCGCGAGCGGTTTTGGCGGGGTCCGCGAGGAGCTTGTCGTAGGCGAAGAAGGCGTCGAGCCGCTTCTCGGTCTCCCGCTTGCCGCCCATCAGCGACACGAGCCCGGCCGGGTCCTGGGGCACCAGCCACTGGTACTGGTGGGCGCCGCCCTCGTGGAACTGGTGGCCCGCCTCGACGGGGTCGTAGGGCGTCAGCCAGGTGCCGTCGGTCGTGCGCGGCCGGAACTGCTGGATGGAGGAGTCCCACAGGTTCCGGTACCACTGGCCGCGTGCCGCGAACATCCGGGCGTCCGCGGTGTGCCCCAGGCCCTTGGCCATGAGGGCCAGCGACGCGTCCGCCGCCGCGTACTCCAGGGTCGCCGAAGCGGGATGACGGCAGTCGTTGTCACCGCCCTTGTCCGGGCAGTCCTTCCCGGGTTCCAGACCGCTGGGGACGTAGCCGCGTTCCTGATGAGCGTCGATTCCGGCACGGCCGTTGTAGGGGGAGTCGTCCGGCGGCGTGCTCAGGGCGTTCTTCCTGAGGAGCGCGTACGCCTCCTCCTCGTGGCCCGCGAGCAGGCCCTTGGACCACGCCTCGACCAGGAAGGGCGTCACCGGGTCACCGGTCATGATGTTGGTCTCGCTGTTGGCGAGCGACCAGCGCGGCAGCCAGCCGCCGTCCCGTCCGATCGCGACGACCGACAGCGCGACATCACGGGCGACCTTCGGCTGCAGCATCTGGAGCAGCTGGTTCTGCGGCCGGTGGGTGTCCCACAGCGACAGGTTCTGGTACGGCGTGAACCCGGACGCGGTATGGGTCTTCCCGTCGAAGCCCGCGTAGCGGCCGTCGACGTCGCCCGCGAGATTCGGGTGCAGCTGCGCGTGGTAGAGGGCCGTGTAGAACGCGCGTCGACGCTCGGTGGACCCGCCGCCGACCGTGACGGAGGCGAGCTGCCGCTCCCACGTCTCGTGCAGTGCCGCGCGGGTGGCGTCGAAGTCGTACGAGTCGTCCGTCTCCGCCTTCAGGTTCTTCCGGGCGCCTTCGAGGCCCGTGTAGGAGAGGCCCACCTTGACGACGACATCACGGTCCGTGCCGGCGTCGAAGGTCACCCACGCACCGTTCCCGCCCTCGCCGGCCGCGTCCCGCTCACCGGGGGAGGGGGTGGAGCCCCGCCATGTGCCGTGCGAGGCGAACGGCCGGTCGAACGTCGCCGTGAAGTAGACGGTGTGCCGGTCCTTGCCCGCGCAGAAGTTGCCCGCCTCGACACGGCCCTCGACCGTCCGGTCGCCGACGACACGCACTTCCGAGCTGTACACCCGCTGGTTGGCCTTGCCCGTGTTGAACAGGACGTTGGCCCGGTCGGTCGAGGGGAAGGTGTAGCGCTGCCACCCCGTGCGGGGTGTGGCGGTCAGCTCGGCGTCGATGCCGTACGTCTTCAAACCGACGCGGTAGTAGCCGGGTTCGGCGTCCTCGTCGTCGTGCGAGTAGGCCGAGCGGTAGGCATCGGGGTCGACGCTGTCGACGGCTCCGGTCGTCGGCATGAGCGGCAGCTCGCCCATCACGGAGCAGCCCACACCGGAGAGGTGGGTCTGGCTGAATCCGTGGATCCTGTCCTGCTGGTAGTCGTAGCCCCCCTGGCCGCCGGTGTCCGGGCTGACCTGGACCATGCCGAAGGGGGCACTCGCACCGGGAAAGGTGTTGCCGAAGTTCTGCGTGCCGATGAACGGGTTGACCAGGGAGGTGAGTCGGGGAGCGGCCGCGGGGGCCTGGGCGGCGGCCGGTGCCGGGCCCAGGGCGCCGCCGGCGACGAGCAGTGCGGCGAGGACTGCCGATGCGCGGTGACGCAACCGGCGGAGGGGTCTGTGCATGGAAGTGGTCTCCTGTTCCTCACCCGTCATGTGCTGCGCGACATGAGGGGTGATCTCCGAGCGGCGGACGGAGCGGGCACGAGGGAGCGCCGGTCCGAGAGGGCCCGGCGCTCGTACGTCTCCTTGGGTTCATGCGGGAGAGGGCGGCAGTGTGCGGGGCATCGCGGTGAGTCTCCCTTTGCGGCGCGATCAGCGGCACTCGGCTGGACGGAAGCGGACTAGATCACGCACTTGACATCGTTGTCAAGACTTTTGGCGCCGGCACCTCACCTTGAGGCGAAGCGCCACTTGGGCGTTGCCGGCCCGGCCGGCACGCTCAGTGGCGGAACGCGTCGACCGGCTCGATGCGCGCCGCGCGGAGCGCCGGATAGGCGCCCGCGACGAGACCGGTCGCCAGCCCGATCACGGGAGCCAGGACGGCGACGGTCAACGGCAGCACCGGCGTCCACCGCTGGACGACGGCGACCGCCACCACCGCGACGACGCCGGCCGCGGCGCCGACCAGGCCGCCGACACCGCCGATCAGCGCGCTCTCGGTGAGGAACTGCGCCACCACGTGCCGCCGGCGCGCGCCCAGCGCCCGGCGCAGCCCGATCTCCCCGGTGCGCTCCAGGACGGCGATGAGCGTGGTGTTGGCGATACCGACCGTCCCGATGGCCAGGCTGACCCCCGACAGGAGGAGGAACAGACTGTCCAGGTCGGTGCTCACGTCGTTCCTCAGGGTGCGCGGATCGGGCGGCGCCACGGCCTGCAGTACGTCCGGCCGGTCCGGCCGCAGGGCGAGCGGGAGCTGCCCCGCGACGTCGGCGGCGGCCCCCAGCTCCGTGTCGACGATCATCCGGGCGGGCTGGTCCCGTTTGCCGGGCGGCCCCCACATCCGGTGCGCGGTGCCGCGCGGCACGATCACGGAGGACAGCACCTCCGCCTTGCGCTCGACGTCACCGACGATGCCGATGACGGTGAACGGCGTCCCGCCGATGAAGATCACCGGCCGCCGGTCGAGCCGGCTGACGCCCAGGCGCCGCGCGGCGCCGGAGCCGAGGACGGCCACCGGTTCGGCCCGGTCGTCCAGGACGGAGTCGAAGAGCCGCCCGCCCTGCAGGGTGGCGCGCAGCGCGGGAAGCGTCCCGGCGGAGGCGGCGATGACGGGCAGCCGCTGCGCGGACGCGCCGGGCAGCGGCACGCCGGTGATGTCCCCGACCCGCGCGGAGGCGAGGGCGTAGTACGTCCCGGCGCTGCGCACCCCCTCGATCCGGGCGGCCCTGGCGTCGGCGTCCGCCGGGAACGGCGAGCCGTCCGGGCTCCCGGCCGCGTCCTGGGCGCCGGCCGACGGACGCACCGTCACCTCGGTCGCGGTGAGCGCGGTGAACCGCTCCGAGATCTGCCCGGAGGCACTCGCGGTCATGCCCAGGACGGCCACCACGGTGCCGACGCCGAGCACGACGCCGACCATCGTGAGCATCGTGCGGACGGGCCGCTGCAGCACCCCCGCCAGTGCCTCGCCGAGCAGGTCCCGGACGGACAGGCGCGCCGTGGGGCCGGCCGCGGCGGCACGGCCGGGGGAGGGGGAGGGGGATCGCGTCATGTGGCCGGCATCCTCGTGGTGCGGTCCTCGGTGAGGACTCCGTCTCTCATCCGGACGACCCGGCCCGCGCCGGCGGCCACCGAGGCGTCGTGCGTGATCACGACGACGGTGACCCCCTCCCCGTGCAGTTCGGCGATGAGGTCGAGCACGGTGCGGGCGGTGGCGGAGTCCAGGTTGCCCGTGGGCTCGTCGCACAGCAGGAGCGACGGCCGTACGGCCAGGGCGCGGGCGATGGCCACGCGCTGGCGTTCTCCGCCGGAGAGGGTGGTGGGCTCGGCGTGCAGCCGGTGACCCATGCCGACCCGCTCCAGGGCCTGCGCCGCCAGCGCGGCGCGACGGCGGCGCGGAACGCCTCCGTACATCAGGCCCAGCATGACGTTCTCGGCCGCGGTGCGGTACGGCAGGAGGTGGAAGGCCTGGAAGACGAACCCGACGCGGCGGGCGCGCAGTTCGGTGCGCTCGGCGTCGGACAGCCCGGTCGTGTCGATCCCGTCGAGCCGGTACCGGCCCGAGGTGGGCCGGTCCAGCAGGCCGATGACGTTGAGCAGCGAGGACTTGCCGGAGCCGGACGCGCCGACGACGGCGACGTACTCCCCGCCGCGCACCGTGAGGTCGCAGGAGCGGACCGCGGTGACCGGCGGCTCCACCGGATAGACGAGTTCCAGTTCCGCGAGGTCGACGACGGGCGGCGCGGGGGAGGTCATGAGCCCTCACCCCGCGGCGCGCCCCGGCCGCCGGCGGACGTCAGCGACTCGTCCTCCGGCCGGGAGATCACCACCCGCTCGCCGTCCCGCAGCGACCCGCCGCGCTCCGGAGCCACGGCGACCATCCCGTCGGCCGACATCCCCGCCCGCACCGCGACGGTCCGCTCCTCGCCGGAGGGCAGCGACCGTACGACGTTGGTGGTGCCGTCCGGCGCGGCGAACAGGGCCGAGACCGGCACCACGAGCACCTCGCCGGAGCTGGCCGCGGTCTCGATCGTCAGCCGCACGTTCGTACCCGCCAGCCGGGCGTCCAGCGCGCCCTTCGGCCGCACGGTCAGCGGATGGCTCGACGCCCCCGTCTCCGGGTCCTGGACCAGCGCGCCCACGGCGGCGACCGTCCCCTCGGCGGACACCCCCGTGGTCTCCGAGAGGATGCGGACCGGCTGACCCTCGCGCACCAGGTCGCGCTGCCCGGGGTTGAGCCCCCCGGTGATCTCCAGGCGGCCCGACGACAGGGTCACCAGCGGCGCCTTGACCGGAGCCCCGACCGTCGCGCGGGTGGCGGCCACCCGCGCGGGGAACGCCGGCAGGAACACGAACTCGGCGGCGGGGAGCATCGGGCCGCTCCTGGCGCGCAGCGCGGCGAGGTCCTTCCGGACCCGTTCCAGCCGCTCGACGGCGCGCCCGACGCCCTGCCCCTGCCGGTCACCGCCCTCCCGGGCGGCGGCCAGCGCGTCCTCGGCCTCGGCGACCCGGTCCTGGGCGCCGGTCAGGGCCTGCTGGTCACCGGCGGTGGGCACGTCGTACCCGAGGGCCTCGTACAGGGAGCGCAGGGCGTTCTTGGTGCCCGTGCCGAACCGCCCGTCGGACTCGCCCGGGTCGTGCCCGAGCCGCTTCAACGCGGTCTGCAGCTGGGCCACGTCGTCGCCCTCGGCGCCCGGCCTGAGGTCGCGGTAGGCCGGCTTGCCGCCCGGCAGGGCGAACAGCGGGCGGCCCGAGACCTCCAGGATCACCTCGCCCGGGCGGATCTCCTGCCCCGCCCCGGCCCGGACGGCGGTGACCACGGCCTGCGCCTCCTCGGTCGAGGGCGTGACGTCGACCGTGCGCGAGGCGGTGACGTCGCCGCGCAGCAGGACGGTGGACCGCAGCACACGCCGCTCGACGGTCGTGGTCAGGGTGCTGGGCCCGGGACCCGCCGCGTCCGCGGCCACCTGCTGGGGCGAGCGGATCGCGGAACCCGCGACGAAGCCGCCGGCCAGCAGGGCCGCCGCGGCGACCGTGCCGCCCGTCAGGGTGCGGCGCCTGCCGCGCAGCGTGTTCTTCGGCACGCTCATCCACTCCCTTCGACAACCGGCGTCACTGGCCGAGGAGTTCGGCGACCCGCCGCATGACGGCCTCCTTGCCCCGGGCGTACTCCGCCAGTTCCTGGCTCTTGTCGTCCACGACGCCCTCCTGGTAGGCGCGTTCGACCGCGGCCAGGGTCTCGGCGAGGCGGGTCTGCCGTCCGCACCGCACCTCCGCGACCGCCACCGCCTTCTCCTCCGCCGAGGCGGTCGCGGTCTCCCAGCGGGGGTCCGCCCAGGCGTCCCGGGGACTGCCGTAGTCGAATCCCGCCCGCCCCATGCAGGCGCTCCACTCGGCCCGCACCCGGACCACCCTCGGGTCCTCGTCGATCTCCCTCTGGAGGTTGACGGCGAGGCCGTTGGGATAGTTCTCGTCCCAGCGCGGATCGCTGTGCTCGCGCAGGGCGCGGCGCGCCTCCTCCACGCACCCGCCGACGGGCACCTTCCGCCCGGCGACGGTGCCGGAGCCCCGGCCGGTGAGCACGGTGCGCAGCTGCGGCGACATACGGGAGCCGGTCCCGTCCTCGTCCGCCGTCGCGGCGCCGTCCGCGGACCCGCCGGCGGCGGCCGTGGACCCGCCGGCGGCGGCCGGCGCCGGATGGTAGCCGTGCCGGCGCGCGGCGGCCTCGTCGTAGCGGACGTAGGCGTCGGCGCCGTAGCGGAAGGTGTCCGGCACGTCCAGGTTCACCGGCGGCGGTTCCCACTCCAGGCCGAAGCGCCGCGCGCAGTCGGTGCGCAGCCGCTGCTCGGCCGCGAGCATCAACTGCGACTGACGCTCCGTCAGGATGTACTCGTTGAGCGGCTGCCGGATGTCGGCGGGGTCGTGCAGTTCGGTCACGGTGACGGGCGGGAGCCCGTCGTGCGGCGGCTCGTCCGCGCCTTGCGCGGAGCAGCCGAGCACGGTCAGCAGAGGGAGCAGACCGCACAGCGTCGCCCACGACGCGGCGGTCCTTCGTGTCGATCGCCCTGTGTCGCCCATCGGCCTGGTCCTCCTTCGAGTGAGGGCGCCGGACGTGCGGCGGGCGCTCGGGCCGCGGCGCGCGCGGTGCCCGGGGGCCCACCGCACCCCGCTCAGTTGCTGAAGTGGGCCCGGGCGTTGTTGCAGATGTACCAGGGCAGAACACCCCAGTCGGTGCTGCCCGTGTGGTTGTTGCAGGTACGCACGCCGAAGCCGTACGTGACGTTGTAACCCGAGGGGCGGGCACCGCCGACGGACGGGTTGTAGTAGATCGTGCGGGTCCGGTCCAGCGCGTTCACGAACAGGGACCCGTTGTTGTTGCCGATGACCTCGCCGGAGCCGGTGCCGCTGCCGAGGTACCGGTGGCCGTTGAGGTCCCAGACGTTGCCGCGGAAGTAGCTGATGGCCCCTCCGTCCTTGTTCCAGTTACCGCTCCAGCCGTAGCACATCACCTCGTCACTGGGACATCCCGCGCCGTCCGTCGCGCCGGCACTGCCGGACGACGCGAACACCGTCGCCACCGCCGCCGACGCGACAGCGAGCATCTGCAAAGACCGCCACTTCGCCACTGTTTCTCCTTCGGTCTGGTCGTGCGGACAGGGCAGAAGGTAGGAGCCGGGGCACCGCCGGCGGTCCTGACACCTGTCAGGAGGGTGCTTCGCCGGCCTGCCGGAAGAGCCCTTTCCGGCCACGGGCCCCATGGCGCGATCCGGTCGCGCGCGGCCACCGCACCGATGACTCACGGCGTCAAGCGGAGTCCCAAGCGTGTCCCCGGCAATCGCGCGGGCGACCGGCCTGGTTCGCACTACAATCCACGCGACCGACTTGGGGGAGTACCGGATGGAAACCGTCATCGTCCAGTTACCGGAGGCCACAGCGGTGGTCCCGGGGGAAACGGGCAGACCCGGACTGCTGCACCTCGGTCCCGGGGACGTCATCGAATTCGGCCGCGGCGTACCCGGAAACGGAACCACGGCGGTCAACCTGCCGGATCCCGGGATCTCGCGCCGCGCCGGGCAGTTGGAGGCCGCGGGGGACTACTGGCGGCTGTCCAACTTCAGCCGCAGCATGGCGTACGTCGTGGAGAACCTGGAGGGCGCGGGCGAGTACATCACCGTGGCACCCGGACGCCTCGGAGCGCCGGTGCCGTTCGAGTTCTCCCGGGTGGTGCTGCCGGCCCTGACCGGGAGCGCCGCCTTCAAGGTGTTCGCGCCGCAGCACGCCTACCTCGGGGAGCGGCCGGGTGACGGCGCCGGCGAACAGACCGTGCACCCCTTCGCCCTGGACCCCACGTCGAAGTACTTCCTCGTCCTCGTCGCCCTGTGCGAGCCACGGCTGCGGGACCCCTCCGACCCGGCGCTGCCCGGCGCCGGGGACATCGTGGAGCGGCTGCGCCCGCTGGACTCCTGCCGGAGCCTGACGCGCTCGGCGGTCAACTACCACATCGACTACCTCGCGTTCGCCAAACTGCGCCTGCCGCACGGCGACGAGACGACCGGCGACGGCCCGCGCACCGGCGCCAAGCGCGCCCAACTGGCCTTCATGGCACTGAGGTTCGGTCTGGTGCGCGAGGAGCACCTGGCACTGCTGCCGCCGCGCAGCCGCCGCACCGTACCGCAGGAGGCCGGCGCATGACGGCACACGAGGCACCCGACGACCTCGGCCCGGAACCGCCCAGGCTGCCGGAGGGATTCCGCATCGACGGGGAATGGGAGCTCGGCACGGTCATCGGCTCCGGGGGATGGGGCACCGTGTACGAGGCCCGCTCGCTCGCCGACGGCACGCCCGTGGCGGTGAAGGTGCTGCCGACCGGAGCCCTCGGGCCCGGCCCGCGCACCGCCTTCGGCGAACTCGTCGCCCGCGAAGTGCGGTTCAGCACCGGGGCGGACCACCCCCACCTCGTCCGCACCCGTGCCGTGCGCACCCTCGCGGTACCGGACCTGCCGGCCCTGGACGGGGCGACCGCCCTGGTCATGGACCGTGCCGAGGCCAGCGTGAAGGACGTCCTGGACGCCGCGGAGCCGGGCCGGGCGGTCGCCGACGCCGCCCGGATCCTCGGCGGCGTCGCCGCCGGCCTCGCCCACATGCACGGCGCCGGATGGGTGCACGGCGACCTCAAGCCGGCCAACGTCCTGCTGGGCGCGGGCGGGCAGGTGTGGCTGGCGGACTTCGGACTCGCGGTGGAGCTCGACGGGAGCCACGCCCATCTGCCCCCGCTCGGCACCCTGGACCACCTGCCCCCCGAGTGGTGGTCCCAGCGCACCGGAACGCTCGGCTCGGTGGTCCGGCCGACCGCCGACGTCTGGGCGTTCGGCGTCCTCGCGCACCAGGTGCTCACCGGCGGCCTGCACCCCTTCCCGGGCGCCACCGCCCGGGCCCGCTCCCTCGCGGCCCAGTCCTACGCGCGCGGCACCGCGCCGCTGCGGCTGGACGCCGGACTCGACGAGGGCTGGCGCGGCCTGATCGCCGACTGCCTCGCCCCCGACCACGCCTCCCGGCAGCCGCACACCGCGCAGCGGCTCGCCGCCCGGGTCGAGCGGCTGGTCCGGGACGCGCGCCCGCGTCGGCGGCGTACGGGACCGGCCCTGGCCGCCCTCCTGGGCCTGACCGCGGTGGCCGTCGCCGGCCTGCCGTTGCTCGCGGGAGACGACCGTGCGGGCGACGGCCGCGCGGGGGACGACCGCGCCGGCGGCGCCCCGGTCCGGGCCACCGGCACCCGGACCGGGGCGCCCGGCGCCCTGCGGCCGGACGCCGACGTGCCCGACGCCCTCCGGCCGGTCATCGACCGTGCCGCCCACCGCTGCACCGACGAGGAGGTCACACCGGCCCTGCTCGCCGCCATGCTGAAAGTGGAGAGCGACTTCGACGTGAACGCCGCCCGCCCCGCCACCGACGAGTACGGCATCGCCATGTGGACGCCGTCGGTGTTCCGCGCGTGGGCCGTCGACGGGGACGGCGACGGCGACAAGGACCACATGTCGGCGCCGGACGCGATCGCCACCATGAGCCTGTACGTGTGCTGGCTGGACCAGCGCTTCAAGCAGGAGGGGCTGCCGAAGGAGGACCTGCAGGCCCTGGTCGTCGCGGGCTACCGCACCAGCGACCGGACCGTCATCGAGGAACGCGGCGTCCCCGAACGGGTACGGCCGCACGTGGAGGAGGTGCTGCGCCACCTCGCCGCGTACGAGCGGTGAGCGGCCCCCGTCCCGCCCACCGCCCGTACCCGTCGTTCGCGGGGGCTACCGCCCGCCGCACTCCGGGACACCCGGCAGCTTGTTGTCCGGCGAACTGATGTAGATGTTGGAGATGTAGCCACCGTGCTGCGGCAGGTAGGCCCACCATTCGTTGGTGTACGGCGGCACGGTGACGACCTGGCCCCGGACCTGGCAGCCCACCAGCACCTCCACGCCCGCCGGCAGCTGCCGCAGCGGCGGCCTGCCGGTGGACGGGTCCTCGCGCACGTTGACGAACTCGCTCCACGTCCCGAACCACGTCCCGGACGGCCGCACCGCCCCCGGAACGTTCAGCGAGCGGGTCAGCCGGCCGATGTCGGTGTACGCCTTGCCGTACGAGGTGCCGAGCGGGTGCAGCGTGAGCACGGCCACGATGGACCGGTCACCGGCACCGACCGTGCCGGTGCTGTGCAGCGCGGGCCGGTCCAGGTCCACCGCGGCCGCGCCGGTCCCGGCGTTCTCGTCCGCCGTCACGCCCGCCGCGAGGGACGGTGTGCCGCAGGTGCCGTCGGGGAAGTCGCCCGACCAGCCCTGCTTCACCGCCCACGGCCGCTCGAACGCCCCGGCGATGCCGAAGTGCTGGTCGAAGCGGTCCGAGGCGCAGCGCGTGCTCTGACGCAGGTTGCCCATGACGAAGTCACGCACGGGGGCGGGCGCCCGGTCCAGGAGGTACCGGTAGATCGTCACGGTGTCCCGTGCCGAGAGCGCGGTGTAGCCCCAGAACTCCTCGTACCCGGCGGGCGGCGGCACGGTGTCGGTCAGCCCCAGCCTGGCCACCATGCGGTCGATGATCGCCGAGCGGCCGTAGTTCCTCCAGTAGTGGGTGGCCGCGGCGTCGTCGCTGCTGCGCAGCATCGGCTCCAGCCGCGCCCGGTCGGCTTCGGGGACGGTGTAGTCGGGCCCGCGGTTCCACAGGAAGTCCAGGGCCAGCAGCAGCTTGACGACCGACGCGGACCTGAACTGCGCGCCGGACGCAATCTGTTCGGTGTACGTCCCGGTCTGCCGGTCGAACACCGCGACACCGGCGGTGACACCCGCCGGCACCTGCGCGGCGGACGACACGGTGTCCCCGGCACCGGCACGCCGTTCCTCCCCGGCGGCCGCCGGGGCGACCGCACACCACGCCAGCAGCAGGACGGCCGCGGCCGCCGGTAACAGTCGCCCGGCTCCGGGCAGGGTCGTACCTCTCATCGTCACTCCGTCGTCGCAGGTTCCACCGATGATGACACCACCACGGTAGGCACCCGCGGGAGCCCGGTGACCCTGACACCTGTCAGGTCACGACGGCGCGGCCGCACGGGGAGGACGCTCCCGTCACGCCCGGCCGCAGGACGGGAGGAGGGGCACCGCGCAGCGTCACGCGCGGCCGGCCCGCGCTCTCCGGCAGCCCCGCGTCCATCATCGACTTCCCTGCGTTCGGCCATACTTGAACACCCGTTGCCGACGAGAGGACCCCCATGCTCCTGGAAGCGCTCAGCGCGTTGGCCGCCGCCGGGGGCGGCGCACTGGTCCAGGCGATGGCCACGGACGCGTGGCAGGAGTGCCGCGAGCGCACGGCCCGGCTGCTGGGCCGCGGCGATCCGCAGGAGGAGGCCCGGCAGGAAGCCCGCCTGGAACGCGCCCGTGAGGAACTGGCGGCGGCCGGCGACGACGTGGAGCAGGTCGCGGCCCGCCAGGCCGGGGCCTGGCGGACGCGGTTCGAGGATCTGCTGGAGGACGCCCCGGAGCAGGCGCAGCGGCTGCGCGACCTGGTGGCGTTCGTCCGGGAGCAGGCGCAGGCGGGCGGCGTGGCCGCCGGGCAGGTCACCGTGCACGCGACCGCGTCCGGCCAGGCGCAGCAGGCGGTGCAGGGCCAGGGCGAGCAGCACAACACCTTCCGGGCGCCCCGGTGACGGCAGGGACGGACCGGCCGCCGGCGGACCCGCCGGGCGCGACACCGGCCGTCGGGGCCCCCGGCGCCTCCGTGACGGTCGGCATGGACGCGAGCGCGACCGGCCGGGCACAGCAGGCCGTCGTCGGGCAGGGCGTCCAGCACAACCACTTCTACGGCGCCCCCGCCGCCGAGCGGCCGGGGATCGAGCTGAACACGCTGGTGCCGCCCCCGTCGGTCCTGGTCGGCCACACCGGGCTGCTCACGGATCTGGCCGCCGTCTGCGAGGCGGCCCTGACCGAGCGGCGCGCCCCGGCCGTCGCGCTGCTGCACGGCACGGGGGGCGTCGGCAAGTCCGCCCTTGCCCGCGCCCTCGCGGACCGGCTGGCCGGTGCCTTCCCGGACGCCCGGTTCGAGGTGGACCTGTTCGGGTTCACCCCCGGCAGCACGCCGCGCGAGCCGGGCGAGGTCCTGGCGGAACTGCTGCGGCTGGCCGGCTTCGACGGCTCCGACATCCCCACCGGCACGACGGGCAAGGCCCAGCTGTGGCGGGCCTGGCTGGCGGACAGAAGGGTGCTGCTGCTCCTCGACAACGCCCGCGAGGCCGCGCAGGTCGAGCCGCTGCTGCCCGGCCCGGCGAGCGCCGGCCGCTGTCTGGTGCTGGTCACGAGCCGGCACCGGCTCGCGGGGCTGGACGCGGTGGTCCGCGAGGAGGTGTCCCTGCTGCCGCCGGACGAGGCCGTGGAACTGCTGCTGCGGATCGCGGGCCGGTCACCGGCGGACGGGACCGGCGGGCCCGGCGAGCGGGAGGTGCTGCACGAACTCGCCCGGCTGTGCGGCCGGCTGCCGCTGGCCCTGCGCCCCGTCGGCGCCCTGCTGGCCGACATGGACCCGGTCGGCCTGCTCGCGGTCATGCGGTCCGCGACCCGGCCCCTGGAGCAGCTCGACGACGCCGACCGGGAGGCGGCCGCCGCGTTCACGGTCTCGTACGAGGCCCTGAGCGCGGACCTGCAGGCCATGCTGCGCACCTGCGTCTGGCACCCGGGGCCGGACTTCGACGCCGCCTCGATAGCGGCGCTGGCCGGGATGCCCGCGGAGCTCGCCACCGTGCGCCTGGTCCGGCTGCTGCAGCGCAGCATGCTGACCTCGCTGCCGCAGCGCCGGTACGTCTTCCACGACCTGTTCGTGGCGTACGCGCGGGGGCTCGTCGCCGTCCAGGACTCCCGTGAAACCGTCGAGCGGGGCCGGCGCAGCCTCTACCGGCACCTGGACGGCGTCACCGGCACCGCGCACGCCCTGCTGTACGGGGCGGCGGCCCCGGCCTCGGGCACCGGCCCCTTCGACAACCCGGACCACGCGCGGATGTGGAGCCACGCCGCCTTCGATGAGCTGTGCGGCGCGGCCCGGGCCGCGCTGGGCGAGGGATGGGAGACGGGAGGGAGCCTGGCCCGGCGGACCGCACGGCTGCTGTACGTGGACGGCCGTGAGGAGCAGGCGGCCGCGCTGTACGCGGACGTCCTGGCGGCCGCCGAGCGGGCCGGGGACGAGGCGGGGCAGGGCCGGGCCCGCACGGCCCTCGCCGACATCGCCCGGGACCGGCGCCGCCACGACGAGGCGGTCGCCGGGTTCGAGGAGGCGGCGCTGCTGCTCCGCCTGGCCGGGGACGAGGCGGGGGAGGCCGACGCGCTGCGGGGGCTGGGGGAGGTCGCCCGGGCGCGCGGCGACTACGCGGCCGCGACGGAACACTTCGAGGAGGCCCTGCGGTGCGCGCGGGCGGCGGACGACCCGGCGGGGCAGGGCTACGCGCTGACCGGCCTGGCCCATGTCGCGCGCGTCCGCGGTGAGCACGGCCGGGCGCGGGAGGGATTCCGGGCGGCGGTGGAGCTCCAGCGGCGGGCCGACGACGGCATCGGCCTCGCCTATGCGCTGCGCGGCCTCGGCCACGTCGCCCGGGCAGCGGGTGAACTCGGCGAGGCGACCGGGTACTTCCGGGAAGCGGTCGCCCTCCACCGGCGGGCCGGGAACCGCTTCGGGCAGGCCTTCGCGCTCAACGCCCTCGGCGGCATCGCGTACGAGCAGGGACGGAACGGGGAGGCCGCCGCGTACTTCGGGGACGCTCTCGTCCTGCACCGGGCGGTCAACAACCCCGCCGGGGAGGCGGAGTCCTCGGCCGGTCTGGCCCGGGTCGCCCTGGCCGGGGGCGACCCGGAGCGGGCCGCGGCGGGCATGAGGGACGCTCTGGCCCTGCTCACCGGGATCGGCGACCGCCCCCGCCAGGCCGCCGTGCACGGTGAACTGGCGGCCCTGGAGGCCGGAGCCGGCCGTATCGCCGCGGCCCGGGAGCACTACACGGCCGCCCACCGCCTGCAGACCGCTCTCGGCCTGACCGGCGCGGCGGCCCGGACCGAACAGGCCCTGCGCGACCTGCCCGCCTGACGTCCCGCGCCGCGCCCACCCGGCGGGACCGGTGCCGCGGAGGCCGCACGGCTCCCACGACCGGGACGGCGGGGCGCCCCCGCGCGAGGCGGCGGGATCCGCGCGCGCCCCGCGCCGGCGCTCCCCGTCGGAGCGCCGGCGGACCGGCGCGGCCGTGGCCGGGGACCGGCCCGGGCGCGCCACGGCGGCTTCGCGGCGGGGAGCGGCGGACGGGCCGGTGCGGTACGCCTCAGATCAGTTCGGGTTGCGGTTCCGGTCGCCGCGCCGGTGCGGTCCTCGGCTCCCACAGCGCGGTGGTCCGTACGTAGCCGTAGACCACCGAGGCCGTCGCCAGCACCAGCAGCGGTCCGGCCACCCAGGGATACTGGGCCATCGTCAGCGGCAGGAACCGGTAGGACAGCAGGAGCGCGGCGAAGACCGTCGCGCCGTAGACGGCCAGCCGGATCCCCGACCGGTCCCAGCCCCGGTCGAACGAGCGCAGTGCCGCCTCGATCGTGAGCGTGAACACCACGCCGGCGAGGAGGTCCGCGCCGTAGTGGTAGCCGAATCCCAGCGTCGCGGCGAGCGTGGCGACCAGCCAGAACGTTCCCGCGAACCGCAGGACGCGGGGTCCCTTCCGGGAGTGGATGAAGATCGCGGTGGCCCACGCCGTGTGCAGGCTGGGCATGCAGTTCCGCGGGGTGATCCCGTCGAACGGCATGGGGTGCGGGGTGTCGACCGGCGGCGGCGTCCGCGGCCACAGGTCGGCCACGGCCCAGGGCTCGCTGGGCGGCATGTCCGGCGCCCACAGGCTGACCGCCGCCCAGTGCTCGGTGCCCGTGCCGTAGGCGAAGAGCGGCCCGACCACCGGGAAGATCATGTAGAAGGCGGGCCCGACGAGGCCGATCACCAGGAACGTGCGCACCAGGTGGTGGCGCGGGAAGCGGCGCTCGGCCGCCACGTGACGCAGCTGGTACAGCGCGGCGACGACCGCGGCCACCGCGAGGTTGCCGTAGACGAAGTCGAGGAAGTTGAAGCCGACGGGGCCGGTGGCCGTCACGATCCGGCCCGCCAGCCACGACGGGTCGCCCAGCGCGTGATCGGCGGTGGCCACGTACTGGTCGAGCACCGTCAGGCGGGTCTTCGACGTGATGAACAGCCAGGTGTCACCGGTCTTGCGGCCGGCCACCAGCAGCAGGGCCAGTCCGACGCCTTTCAGGAGCAGGACCCGTTCCCGGCCGGTGCGGCGGGTGACGGCGACGACCGCACCGCCCAGGATCACCCACAGGGCGCCGTTGCCGAAGGGGTGGCCGCCGTTCGTCCCGGCGTCGGCCGCCCACCGGACCACCAGGAAGGCGACGTCGATGCCGATCGCCGTACCCACCGCGACGAACCGTTCCCGCCAGGTGAGCACCACCGTCATCAACGCCAGGGCGGCGTACAGCAGTCCGCCCGACTTGGGGGCGTACACCACCTCCCGCACCTGGTTGGTGATCGGCCCCGGCAGGCCGTAGTGACGCGCGGCGAACTCCAGCGCGACGAGGAATCCGAGGGTCACGGCACCCGCCGCGGTCCAGAGGGCCGTCCGCGGCCGACGCCACACGGAGAGCGCGGTTCCCCGGTTCGTTCGCGAAAAGTTCTGCGGTGGTATGTGTCTCACTTTTGGCTGCTTTGTTAGATGTCGGTCATGTCAGGGAGGGTTCCGCTCGTCACCTTGCGGCCAAAGCCGCCTTCCCCCTCCCAAGGGCGGCCCGTCGGAGCAAGACGGAAAGACCGCAGCCCGGGTTCCGGCGAGTCCGCCGTCGCCCGTGCGCCATCCGCCGGCTCCGGTGCGGGGCACCCTTCCGGCACTCCCACCCACGGGTCCGGCGGCAGTCCGGCCAGTGCTGCTCTCCGCGCCGTAGGCCGCTCGCACCACGGCGGGACGACGCCGTCGCGGGCGACTTCCGCGGAGACCCGCGTCGCGGCGGCGGAGGAGTCAAGGGGCTCGCTCGGCGGACATACGGGGATCGCCGGGCACCGGCCCGGGCACGGCCACGAGGCAGTCGGACAAGGAGCACCGGCCTCGTGACACCCTCGGCCGGGGCAGGCCCGGCCGAGGTGCGCGCGGGTGCGGCGCGGTCACCCCGGCAGCGTCCCCGCTGCGTCCCCCAAAGCCCCGAGACACCTCACGCCCCCTCGATCCGCCCCTGTACGCCACCTGTGCCCCCGTTGTGCCCCCAGGCCCTCGCGCCGAGCGAAGCACAACGAATCCATGCAGGTCAATAGCCCTGCGGGAGCCGTGCGGGTGCGCGAGCACCGTAACTTCCCGGGCCGCGGTGGGCGGAGGAACCGACATACCGGACGGCCGGTGCGAAGTGCCGTGCCCGACACCGCCCGCGGCCACACACCGCCCACACCGGGAAGCCGGCGGCGGCCCGGCATCATCGCACGGCCGGGCCGTGCGGCCGCTCGGGCTCTTGGTCATGCGGTGACCGTTCACCGTCCGCGCGGCTCCGGATTGGGCGGGAGAACAGATCTGCGCTCGGGGCGTGCGGGTTCGCGCAGGGGTCTGATTGACTCCGCGCCCACCCCCACACCCGTATACGCACCCCTTCCGGGGTGCCGGACCGACGTGAGCGGAGCCTCCCCATGTCCTTCGGACCGCAGCCCTGGCCCGGGCCGCCGCACCATGACGCGCCGGCGGACGACGCGCGGCCCGCGACGGAGCACGAGCGACGCGACGACGGGGAGGCGGCGCGACTGGCCGTCGGGCTGCGGCTCGGCGTCCGGATCGCCGCCGCCTGGCTGCTCTACGTGCTGCCCGCCGCCCTCGTACCGGCCGTGTACGGCGCGCGGATCGCCGGACCGGTGAGCCTCGGCGTGCTCCTGGCCGTGGCGCCCCTGGCCGTCGGTGTGCACGCGCTGGTGGTGTACGGGCGGCGGGTCGACCGGCTCGAGCGGCGGCCGGGCGCCCGGAGGTGGTCGTGACCACGCTGCTCGATCCCTCGTCCCGGTCCCTCGTCCTCGCCGTGTTCTCGGTGTTCGTCGTGATCTGCCTGATGCTGTGCATCGTCACCGGCGCCGACGAGGACGACCGGGCCCTCGTCCGGTCCGACAGCCGCCGGCTGCGCTCCTGGCAGCAGGGCATCGCGATGGGCGGCGACACCACCACGGTCGCGACGGTCACCGTGCTGGTGGGCATGGTCGCCACGACCGGCTTCGACGGGCTCGGCGTCATGCTGGGCAGCCTGATCGGGGTCGTGCTGCTCCTCGTGCTGATCGTCGAACCGCTGCGCGGGCACGCCTCGCTGACGGCCGCGGACCTGCTGGACGCGCGCGGCAGCGGCGGGACGGCGGTACGCGTCTCGTGGGGCGTGGTGACCCTGCTTGTCTGCTTCCCGCTGCTGGTCGTGCAGTTGGTGGTGGTCGGCAACGTCGCCGCGGCGCTGATCGGGCAGCCCGGCGCGCGCACCGGCTGCATCGTGGTGATCGGCTGCGTGATGACGGCGCTGGCCGTCAGCGGCGGGATCCGGGGCACGGGCGTGGTGATGATCGCGAAGTCGGTGATCACCCTGCCGGTGCTGGTGGTCACCGCCGGGCTGGTGCTCCACCGCTTCGGCTGGGACCCCGGACGGCTGCTCGACGCCGCCGCGCACGGCTCGCGGACGGGCGGGGCGTACCTGCGTCCGGGCGGCTACACCGGTGAGGGGTGGGTGGGGGCCGTGAACCGGATCGGGCAGACCTTCGGCATGACGATGGCCACGCTGGCGATGCCCGCCGTGCTGATGCGGGCCATCGCGACGAAGAGCCCCCGTGGTGCCCGGACCGTCGGCCGTTGGATGCTCGGCGAACTCACCCTGCTGTACGGCACGCTCGCCGTCGTCGGCGTCGGCGCGGCGGCCCTCGCCGGCGAGGCGCTGCGCGAGGCCGGTCCGGCGGCGCAGGTGTTCACGCCGCTGCTGCTCGGACGGGCGCTCGACGGCGGTGGCGTCCTGGTCGCGGCCCTGGCCTGCGTCCTCTTCCTCACCGCGCTCGCGGCCGTGGTGGACGTGACCCTCGCCGCCGGCATCGCCCTGGGACGGGACGTGCTGGGTGCGTCCGCCAAGCCCGCCAAGTCCGTCGGCAGGCGCCCGGCGGGCACGGCGGACGGTGCCGCGTCGCGGTGGTCGGCGGCGCTGACGGGGGCCCTCGCCGCGGTCGTGGCGGTCGTCGTCGCCGACTGGAACCTGGTGGTCGTCTCGACGCTCTGGCTCGCCGTCTGCGGCGCCGCCCTCGCGCCCGTCCTGCTGTACGCCCTGTACTGGCCCGGGTTCACCGCCCGCGGCGCGCTGTGGTGCCTGTGGGGGGCCACCGTGCTGAGCGTCGTGGCGCTCGCGCTGTCCCCGTACGCGTCCGGCACACCCGGGTCGATCTTCCCGGGGCACGACTTCAGGATCTGGGACGTGACGATCCCGGGCCTGGTGACGGTGCCGGCCGGATTCCTGCTGGGCTGGCTGGGCAGCGTCACGGACCCGCGCCGGGCGGCGGCGGACGGCGCACCGGATCCGGAGCGCCGCAGGGAACCGGACACCGTCTGAACCGTCCGCGTGCCGCCCACCGATGAGTTCCGGCGGGTGGCACGGTCGTATCCGGTACACGCACCCGGATGTGGAGGACACCATGCCACGGAAGATCACCGCCGGCCTGTTCATCTCGCTCGACGGCGTCGTCGAGGCGCCCGACCAGTGGCACTTCCCGTACTTCAACGACGAGATGGGAGCCGCCGTCGGCGCGGGCCTGGACACCACGGAGATCCTGCTCTTCGGCCGCAGGACGTACGACAGCTTCGCCGGCGCCTGGCCCGGGCGGGAGGCGGCGGGCGGCGAGGACGCGGGCTTCGCCAAGCAGCTCGGCGACCTGCGGAAGATCGTTTTCTCGCACAGCCGGCTCGACCTCGAGTGGCGCAACTCCGAGCAGGCGCGGGGTGACGTCGCCGAGGTCGCCGCCGCGCTGAAGGACGAGCCGGGCGGCGACATCGCGCTGAGCGGCTCGGTCTCCGTCGTCCGGCAGCTGCTGGCCGCCGGCCTCCTCGACGAACTGCGCCTGCTCGTCCACCCGATCGCCGTACGCAAGGGCATGCGCCTGTTCGACGAGGGCGAACCGCCGATCCCGCTGAGGCTGCTGAGCTCCGAGACGTTCACCACGGGCGTGCTGAACCTCGTGTACGGGCCCGACACCGCGCCGCCGACGGGCGGTTACGAGGAAGCCGTCGCCACGCTCGGGGAGTGAGGGCGCACGGCGTCACCAGTTCTTGTACTGGACGTCGCCGAGGCCGCAGAAGGCGCAGCCGGGGCTCAGGAAGTCCGGTGCGCGGCGGAACTCCTCGTCGGCCAGGTGCCACCGGAGCCAGGCGGTGATGACGTGCCGGCCGTTGCGGGTGGCGAGGATGTGGTCGGTGCCGTCGAGGACGTTGAACCACACCGGCACGCCGGTGTTGGTGTAGTCGCGTTCCATATTGGCGGTGGCGAAGTCCTCGTCACCGCCGATGTAGAGGGCTGGGTTGCGGAGGCTGTCGGGGCCGTGGCCGTCGAACGAGCCGCCGGCCACGTGGACGGTGGTCTCCAGCCGCGGTTCGTCGGCCACGTCGAACGTGCCGAGGGACCCGCGGGAGTGGCCGCCGAAGGCCACCTCGGAGGTGTCGAGGTCCCCGTACAGCGGGTTGCCCGGACTGGCGTTCAGGTCCTCCAGCCAGTCGAGGGCGTCGACCATGTAGGCGCCGCTGCTGGACGAGACCTCGCTGTAGACGACGAACCCGTGCGAGGCCCACTGGCGCAGCATGTCCTCGTAGTCGGCGGGGTCGGACCCCGCCCCCGGGCCCCAGACGAAGACCGGGTGGTCCACACCGTCGCGGCCCGCGTCGGTCGGGTACACCAGCCAGCCGTCGTCGCCGGGACCGGCGGATTCGTCGACGGTCACCGCGTACGGGCCGGGCTCGGTGACGTCGTCCACCGGGGGCAGTGACCCGGTCGGCGGGTCGGTCGGGCCGCCGTCGGCGGCCTCGATCAGCACGTCGTCGACGGTCAGCGTCTCCAGGGGGCCGCTCGCGTCAAGCGAGAACCGCAGCCGCAGGTCACCGCCCTCGACGGAGTCCGGCAGGGGGAACGACACCGGGCCCGTGGCGGTGCGCGCCGATTCCAGCGCGGTGAACGGGCCGCCGTCGACCGAGTAGGCCACGGTGAAGGTCTCACCGAGGTCCAGCCCCGATGCCGCCCGGGTGTAGGACAGGGTCAGGTCGCCGTACCCGGTCAGGTCGACGGACGCGGACACCATCGACGGGTCGGAGGACAGCGACCCGCTGAGCCGGGCACCGTACGTTCCGGTCCTGACGGAACCGGAGGCGGTGAAGGTGCCGAGCCCGTCGGAGAAGTCCTCGCCGTAGACCGGAGTGGCGGCGGAGGCGGGGGGTGCCGCGACGCCCGCGGTTCCCACGGCCGTGATGCCGACGGCCACGGCGCCGAGCAGGCGCAGACGCCCGCTGATACGAGACATGTCCGAGGTCCCTTCCGGGCACGCCGGCCGACCGCGTCGGCGTACCCTTGCCGGTTGCACGAGTCGTGTCTGCTTCCGGTCCCCGTGGATCGTTCCGGGACCGGCTCGCACCGAGTCAAGCGGGCGGCCGGGACAGGGGAATCGGCGAAATCACCGGCCGGGCCGCCCACCGCGTGGATGACGCCCGTGCGCTCGCCGGTCGTGCCGGGGGCCGTGACGCGCGGAGCGTTGACACGCGGACTTCCCGACGGCGGTGTGCCGCGGCCGCGTTGCTGGTTAGGGTGGCGGGCAGAGACTGATCCCGATGCCCTCGGCCAGGGGGATGGACGGGCCGGCGGGTTCAGGGCTGCACAGGCCGATGGCTCCCGCGCGGGCCAAGTCGGGCACGACGGGGGAGTGGCTCGGTGATGGGGAGTTGGCGCCGGCGGAAGCCGGAGGACACGCCGACCGGCGTCGGTGGCGCGGGATCGCTCCTGGCGGTCCCGGTCGTGTCGGCGGGCGGCAGCGGGCGGTTCCCGGGGGCGCGGCATCACGGCAGCCGCGGGTGACACGGCGTCGGCCCCGCGGTAAGGGGGAGGCGCGCCGCATCTGCCGGACGGTCCGCGACGGTACGGGGGGTCTCCGTGTGACCGGCCGGTCGGCGCCCGTGGCGCTGCCCCTGTCGCTGCGCGCGTGGCTCGGGCCGATCGCGGTCCTCGCCGCGCTGGTGGTCGTCGTGCTCGGGGCCCTGTACGCCGGCGACAGCGAGCCCGGCACGGCGGACGCGCGGATCCGGGCGGCGGTGGAAGGGGCGGGGCCGCAGTCGCGGAGCGTCGCCCTGGCCACGGACTTCTTGGGGGAGCCCGTGGGAGCGGCGACGCTGGTCGTGGGCACCGTGACGGGCTGCCTGCTGCTCCGGCGTCCCCGCGCGGCGGTGCTCGTCGTCGCCGGCACCGGCGCGAGCGTGGCGACGACGAAGCTGCTCAAGCCCCTCGTGGGACGCGCCATCCACGAGGGGAGCCTGTCCTACCCGAGCGGGCACACCGCCTTCCTCACCGCGTTCGCCCTCGTGGTGGCGCTGCTCGCGGCCGGCCGGCTCGGCCTCGGCAGGACGGCCGGCACGTCACTCGTGCTCGCCGCGGCGCTGGTCGCCGGCGCCGCGATGGGCTGGGCGCAGGTCGCCCTGAACGCGCACTACCCGACCGACACCCTCGGCGGCTGGTGCACCGCGCTGGCGGTGGTACCGGCGACCGCGTGGCTGGTCGACCGGACGGCCGACCGGCTGGGCGGACCCGTGGCCGACGCCGGCCGGCCGGAGCCCCGCTGACCTCACGCCGAGCGGCGGAACACCGGCTTCACCGGGCGTCCGCCCAGCCAGGGGGTGGGGTCACCGGCGTCCAGTGCCTTCCGGTACACCGCACACGCCTGGGCCACCACGTCGACGGTGTGGTCGATGTCGGCGTCGTCGAGCGCGCCGCTCACCACGAACGACGGGGCCAGCACCCCGCCCGCGAGGAGCCGGCGCAGGAACAGGGTGCGGTACTCCTGCGAGGGCCGCCCGTCCTCGTCGAGGGTGGCGAAGACCAGGTTGCTGGCCCGGCCCCGGACGACGACGTGGTCGCCGACGCCCATGCCGGCCGCGGCCTCGCGGACACCGGCGGCCAGCTTCTCGCCGAGGGCGTGCAGCCGCGCGGTGACGCCCTCCTCGACGTACGTGGCCTGCACGGCCATCGCGGCGGCCAGGGAGTGCGTTTCCGCACCGTGCGTGGTGGACAGCAGGAACACCCGGTCGCCGGAGTGGCGCAGCCCGCCCCGCTCCATCAGCTCGCGGCGTCCGGCCAGCGCGGAGACGGCGAACCCGTTGCCCAGCGCCTTGCCGAACGTGGAGAGGTCGGGGACGACGCCGTACAGGCCCTGGGCGCCCGCCTCGGACCAGCGGAAGCCGGTGATCATCTCGTCGAAGACCAGCACACAGCCGTGCCGGTCGGCCAGCTCGCGCAGGCCGGCGAGGTACCCGGGCGGCGGCTCGGTGTGGGTGGCGGGTTCGAGGATCAGGCAGGCGACCTCGCCCCGGTGACGGTTCAGCAGCTCCTCCGTGGCGGCCAGGTCCCCGTAGGGGAACGCCACGGTGAGGTCGGTGGTCGCCGCCGGGACACCCGCGGACATCGGTGTGGTGCCGATGAACCAGTCGTCCACGGAGAAGAACGGGTGGTCGGCGCAGAGGGCCACCCGCGGGCGCCCGGTGGCGGCGCGGGCGAGGCGCACCGCGGCGGTGGTGGCGTCGGAGCCGTTCTTCGCGAACTTCACCATCTCGGCGGTCGGCACCGTGGCCAGGAAGCGTTCCGCGGCGTCGGCCTCCACGACGGACGGCCGCACGAAGTTGCTGCCGCGGTCGAGTTCGCGTCGCACCGCCTCGGTCACGCGGGGGTGGGCGTGGCCGAGGCTGACCGACCGCAGGCCGGAGCCGTACTCGACGTAGCGGTTGCCGTCGACGTCCCACACGTGGGCGCCGCGGCCGTGGCTGATGACCGGGGCCAGGTTCTCGGGGTACTGGTCGTCGCCCTTGGCGTAGGTGTGCGCGCCGCCGGGGACCATGGCGTGCAGCCGCTCGTTGACCGCCCGCGACCGGGGCAGTTCGAACTCTTCGGTGTCCACGGCGACCTCAGCCCTCTCTGTGCTTCAGGACCTCGGCGAGGCTCGGCGCCTCCCGGTCCCGCTGGGACATGGACGTGACCGGCAGCGGCCACGGGATGGCGAGCTCCGGGTCGTCGAAGGCGATCGTCACGTCCTCGGCCGGATCGTGCGGGCGGTCGATCCGGTACGAGGTGTCGGCGGTGTCCGTCAGCGCCTGGAAGCCGTGCGCGCACCCCGCCGGGACGTACAGGGTCGCCTGCGTCTCGCCGGACAGCTCGAAGGAGGCCCGGCCCAGGTAGGTCGGCGAGTCCGGCCGCAGGTCCACGACGACGTCGAAGATCCTCCCGTACGAGCACCGCACGAGCTTGGCCTCGCCGGCGCCGGAGCGCAGGTGCAGTCCGCGCAGCACGCCCCGGACCGAGCGGGACAGGCTGTCCTGGACGAAGGCGTCCGGGTCGAGGCCCACCGAGCGGACCACGTCGGCGTCGAAGGTGCGGCAGAAGAAGCCGCGTTCGTCGGCGTACGGCGTCGGCTCGAACAGGTACGCGCCGGCGATCGCCGGGACTTCGGTCGCTTTCATGGAGCCTCCTGGCGGGTGTGGGTGTGACCGGTCGCCGGGAACAGGGCCTCGGTCAAGGCGGTGAACTGGTCCTCGAGACGCCGGGCGATGTCCTGGTTCCGCTCGATGAGGGTCTGCCGCAGTTCCGCCGATCGCTTCTCCAGCGCCCGGAACTGTTCGAGCAGCCGGCCGGCGTCGACCTCGCGGGCCGGGTGGCAGTAGGCGCCCAGCCCCATCCCGGCCATGAGCGCGTCGCTCTTCGCCGCGTAGCTGAGCGCCAGCGTGGGCGTGCCGGCCTTCAGCGCGCAGACCAGATTGTGGTAGCGGGTCGCCACCACGGCGTCGGCGGCCGCCGTCTCCTCCATCAGGTCGGCCAGCGAGGCCGCCCCGGCCGCGGTGACCAGCGGTGAGTCCACCGAGTCGAGGATCGCCTCGACCACCGGCGCGTCGCACGCGTCACCGGTGAGCAGCCGGACCCGCCTGCCGTCCTCGACCAGGGCGCGCACGAAGCGGGTCGTCCCGTCGAGGTAGCGCCGGTGGATCTCCTCGGCCCGGGCGCGGTCGTCGTCGCCGCCGTGGAAGTCCATGACGCCGACGCAGACCAGGCCCGGGGAGGTGTGCGCGGGCGGGGCCGGCAGGGCGAACGCGAGGTCCGGGTGGACCCCGTCGCGCGCGGTGTCCACGCCCATCGCCCGCATCGCGTCGCGGGACAGGGCGTCCCGGTACGACCGGTAGGCGGCCAGCCGCGCCGACCAGCGCACCAGGGCCCGGGTCGGCCGGCTGCCGATCGGGGCGGCGCCGACGCCGACCAGCGCGACCCGGGTGCGCAGCAGCCGGCCGCTCGCGCAGAGCAGGAACAGCGAGTACGGGAAGCCCCACGGCCGCAGCGGCAGCGTGGCCTCCAGGACGCCCATGCCCGGCACGATCACCACGTCGTGCCGGCGCACCCAGGCGGCGGTGCGGACGGCGTCGACGAGCTTGCCCAGCCCCTTCCCCACGACCGCGCCCGCCCGCGACGCGGTCCGGTACTCCCCGCGGTACCAGTGCAGCCGCGTCGCGGGGATCCCGTACCGGGCCGCGACGGCCTCGGGGCCGCCGCACAGCGCGTCCACGACCGCCTCCGGGTGCTCGGCGCGCAGGTACCCGAGGACGGCCTCGAGCGACCCGTCGTTGCCGAGGTTGCCGGAGCCGAGCAGCCCGAACACCCCGACGCGCACCGGAGTCACGCCCGCCTCCGCTCTCGCCCGGCGACGAGGGCGTCGACGGAGACACCGGACCGGGCCGGGTCGACCGGGGCGCGGTCCTCGACCCGCTCGCCGGCGCCCGGCCGGGCCCGGCTGGCCGCCCACGCGGCCAGGTGGCGGTAGCAGGCGCGCCGGTCGGCGGGGGACAGCGGCGCCCGGCGGATCGCCGAGACGAACCCCCAGACGTACTCGGCGAGCAGCCGGGGCGTCGGGTGCAGCGGGCCCGCCCGGCGCGGGTCCAGGTTGACGCACCGGGAGCGCTTGGACGGGTTCGCCCGCTCGGCGCGGGTGGGGTGGTCGCGGCGGAAGTACAGCAGCTCCGGCACCTGGTGGAAGGGCCCGTGGAGGCCGATCTCGGCGACGAACGTGCGGTCCGCGTGGTGGTAGCTGTCGTGCGGCTTCACCCTGCGCAGCACATCGGCCCGCATCACCCCGTAGAAGTCGTCGCCGCCGGGCTCGAACAGCATGCTGCGGAAGCGCACCGGCGCGTGCGGCGAGCCGGTGGCGAGCGTGTACTCGTAGGGGACCTTCACCTTCCCGTCCTCGTCGATGACCGCCTGGTCGGCGTGGGCGAGGACCACGTCGGGCCGCTCGTCCAGCGCCTGAACGCAGCGCCGCAGCAGGTCCCGGGCGTACAGGTCGTCGTGCGAGGCCCACTTGAACAGCTCGCCGCGGCACTCGGTGAACACGTAGTTGTGGTTCGGCGCGGCGCCGATGTTGCGGGGCAGCCGGATGTAGCGGATGCGTGAGTCCCGGGCCGCGTACTCGCGGCAGATGTCCTGGGTGCCGTCCGTCGAGGCGTTGTCGGAGACGACCAGCTCGAAGTCCTCGTAGGTCTGGCCGAGCAGGGCGTCGAACGACTCGGCCAGGTACTCCTCGCCGTTGTACACGGGCAGGCCGATGCTCAGCCGGGGCTGGGGGGTCATGGCGTCCTCACTTCACGGATGGTGTTCTGGTGGTGCTCGCGCAGGGCGGACCGCAGGTGCAGCCACCACACGGCCGAGGAGCAGACGGTCGCGGCGGCGACGCCCCAGGCCGAGCCGGCCGTGCCGGCCGCGGCCGCCCCGCCGAGCCCGCCGACGAGGTAACAGGCGGAGGCGAACAGCTGGGCGCGCAGGCTGCGCGGGGCCGCGCCGAGCGCGCGCAGCCCGGCCGCCGCGCCGGTGCCGAGGCCGGCGCCCGCGACGCCGAGCGTGACCGGCACGACGAGCTCCGAGGCGGCGCTCCAGACGCCGCCGAGCACGAGCTCGCCGGCCCGGTCCGGCACCAGCAGCAGCGCCCCGCCCCAGAGCAGCGCGGCGACGGCCTGCCCGCCGCCCAGCACGAGGCAGAACGCGCCGACGCGGTGCGGGGCCTGCCGCAGCACCCGGGCCGCCTCCGCGACCGTGACCAGGGACAGCCCCATCAGCACGGCCAGGAACGGGCCGAGCAGGAGCTCGGCGCCCCGGATCACCCCCACCGCGCCGACCCCGACGATCACGCCGAGCCCGTACGCCCGCAGCTGGCTCGCGCCGCTGTTGCTGACGTTCTCGACCAGGTACCGGTAGCCGAGGTCGCGGTGCTCGCGCACCCACGCGCGCGCTCCGGTCAGCCGGGGCCGGATGCCGGACTGGAGCCAGCCGTACACCGCGGCCACCGCGGCGGACCCGCCCCAGGCCAGCACGAAGGCGGCCACGCTGCCCACGCGGGCCGCCAGCACCAGGGCCGGGACGAGCGCGACGCCCCACACGAGGTCGTTGACGAACGCCTTCCGCCCGGCGCCGGCGGCGAAGAACGCGAACCGCCACGCGTCCTGGAGCAGCAGTCCCGGCAGGACGACACCGAGGCAGACGAACGCGGGCCCCACACGGCCGCCGAGGGCGAGCCCCGCCAGCACGGACGCCGCGCCGAGGACGGTGCCGACGCCGAGCGCGGCACCCGACGACCGGGCCACCGCCCCGCGCCAGGACGCGTCCGGCACGCCGCTGAAACGCACCACGAGCGGGTCGGTGGCCAGTCCGCGGGAGACGTTGAGCACCACGCCGTAGGTCACCCAGGCGAGGCTGAACACGCCGAACGCGGTGACCCCCAGCGAGCGGGCCACGTAGACGCCCACCGCGAAGTTGCTGATGCTGGAGGCCGCCTGGTCGGCCAGCCCCCAGGACAGCCGCCCGACGACGGCCCGCCCGGCGGTGGCCGCCCTCGTCCTCGTCCTCTCCCCCTCGGTGGTCATCGGCGTCATGCCTTGATCAGCCCGGCACCGCGCAGGGCGTCGGCCGCGGCGGCGACGGTGTCGAACGGCAGCCCGGACCGTTCGGCGACGTCCAGCAGACCGTGCTCGCCGTCGGAGAGGCTGAGCACCCAGAGCATGGCCATCTGGGCCTCCTTGGTGTCGCTGCGGCCGCCGAGCGCGTCGTACAGTCCGCGCCGGCCCAACTGCGGCTCGCCGTAGGGGCTGAGGTTGAGGTAGCGCCGGTTGCGGTCCAGTACGGCGAACGCCTCGCGGCAGACCGCGAGGGTGTCCGCCATCGCCTCCGGGGAGACGAGGTCCAGGTCGTCCGCCGAGGTGTGGTACTCGGGATAGCCGGCGTACGGCGTCCGGCTGAGCGAGCCCACGCCGAGGTCGAACCCGGGCGAGCAGTACTGCCGCTCGTCGTAGCCGTACGGAGTGAACTCCCTGATCTCGTGCGGGCGGCCGGAGGCGGCCAGCACGTACCGCAGCACCCGGTCGATCTCCGCGTCACCGCGCCTGCTCCGCTTGTACGTCAGCTGCCCCGGGTCGCCGGCGCAGGCCAGCACCAGACCGTGCTTGACCCGCTCCACCCGTTCCCTGTTGCGGGCCAGCCAGGTGATCGCCCCGATGGTGCCGGGCGCGAAGACGAACCGGTAGGTGTAGTACGGCGTCCGCTCCGCCAGCGCCCGGGCCAGGAAGACCGCCACCGCGATGCCGGCCAGGTTGTCGTTGGCCAGCGACGGGTGGCAGACGTGACAGGAGACGATCACCTCGTCGGGGACCTGCCCGGGGACCACGTGCTCGGCGTAGGTGAGGTGGCCGTCCGCGAGCGTGGAGTCGATGCGCACCTCGTACTCGCCGTCCGGCATCGCGTCCAGGGTCTCCTGGGCCAGGCAGAACCCCCACTCCGGCCTGTAGTAACTGGTGCGGTACGGCACCCAGGACGGGTGCTCCGGCAGGGTGTGCAGGTGTCCGCGCAGCTCGGCTAGCGGCATGGTCGCCGACACGGGCACGCTGTAGCCCAGCACGTGCAGGCTGGACGCGGCGAAGTCGACGACCCGCCGGCCGGAGGCGTCGGCGATGTACGCGTCCCGGATGTTCCACTCCTGCGGCACCGTCCAGTCGAGCACCCGCGTCCCGGTCGGCACCTCGTGCACCCGTAGCGGGACGTACTCGCCGACGATCTCCAGGGTGGCGCGCACCCCGTCGCCGGTGATGCTCCGGCACAGCGGGTACAGCCGCTCCACCAGCGCGTACATCTCCTCGCCGGAGCCGGAGCCGGAGCCGGAGCCGGAGCCGGAGCCGGAGCCGGTCGCGGTCACCGGCGCCACCGCAGGGTGTCGTCGACGGCCCCGGCGTCGGACGCCGAGCGCAGCACGGCGAGGCGGGTGAAGCGCCGCTCGAAGTCCTCCCGGGTCAGCCCGTGCTCCCGGTAGGCGTCGGCGAGTTCGAGCGCGCCCCGCTTCACCGTCCACTCGCAGTCGAAGCCGGGTATCGCGGCGCGGAACCGCGAGAAGTCCACCCGGTACGACCGCGGGTCGGCACCGGTCTCCCCGGTGATCACCACCTTCGAGCCGGACACCGCCTCGGCGACCTCCTCGGCGATCTCGGCGACCGTGACGTTGTTGGTCTCGCTGCCGATGTTGAACGCCCGGTCGTGCACCGCCTCGCGCGGCGCCACCAGCGCGGCCGCGAAGGCCCGCGCGATGTCGGCGGCGTGCACCAGCGGACGCCAGGGGGTGCCGTCGGAGAGCACCAGGACCTCGCCGGACAGCAGCGCGTGGCCCACCAGGTTGTTCAGCACGATGTCGGCGCGCAGCCGGGGGGAATACCCGAACGCGGTGGCGTTGCGCATGTACACCGGACTGAAGTCGCCGTCGGACAGGGCGTGCAGGTCGTCCTCCACGCGCACCTTGGACTCGGCGTACGGCGTCACCGGGCGCAGCGGGGCGTCCTCGGTCACCAGCTCGTCGCCGCCGGCGGCCCCGTAGACCGAGCAGGTCGACGCGTACAGGAAGCGCTGGACCCCGGCGTCGCGCGCCAGCCGGGCCAGGCGTACGGACGCGTGGTGGTTGATGTCGTAGGTGAGCTCCGGCGCCAGCGATCCCAGCGGGTCGTTGGAGAGCGCGGCCAGGTGGATCACGGCGTCGGCCCCGGCCACGTGGTCGGCCGTGACGTCGCGCAGGTCCACCCGGTGCCCCGCCGGGTCGGCGGGCGCCGGACCCAGCACGCAGTCGGCGAACAGGCCGGAGTCGAGCCCGACGACCTCGTGCCCCGCGGCGGCGAGGACCGGGGCCATCACGGTGCCCAGGTAGCCCTGGTGTCCGGTCAGCAGTACGCGCACGTTCATTCCCCCAGGTCGAGAGTGAGTTTGGTGACGGCGAACGCCTCGGCGTAGCGCTCGTGGCATTCGATTCCACGGATCCGGGCGAGACCGAGGAACGCCTCCCGGTCGTACCAGGGCCGGTGCCGCTGCGAGGGGTAGTGCTCCTGCAGCAGCCGTACCTTCCGTTCGGCGGTCTCCGGCGACAGCGGCTGGTACGCCACCGGACGGCCGAGGTCGGCGTCCCACTTGACGATCTCGTAGCCGAGCACGAGGTGGTCGCGGAACGCGGTGGGGATCAGCCGCGCCAGGCCACGGTGGTCCTGGTGCGCGTCCTCGGTGCGCGGCGCCAGCACGAGGTCCGGCTCGGTCCGCGTCCGCAGCTCCTCGACCGCGGCCTTGGCCTCCTCCCAGTGCGCGGGCAGCCGGCCGTCCGGCAGCTTGAGCACGGTCAGCCGCAGATCGGCGCCCGGGCAGAAGGCGGCGAGCGCGGCCCGCTCCTCCTGCTCCCGCTCGCCGCCACCGCCGGAGAGCACCAGCGCGTCGACGCGGACACCCGGTCGCGCGCGGCACAGCGTCAGCAGGGTGCCGCCGGCGCCGATGGCGATGTCGTCGCAGTGCGCGCCCACCGCGACGATCCGGTCCGGGCGCCCGGTGCCGAGCCTGATCACACGCTCACCCCCGCGCCGTCCCGCTCCCACACGGCCCACGGGCGGTCGCCCCGGGCGTAGGCGGCGTCGAGCGCGGCGCGCTCCTTCACGGTGTCGGTCGGCTTCCAGAAGCCGCGGTGCTGGTGCGCCACCAGCCTTCCCCGCTTGGCCAGCTGGGCGCAGCCGTCGGCGACCAGGTCCCCGTTCTCCGGTATGTGGTCGAAGACCTCCTGGCGGAGCACGAAGTAGCCGCCGTTCTCCCACAGCGGCAGTTCGCTCACCGCGGTGATGCCCCCCACCAGGCCGTCCTCGCCCAGGTCCACGCAGTGGAACGAGGACTGCGGCGGCACCACCATCATCGAGGCGCCGGCGTCGCGCCGGGCGAAGTTCTCGATCATCTGCGGCAGCGGGGCGTCGGTGAGCACGTCGGCGTAGTTGGCGAGGAACATCTCGTCGCCGTCCAGGTGGTGCCGCACCCGGCGCAGCCGCTCCCCGATCGGTGACTCGATGCCGGTCTGCGCGAACGTGATCGTCCAGTCCGAGATGTCGGTGGACAGCAGCTCGGTCCGCCCGCCCCGCAGCACGAAGTCGTTGGACGTCGTCTCCTCGTAGTGGAGGAAGAAGTCCTTGATGTGGTGCGCCCCGTACCCGAGGCACAGGATGAACTCCGTGTGCCCGAAGTGCGCGTAGTAGCGCATGACGTGCCAGATCAGCGGCCGGGGACCGACCATCGCCATCGGCTTGGGCACGTCGTCCGCGGCGCCGCTGCGCATCCGCATCCCGTAACCGCCGCAGAACAGTACGACCTTCATCGCTCGACCTCGACAATGCTCAGTTCCGGTATGGGGAAGACCAGCCGGCCGCCCCACTCGTGCACGAACGACAACTGCTCGGTCAGCTCGGCCCGCAGGTTCCACGGGAGGACGAGCACGTAGTCCGGCTTGTCGGCGGCTATCCGCTCGGGCGGCAGGATCGGGATGCGGGTGCCCGGGGTGAACCTGCCGTGCTTGTAGGGGTTGCGGTCGACCGTGTACGGGAGCAGGTCGGGCCGGATGCCGCAGTGGTTGAGCAGGGTGTTGCCCTTGCCCGGGGCGCCGTAGCCGACGACCGTCTCGCCGCGCTCGGCCGCCTCGATCAGGAACCGCAGCAGGTCCCGGCGCACCTTGGCCACCCGGGCGGAGAACTCGGCGTACCCGGACAGCTCCTGCAGCCCGGCGGCCTTCTCCCTGGCCAGCACGTCGGCCACGCGTCCGCTCGGCTCACCGGCCGCCTCGGCCGGCCGGGCCCACAGCCGGACGGAGCCGCCGTGCGTGGGCAGCAGTTCGACGTCCACGAGCGTGAGTCCGCCGCTCGCCAGGGCCCGGATCGCGGAGGCGACCGTGTAGTACTGGAAGTGCTCGTGGTAGATCGTGTCGTACTGGTTCTCCTCGATCAGGGTCAGCAGGTGCTGCACCTCGACGGAGACCCAGCCGTCGTCGGCGACCAGGGCGCGCAGCCCCCGGGTGAACCCGACCACGTCGGGGATGTGCGCGTACACGTTGTTGGCCACGACCAGGTCCGCAGGGCCGTGCTCGGCGCGGACGGCCGCGCCGGTCTCCGGGCTCAGGAACTCCGTGAGCGTGGGCACCCCCGCGTCCCGGGCCGCGGCGCCGACGTTCACCGACGGCTCGATGCCGAGGCAGCGGATGCCCCGGTCCACCACGTGCCGCAGCAGGTACCCGTCGTTGCTCGCCACCTCGACCACGAAGGCGTCGGTGCCGAGACCCAGCCGCGCCGCGGCGTCGGCGACGAACGTGCGCGCGTGCTCCACCCAGGAGGTCGAGTACGAGGAGAAGTACGCGTACTCCTCGAACGTCTCCTCGGGCGTGATCAGCGGCGGGATCTGTGCCAGCCAGCAGTCGGTGCAGACCCGCAGGTGCAGCGGGTAGGCCGGCTCCGGCCGGTCCAGTCGGTCCGCGGCGAGAAAGCTCTCACACGGCGGGGTCGCCCCCAGGTCGACGACGCTCGCCAGCGCCGTCGAGCCGCAGAGTCGGCATCGTGTCATCTGCTGTTCCCATCCCCCCTGCTCGCGCGGACGCCCCGCCGCGAGCCAGTGCTTCCGTTGTCTGACGGCGGCGCGCTGTCCCCGCCGCCGGACCGGCCCGCGATCGCGGACCGGTACTCCTCCAGCAGGCGCCTCAGCCCGACGTCCGGGCTGAAGTCCTGTTCGTAACGGCGCCGGGCCGCCCGGCCCATCTCCCGGTTGCGGACCGGATCGGCCGTGATCCGGCGGATGCCGGACACCAGCGAGGCGGTGTCGCCCGGCCGGTGCAGCAGCCCGGTCACCCCGTCCTCGACGAGTTCGGCGAAGGCGCCGTGACCGGCGGCGACGGCCGGGACCCCCGCCGCCATCGCCTCCGCGACCACCAGGCCGAACGTCTCCATGGCCATCGAGGGGGCCACCATGGCGACCGACCGCGCGACGGCCCGCCGGCACTGGGCCGGGTCGTACAGGCCGGCGTACCGCACGTCGTCCCGGCCGGCCGCCCAGGCGGTCACCTCCCGCTCCAGCGGTCCCGCGCCGGCGAGCACGAGCGGCACGCCCACACCGCCGTCCGCGGCGATCTCGTCCCACGCGGCCATGAGCAGCCGTACGCCCTTGGCCTCCGCGAGCCGGCCGAGGAAGAGCAGGTGCTCGCCGGCGCCCGCCCGCCCGGCGCCCGGGTCGGGCACGAAGTTGTGCTTCACCACCAGCCGCCCGGCCGGCATGCCGGACCGCACCAGGACGGCGCGCTGCGCCGCGGAGATGCAGAAGAACCGCTCCACGCCGGACCACCACCGCCGCCGGTTGACCGACAGGCCGACCGCGAGCGGCACCGTCGCCGGCCGGGAGTTCCGGTAGCAGCCGTGCCGGACGGCGGGCAGCGGCACCGCCGTACCGACGCACTCGGTGCACAGCCGGCCGTCCCGGTGCAGGGTGCCGGGCGGGCAGACCTGGGTGTAGTTGTGCAGCGTGGCGACGACGGGCACGCCGGCGTCGGCGCAGGCGGCCAGGACCGCGGGCGACAGGAGCGGGAAGACGTTGTGGACGTGCACCACGTCCGGCCGTTCGGCGCGGAGCCGGGCGGCGAGCTCCTTGCGGACCGCCGGGTTCCAGGGCACGAGCAGCGGCACCGCGGCCTTGCGCGGCAGGGACATGGCGGCGATGTCGTCGCTGCGCCGCTCGAACACCCCGACCCGGTGGCCGGCCGCGCGCAGCAGCCCCACCTCCTGGTCGACGACCCTGTTCTCCCCGCTCGGCTGCGCCGAGGAATAGCGGTTGTGCACCACGAGGACGTGCATGCGTGAGGTCACCTCCGGTCCCGGGCCCAGCGCGGGACACGTCGTCGGGGAACTGCGGGCGTCGTGAGGGGCGCGGCCGCGGCGGGCGCCGCCAGCAGCGAGGCCGCCAGGGCCAGGTGCAGCAGGTACGGCGAGGCGTCACCCAGCCCGGCCTCGGTGTACGACGAGATCGCCACGTAACTGATCAGGAAGATCGCGCAGGCCCTCGGCAGCGACGGTGGCCGCAGCAGCGCGACACCGCCCAGCACGGCGATGAACGCCGCCACGACGGTGATGCCGGTCAGACCCTGCTCGTGGTAAACGGCCAGCCAGCTGTTGTCGATGGGCAGCCCGTCGAACGACTTGTCGCCCAGGCCCGTGCCGAACAGCTTCTCCGCGGTCGTCCGGGGTGCCGCCAGCAGGGCGTCCCAGACCTTGGCCCGGCCGGTGAGGCTGGTGAAGTTCTCCTCGGTCTGTCCGCGCAGGAACCACGCCCGCAGCGCGGAGGCGAACCCCACCGCGGCCACCGCGGCGACGAGCACCGCCCAGGCGAAGAACCGGCGGGCGGCGGCGCTGGTCAGGACGAGCGAACCGATCGCCAGTGTCAGCCCGACGAGCAGGCCCACCGTGGCCGTCCGGGTGTGGGTCAGCGCGAGCACGGCGAGGGAGGGCACGATGACCACCGCCGCACCGGCCCGGTCGGTCCGGCGGCCCAGGACGAGCAGCACGGTGAGCCCGATGATCACCGCCGAGTACTGGCCGATCTGCGGCGGGGTGAGCGGCCACAACGCGCCGACCAGCCGCCCGCCGTAGAGCTCGGGCATGGCCGTGCCCGGCGAGACGGCCAGGCCGGCCACCGCCGACCCGAGCACCGCGAAGTACATCCGGATGTGGTACCGGACGAACGTCAGGCCGCCGTCCCACCACCGGGTGAGCAGCCACAGCGTGCCGACGAAGACGGCCAGCCGGGCGCAGCGGAACAGCGCGCCGGCCCCGGACTCCGGGTCCGCGCTGGAGATCACGCTCGGCACCAGCAGCAGGGTGAGCAGGAACACGAAGGCGCTGGCCCTGACGCGCAGCGGGCGGTTGAGCACGAGCGCCAGCGCGAACGCGGCGACCAGCGCGCCCATGGTGACCAGCTGGATGAGGGAACGGGGCAGCGGGACGATGGTCTGCGCCCCGGTGGAGCCGAGCGTGTTGAGGCCCAGCAGCGCCCAGACGATCCCGACGGTCCTCGGCGGGCCGGCGGGGAGCGGGCCGGCGCCGGGCCGCGTGCCCGCCGTGTCCGGTGCGCCCGGCGGCCCACCGCGCATCGGGGTCCCGGTCATCTCAATCACCGGCCCGTGGGCGGAAGGTGCTGCCCTCGTCCTGCCGGTACGGCGCGGCCTGCCACTGCCCGGGGTCGATCACCCGGCTCGGGTCGTGGACGACGAAGTTCCACGGCCCGGCGTAGACGTTGTCGTGCCAGCGGTTGTGCTGCTCGAGGGTGATCGCCTCGGCCACCCGGTCGCCCTTGTACGGCGACCAGTCGGGGTAGGTGCCGTAGTTGGCCAGCACCGCCATGCGGTCGCACCGCACCGTGCACCCGACGACGGACTTGTCCAGCACGAAGCGGTTGTCGTGGATGTCCACCCGCTGGGTCCTCCACCGGCAGTCGGCGTGGAGCGGTGCGGTGGCGATCGCCGGCTGTGCGCAGCGGTCGGTGTCCTCCACCAGCAGCGTGCAGTCACCGGAGGAGGTGTTGGCCGGGCTGTTGCAGAACCGGTCGGCGTTCTCCCACAGGGTGATCCCGTTCCAGTTGTTCTCCAGCACGTTCCGGTGGACGTCGATCTTGTCGGTGCGGGCCCGGACCCGTGGTTCGCCGCCGGCCTCCGACAGGTAGACGGTCGCGTACGGGAAGGTGTCGCCGCGCTCGGCGGACCTGCGGCCCTCGACCCAGTTGTTCCGCCGGATCATGTTGTTCCGGATGACCGCGTTGTAGCTGATCTCGTAGATCAGCGCGGCGCCGTCGTTGGCCTCGAGCACGTTGTCCTCGATGCGGAAGTCGTTGTTGTTGGTGTCCGCCCACAACCCGGGTCCGCGGTTGTCGTGCACCCAGTTGCCGCGTACGTCCGCGCCGTCGACGGCCCAGAACTTGGCGCCTCCCGTGCAGCCGCAGCCCGGCTTGCGCCTCTCCCAGTCGTCGCGGTTGTTGTCCGTGATCTCGTTGCCCTCGACCACCAGGCCTTCGATGCCGGTGGACTTGTACGCGTTCAGGCCGTACTGGCCGTTGCCGCGCAGGCAGTTGCCGCGGATCCGCTGGCGGTTGCCGGCCATCATCCCGGCGCCGGAGTTGTACTGGATCCTCGTGTGCTCGATCACCCACCCGTCGGCCGAGCCGGAGTTGACCACGCCCTCGTCGTGCGGGGCGACGAAGTGCTGCACGGTCAGGTGGCGGACGGTGACGTCGCGGGCATCGCCGCCGAACGCGTACTGGCTGGTCCTCCGGCCGTCGAGCACCGCGCCCGGCGCGCCGAGGTAGCGGTTGCCCTCCTTGGGGACGACCTGGGCGTAGCGTTCCGGCGCGAGCCGGTGCGTGCCCGGCCGGAGCCAGAACGTGGTGTGCGCGGGGCTGCTCTCGGTCTTCGCGGCCAGGTCGCCGACGACCGAGGGGTCGACCGTCACCGCGCCCGCCGGCGCCTTCGCCGGACCGGCCGCGGGCTTCGCGCACACCCGGGCCCCGGCCGTGGCCGGCGCACCGGACGCGGACGGCGCACCGGTCGGCTCGGGGCGGGCGTCGTCCGGCGCGCCCGTGCAGCCGGCCGCCGCCGGCAGGACCAGCGCCAGCGACGCGGCCGGTAACGCCCAGTGCCGCCACTTGATCCCCACGCGCCCCCCTAGCCGCGGAATCCGAGGACGGTGGTGAACTTCTCCGCGCCGCCGCTGGAGCCGGTGCCCACCAGCGTGGTGGCGGGTTCCCTGCGCCCGAAGCCGGCGGAGTACCAGCCCAGCGGCGGGTCGCTCTCGCCCCGGTGCGCCCGCCAGGACAGCTGCCCGGGCAGGTCGAGCACCGCGGAGCGGTCCTCGCCGTCCCGGGTCCAGATGAGCCGTGCCCGGTTCCCCGTCAGGTCCGCGGTGACCGCCGGGCCGAGGTGGAACGCCAGGCGCACGGCCCGGCGCGGGCCGCGCACCTCGTCGACCACCCTCAACTCCCGCGTCACGGAGATCAGTTCCACCCGGCGGCGGTGCACGGTGGGCCGGTAACCGTCGTGCTCGGCGCACCAGCGGGACACCTCCCCGCCGGACGTGTCCACGGCCAGGACGCGGCTGCGGGCGTGCCGGGTCCACAGGAACGGGCCGCCGGAGACGGACTGGTCGCCGCCGTCCAGCTGCAGGGTGTTGTGGCCGAGGGTCGACCGGAAGTACCGCCGCCACTCGGGCTGCCCGTGGTAGCAGTACGTCCCCGGGTCGGCGAGCACGTCGACCCCGTCGTGCCGGACCTCCACGGACAGCGCGTCCGCGTGGGCGTGCGCGGCGATGGACAGGAATCCGTGCGGGCCGCCGTCGCAGCGGCACCAGATCTCCCCCGGACCGCGCAGGATGGTGAGCCCCGCGTCGGCGAAGTGGGCCGGCCGGCTCGCCGGACGGGTCACGGACGGTCCGGCGGGCTCGACGAGCGCGGCCAGCAGCGGGGTGCGCACATCGGTGCCGGTCACCTCCGGCCACCAGGCGAGCCGGCCGAACACGGGGTCCCCGGTGGCCAGCAGCGAGGCCCAGCGGTCGGTGCCGGCGCCGTCCACGACCAGACCGTGCCCGTCGTCCGCGTCCCCCTGGCGCGGCGGCCGCAGCCGGCCGTCCACGACGGCCGCGAGCGCGTCGGTCATCCGCAGCAGCACCAGCCGGACGGTCGCGGGGACCGGCACACCGGCGGCGTCCGCCTCGGCCAGCGCGGCCAGACCGAGCTCCAGCACCAGGCCGTGGTACTCGGTGGCCAGCTCGCGGTTGAGGCCGGAGCCGAAGGTGTTGGCCCGCAGCTGCCGCTCCAGCGACCGCAGCGCGTCGGTCCGCCAGCGCTCCGATTCGGGGAACCACCCGAACGCGCAGGCCGCGGCGAACTGCCCGGCGGCCTCGGCGATGACGTGGTTGTTCGCCGAGGACCCCCGGCTGGGGAAGGCGGCCAGCCAGCGCTGGTGGTGCCAGATCTGGCGCACCGCCACCGGGTCGCCCTCGAACAGGGCGGCCGCGCCCGGCCAGCCGTCGAGCAGCCGGCGGATCCACACCCAGGACAGCAGCCGGATCCCCAGCTCGATGCCGCTGGTCCAGTGCACCCCGCGCAGCGGCGCGTTGGCCGCCCACCACGACCGCAGATGCGCCGCCACCCGCTCGGCGTACCGCTCGTCCCCGGTGACCGCGTAGGCGGCGGCGAGTACGGTGAGGTACTGGTGCCGGGACGGCTCCCAGATCTGCTTGATGTCCCCGACCGCGTCCTCGTCCCGGTACGGCACGTCGAACGCGTAGCCCTCCGGGGCCCGGCGCCCGGTCTTCGGGTCGTACCACCAGTCCGGGTCGGCCAGGTCGTCGCGGACCACCCCGAAGTACTCGGCGCGCCCGGCCATCAGCCGGTCCGCCTCGGCGACGAGACGTTTCGCGGCGTCCGGCGGTATCGCGGCGATCGTTCCCGCGGGCAGGACCGCGGTGAACCGGGCGCCGGTCACGGTCGGGCAG
This sequence comes from Streptomyces sp. NPDC044984, assembly GCF_040646935.1. Classification (NCBI taxonomy): domain Bacteria; kingdom Bacillati; phylum Actinomycetota; class Actinomycetes; order Kitasatosporales; family Streptomycetaceae; genus Streptomyces; species Streptomyces sp. NPDC044984. The sequence goes on from NZ_JBEZBE010000012.1 coordinate 69,305, forward strand.
TCCGGCGGCGCCGACCGCCACCGCCGTCTGCGCACCGCGTCGCCCGCCCGGCCGCCGACCTCCCGCGGCCCCATCCGGGACAGCCGCCGCAGGTACCAGCCCGCGCCCATGCTCATCGCGCCCCCGCCAGCGTCACCGGCGCGCCCGCGGCCAGGGAGGCCTGCACGGCGAGGGTGGCCGCCGTGGTGGCGGCCAGCGACTGAAGCGGCACCGGCATCGGCCCGCCGGTCCGCACGGCCTTGACGAACGCGGCCAGTTCGGCGTTCTGGCCCTTGTCCCGGGCCTTGGGCAGCCGCGAACTGACCCACCGCTTGCGGCCGACCCCTCTGTCCACGAACACCGACGCCCGGACGAAGTCGTCGAGCCGCAGCACCCTGCCGTCCGCGAGGAGGTCCAGCGTCTCCTTGGGGAACCCGGACGATCCGGTGGTGACGTAGCTGATCGTGGCGGTGGACCCGTCCGGGTAGCGCAGGACGACCTGGAGGTCCTCGTTGCCGGACGGGGCGACCGCGTACACCGAGACCGGGTCGGCCTCCAGCAGCCAGCTCGCCGTGTCGACGAAGTGCCCGCCCTCACCGGCGAACCGCGAACCCTCGGTGCCCTGCCGGAGGTACCAGCTGCCCTGGTCGAGGCGGCCCGCGTTGACGAGGTAGCGCAGGCTCGCCGGACCGCTCCGGGCACCGAACCGCTTCCTGGCCTCCTGCAGCAGCGGCGCGAACCGGCGGTTGAAGCCCACCTGCAGCCGGTCGTTGCCGGACTCCTCCACCGCCGCGAGCACCCCGGCCAGTTCGTCCCCCGTGAGCGCCAGCGGCTTCTCCACGAACACCGCCTTGCCGGCCAGCAGCGCCTTCCGGGTCAGTTCGGCGTGCGAGCTGTGCCGGGTGACCACGAACACCGCGTCGATCGACTCGTCGCCGAGCACGGCGTCGAGATCGGTGGTCGCCCCGGCGAAGCCGAACTTCCGCTGGGCGTTGGCCGCGGACAGCGCCGTCGTGGTGACGACCGTCGACAGCTCGACGCCGTCGCGCCGCGCCAGGTGCGGCAGCAGCATCGACGACGCGTAGTTGCCCGCGCCGACGAACGCCAGGCGCACCGGCGTCCCGGCGGCCCTCGCCGGACTCCGCTTCACGTGCACGGCGGGCACGGCCACCACCGGGGCCTCCGCCTCGCCCTCCTGCCCGGGGTACCGGAACAGCACGGCCACGGCCTTCAGTTCGCCGTCCTGCAGGCTCCGGTACGTCTCGACGGCGTCGTCGAAGTCGGCGACGCGGGAGACCAGGGGCTCCACGTCGACGCTGCCGCGGGCCATGAGGTCGAGGAAGCACGCCAGGTTGCGGCGCTCGGTCCAGCGCACGTAGCCGATCGGGTAGTCCCGCCCCTCGAGCTCGTACTCCGGGTCGTAGCGCCCGGGACCGTACGAACGGGAGAACCGGACGTCGAGCTCCTTCTCGTAGTACGCGTTCCACGGCAGGTCCAGGCGGCACTTGCCGATGTCGACGACCCGGCCGCGGTCCCGGCTCAGCCTGGCGGCCAGCTCGACGGGCTGGTTGCTGCCGCCGCCGGCGGCCAGGTACACCTGGTCCACGCCGTGCCCGCCGGTGAGCTCGGCGACGGCGCTCTCCACGGCCGCGGACGCGGGATCGCCGCAGGCCGCCGCGCCCAGACGCGCGGCGAGCTCGCAGCGCACCGGGTCGGGGTCGGCCCCGACGACGCGGACCCCGGAGGCGGTGAGCAGCTGCACCACCAGCTGCCCGATCAGCCCGAGGCCGACGACCAGCGCCACCTCGCCGAGCTGCGGCTCGCCCTGGCGGACGCCCTGCAGCGCGATCGACCCGACGGTGCCGAAGGCGGCGTGCCGCGGCGCGAGGCCGTCCGGCACCGGGACGTAGAGGTTCTTCGGCACCCAGTTCAGCTCGGCGTGCAGCGCGTGCTCGTTGCCGGCGCAGGCCACCAGGTCGCCGGCCTTCACGTCGTCGATCCCGGCGCCGACCTGCTCGACCACCCCGCACAGCGAGTAGCCCAGCGGCGTGTAGGAGTCCAGCTTGCCCATCACCTTGCGGTAGGTGGCGGGCACCCCGTTGACGGCCACGCTCTGCACCACCTTGGCCACCTGGTCCGGCCGGGAACGGGCCTTGCCCAGCATCGACATGCCGGCCTCGGACACCTTCATGAGCTCGGTCCCGGTGGAGATCAGCGAGTAGGCGGTGCGGACCAGCACACCGCCCGGCTTGCACCCCGGCACCGGCACGTCGAGCACCGCCAGCTCGCCGCTCTTGTAGTTCTGTACGACCTGCTTCACGCGAACTCCCCTGATTCCTAAGCCGTCAACCGAGTGCTCTGGCCGGACCCGGAGGTCGCGTCGCGATACCAGTACTCGAGGGTCAGCACATGCCACAGATGCTTGGAGAAGTCCCGGTGCCCGGCGGCGTCCTCGGCGACCATCCGCGCCAGCGCGTCGCGGCGCAGGAACCCGGAACCGACGAGCAGACCGTCGTGCACCACCTCGCGCACCAGCGGTGCCAGGTCCCGGCTCATCCAGGCGCGCAGCGGGGCGCTGAACAGCCCCTTGGGCCGGTACACGATCTCCCGGGGCAGGACCGAGACGGCCGCCTCCTTGAGGACGGCCTTGCCCTGCCGTCCGACGATCTTGCGGTCACCGGGGAAGGCGAACGCCGCCTTCACCACCTCGACGTCCACGTACGGCACCCGCACCTCGGTCGACGCGGCCATGCTCGAGCGGTCCGTGTAGGCAAGGTTCAGGCCCGGCAGGAACATCCGGGCGTCGCCCAGGCACATGCGGTTGACGAAGTCGTCGAGGTCGTTGTCCTGATAGGTGTCCGCGTGCTCGGTCAGCACGTCGTCGACCGCCCCGGCCAGGTCCGGGTCGACCAGGGCGAGCAGCTCGTCCCGGTCGTACATGGTGTAGCTGCGCCGGAACGCGGTCTCCTCCGGCAGGTCGGCGAAGGAGAGGAACCGCTTCGCGAAGCGCACCGACCGGTACCCCCGGCGGGACGTGGCGACCGGCAGCCGGTCCACGACCCCCGACACTCCGCGCCGCAGGGGACGCGGGACGCGCTGGTAGCGCAGCGCGAGCAGGTTGGCCAGGTGCTTGCGGTACCCGGCGAACAGCTCGTCGGCGCCCATCCCCGAGAGCATCACCTTGACCCCGGCCTCCCGCGCGGCCGAGCAGATCAGGAACGTGTTGATCGCGGCGGGGTCGCCGATCGGCTCGTCCAGGTGGTACGTCATCCGCGGCAGCAGGTCGAGCACGTCCGGGGCGATCTCGATCTCGTGGAGGTCGACGCCGAACCGCCCGGCCACCTGCCGGGCGTACCGCAGGTCGTCCGGCATCGCCTCGAACCTGGCGTCCTCGGCGCGGAACCCGATCGTGTAGGCGGAGATCCCGGGCCGGTCGCGGGCCGCCAGCGCGGTCAGATAGCTGGAGTCGAGACCGCCGGAGAGGAAGGTCGCCACGGGCACGTCGGAGAGCAGGTGCCGTCGGGTCGACTCCTCGACGACGGCGGCCAGGTCCGGCCGCTCACCCACCCGGGCCCGCTCCCGGCCCTCGGCGGCGACGTCCCGCAGGTTCCAGAACCGGCCGCGCTCCACCCGGCCGTCGGGCCGGCACCGCAGCCAGCTCCCCGGCGGCAGCTTCTCCGCCTCGCGGAACGCGCACCGCGAGTCCGGCACCCAGTAGTACAGCAGCGAGGCCACCAGCGCCGCACGGTCCACCTCCAGCGACCCGCCGGTCGCGGCGGCGAGCGCCTTCAGCTCGGAGGCGAACACCAGGCCCCCGCCGCGCCGGAGCAGGAACAGCGGCTTGATGCCGAGCTGGTCGCGGGCGAGCACCAGCTCGCCGGTCCGCTCGTCGAAGACCCCGAACGCGAACATGCCGCGCAGCCGGGGCAGGCAGTCCGTGCCCCAGCGCCGCCAGGCCTCGAGCAGCACCTCGGTGTCGGAGGTGCCGCGGAAGCGCACCCCGGCGGCGGCCAGCTCCGCGCGCAGCTCGGGCGCGTTGTACAGCTCGCCGTTGTACGTCAGGACGAGGCCGTCCGAGACCATCGGCTGGGCGCCGGTGCCGGACAGGTCGATGACGGCCAGCCGGCGGTGCCCCAGGTGCACCTCGCCGTCACCGGCGGGATGGCTGTACCGGCCCGCCCCGTCCGGTCCGCGGTGGGCGAGGGTGTCGGTGAGCCGGTCGGTCACGGCCTTCCCGTCCGGCCACCGGTACGTGCCTGCGATGCCACACATGTCCTACCGCGCCTCCTGGTCGCTGTCCGGGACCCGGGCCGCCGGCGTCGGCAGCCGCTCCGTCCGTGGCCGGCCCTCTCCCACGGCCCGGACGGCATGGGAGGGACCCCCGCCGTTCCGCCGGGCCGGCCGCTCGCCGCGGCCGCGCTGCACGGTGTACGCCCCGTCCCACAGCGTGCCGTCGGTCCGGTCCCGCGGGTCGGGGTCGATCAGCACCACGCCGGTCACCGCGATGTGCTGGTCCGCGAGCTGCCGCGCCACGGTGTGCAGCCATGCGGCGCTGCCGTGCCCGGCCCGCACGACGAGCACGGTCCGGGTGCCGAGGTACTGGAGGTCGGTCCACGCCGTGCCGGGCGCCACCGAGCCGACGCCGAGCCGGCGCTCCTGCGGCGGCACGGCCGCGGCACGCTCTCCGCCGACCACGGCCGGGTCGCCCGGCTGCGGGCGGCGGCCGGAGAGCTGCGGTCCGGGCAGACCGTCGACGACGGTCACCGGCCCGTCCGCCGCCAGTTCCCGGGCGACGTCCAGGGCGATCACGCTCGCGTCGCGCGCACAGCCCAGCTCCAGCAGCGACACCGGTTCCGCGGAGCCGCGCACGGTGCGGGCCAGGGACACGGTGAGCCGTGTCCGTGCCGCCCGGATCCGCCGGCGCCGCCACATCCCGGCCGGCCGGCGGCGCGCGCGGGGCAGCTCCGCGATCACCGAGGCGCCGAGGTTCGCCGCGATCTCCCGCCGCAGCACGGGGCGGTCCGCCACCACCGCGCCGACCGCGGCCACCGCGAGCCCGAGGGCGAGCCCGAGGACGAGCCCGATCGCGGCGTCGGTGGCGGCGGTCCTGGGCAGGGAGTGCCGCACCGCGCGCGGTGCGTCCACGATCTGCGTGCCGGCGACGAGCCGGGGCGTGCCCATGCGCGCCTCCGCGGCCCGCTGGTCGAAGTCGGCGATCCGCGAGGTGAGTTCGGCCCGGCGGGCGAAGAGCGACTCGAGGTCCGCCGACGCCGTCGGGTCGGTCTCCGGCGGCCCGTCCCCGATCGCCTCGTTGACCTCGGCGAGCTCCTTCCGCATGCGGTCACGCTGGTCGAGCAGGCTCTTGGCCTCGGCGTTCGCGGCTTCCCGTATCCGCCGTACGTGGTCCGCGACGAACGCGTCGGCCAGCGCCCCGGCGCGGGCCACCGCCTCCGCCTCGCTGTCGCCCGTCACGTCGATCTGCAGCAGGTTGTTGGTCAGGCCGGTGCCCCGGTAGTCCCGCATGAAGTCCTCCGGGCTCTCCTGGGAGCCGAGGGACCGCAGGGCCGCGCCGGCGATCCGCGTGGTCCCCAGCAGCGCGACGTCGGTGCGGATCAGCGTTCCGGTGTCGTTCGGCTGGTCCTCCTGATGCGCGACCAGCACCTTGGTCACCGCGCTCGGCGGCGGCGGCAGCAGGACCGCCACCGCCGCGCCGGCCAGCAGCCCCAGCAGCGCCAGGGAGCACCAGAGGCGGCGGCGCCTGCGCACCGCGACCACCAGCGCCTGCAGATCCAGCAGCGGAGCGGCGGCCGACGGCTCCGAAGTCCTGTTCGTCGTCACACCGAACCTCCCGTCGCGGGACCGTGGACCGCGAGCGCCGAAGCGGCCTCGTCGTCGGGGGGAGGGGCGGCGGACCGTACCGGACGGGCCAGGACCGTGCCGGCGACGACGACGCCGACGACCTCGTGCCCCGCGTCCGCACACGCCTCCGCGACGCCGGCGAGCTCCCCCGCGGTCCAGCTGCCCGAGCTGAGCACGACCAGGGCGCCGGACTCGTCGGCGTGGTCCGGCACCATCGGCCGGGAGACCGAGATCCCCACCGTCCGCAGCAGCGGATCACCCCCGGCCTCGGCGACGAGCCGCCCGGCGGCCCGGTGGGCGATCTCGTCGCCGTCCGGGACGACGACCAGCAGCCGCCGGGGGGCCGGCAGCCGGTCCCGGAGGCGGGCGCACACCCGCCGGTAGCGGATCCGTCGGCTGGCCTCGTCGCCGGACGCCTGCGGGGCCGGCAGGTCCCACCGGACGTCGGCGCCCAGCAGCCGGCGGATCCGGGCCCACGGGCCGCTGCCTCCCGGCCGGCGGGCGGGCCGTTCACCGGGTACGTCGACGGCACCCAGCAGCGCCGAGCCCAGCGCCGCGGCGATCTCCGGTTCGGTGCGCAGCCGGCGGCTCATCCGTGCGGCGGCGAGATGGCCGATGACCGCGAGCAGGAAGGACAGCAGCGCCCCGGCGACGACGAGCTGCGTCCTCGTCGGCGGTGTCTCACCGGCCGGCCGGGCCGCCGGCCCCATGACGACCATGCCGGCCCGGTCGGTCGCCGGATCGGCCTCGTCCAGCTTCTTCATGGCCTCCAGCAGCGCGGTCCGCAGCTTCTCGAGCTCGGTGCGGGCCTGCACGCTCTCGACGGTCCGCCCCGGATCGGCCGCCTCGGCCAGGTCGGTGATGCGGCGGTTGGTCTCCTCCACCTTCTTCCGCAGCGCCTCCGGCCCGGCCGCCGATTCGGGGTCGTCGCCGGTGAGCCGCGCGGCGAAGGCGACGAACTGCCCGGCCACCTCGTCGGAGAGCCGCTGCGCCCGCTCCGGGGTGTCGGCCGTGCCCGAGAGCTTGATGATGTTCCCGTCGGCGACCTCGGCGCTCACCCGGTCCCGCAGCTCTCCGCCGCCCGCCCCGCTCCGGCCGAGCGCGGCGGCCGTGCGGTCGATCACCACCGAACTGGTCGCGATCTCCGCCTGGGTCAGCAGCTCGCGCTCCTCCCACGCCCCCGGCAGCAGTACCGACGCCGACGTCGTGTACCGCGGCGGGAACAGCAGCGAGGCGCCGTAGCCGACGAGCGCGCCCACCACGGCGAGGACGGTGAGGAGCCGCCAACGCCGACGGATAATCCGCCCGATCGTGACCAGGCGTATCGTGTCATCGCTCAACGGCGCGGCCTTCTCCCTGCCCGGTACGGGGCACCCGCCGACACCGGAGCGCGGTCACGGCAGGCGGCGGCGTAGGCGGCGAGCAGCGACGCCTGCGAGTTCCGCCAGGAGAGCGGCCCGTTGATCCGCTCCTGGCCGGTCTTGCCCATCCGCGCCCGCTTCTCCGGATCGTCCAGCAGCAGCGCGATGAGCCGGGCGAACTCGCCCTCGTCGTCGTCGGGCGCGTAGACGGCGGCGTCACCGGCGGAGACCCGTGCCTCCTTCAGCTCGAACGAGACGACCGGCCGGCCCATCACCATGTACTCCAGGACCTTGTTCATGGTCGACACGTCGTTGAGCGGATTGCGCGGGTCGGGGGAGAGGCACACGTCCGCGGTGGACAGGTAGCGCACCAGGTCGGCGTCCGGGACGCGTCCGGTGAACTGCACCTGTTCCGAGAGCCCGAGCCGCCGGGACAGCTCCACCATCGCGTCGAAGGTGTCGCCGCCGCCGACGAACACCGCGTGCCAGTCGGTCCGCCCGACCTCGTCGCGCAGCTTCGCGAGGGCCCGCAGGGCGTAGTCGACGCCGTCCTGCGGTCCCATGACGCCGAGGTAGCACAGCAGATGGGGCTTGCCGCGCTTGAGCTCCGGCTCCGGCGGCACGGGGTGGAACCGCGCGGTGTCGGGCGCGCTGCGCACCACGAAGACGTCCTCCGGCCGCTTCCCGCCCCGGCGCACCGCGACGTCCCGGTAGCTCTCGTTGGTGGCGAGCACGATGTCCGCGGCCCGGTAGGTCCGCCGTTCCAGCGCGCACACGGCGCGGTGCAGCAGGTCCTCGCCGCGGCCGAACCGGGAGAGGTACAGCTCGGGCACCAGGTCGTGCTGGTCGAAGACGAACCGCGCGCCGTGCCGCTTCAGCCACAGGGCCGGCAGGAACAGCAGGTCGGGCGGGTTGCAGGCGTGCACCACGTCCACCGGGCCGACCCTCCGGGCCAGCCGGAACGTGTGCCACAGCGCCGATCCGTACTCCCGCAGATAGCCGGCCGGCCCTCCGGTCGCCGCGCGCAACGGGTAGCGGTGGATCCGCACCCCGTCGATCTCGGCCTCCGGTTCCGTGTCCCGCTTGCTCCCCTGCGGGCAGATGACGTGCACCTCCCAGCCCGCGTCGCGCAGCGTCGTGCACTCCTGCCACACCCGCCGGTCGAACGGCACCGACAGGTTCTCCACCAGGATCAGCGCGCGCCGGCCCGGCCCGTCACCACTGGCTGTGTCATCGAAAGGCGTGTCACCAGGCAAGGCCCACGTACCCCGGTTCGGCCCGGCGCGCCTCGGCGTCGGGAAGGCGGACGAGATCGATGATCACCGGGCCGCCGCCATGGGGCAGCGCCGACAGCACGGCCGGGTCCCTGGTCCCGACCAGGCACACCTCGGCGTGCTCGAGCACCTCCTCGACGGAGTCCGCGAGCAGCTGCGCGAGGTGCGGCAGCCGGGTCTCGATGTACTCGCGGTTCGCGCCGATCAGCCGGGAGAGGCTCACGTTGGCGTCGTGGATCCTCAGGTCGTACCCCTTCCCGAAGAGCCTCTCGGCCAGCTCGACGAGCGGGCTCTCGCGGAGGTCGTCGGTGCCGGGTTTGAAGGACAGCCCGAACATCCCCACCCGGCGCCTGCCGGTGCGCTCGACCAGCTCCACCGCGCGCTGCAGGTGGTCGGCGTTGGAGGGCAGCACGTGGGAGAGGATGGGCACCGAAACGTCGGCGCGCCGCGCCGCGTGGACCAGGCTGCGCAGGTCCTTGGGCAGGCAGGAGCCGCCGAAGGCGAAGCCGGGCCGCAGGTAGGCGGGGCTGATGTTCAGCTTGCGGTCGGCCAGGAACACGTCCATCACCTGGTGCGAGTCCACCCCGAGGGCCTGGCAGACCGCGCCCAGCTCGTTCGCGAAGCCGATCTTGAGGCCGTGGAACGCGTTGTCCGCGTACTTGATCGCCTCGGCGGTCGGGACCGGCACCCGGAACACCTCGCCGGGCAGGCCGTCGTACAGCGCCGCCACCACGTCGCCGCTGGCCGCGTCGAGTTCGCCGATGACGGTCTTGGGCGGGTCGAAGAAGTCCCGCACGCTGGTGCCCTCGCGCAGGAACTCCGGGTTGACCGCGACCCCGAGGTCCACCCCGGCGGTGCCGCCGACGTACTTCTCCAGGATCGGCACCAGCAGGTTCAGGCAGGTGCCCGGGAGCATGGTGCTGCGGAACACGACCGTGTGCCGCCCGCCCCGCTCGGCCAGCGCGGCGCCGATCTCCTCGGTGACCCGCTCCAGGTACGTGGTGCACAGGCTGCCGTTGGGCTCCGACGGCGTGCCCACGCAGACCAGCGACACCTCGCTGTCCGTGATCGCCTCGCGGACGTCGCCGGTGGCGCGTAACGCCCCGGTCCGCACGACCTCGGCGGTGAGCTCGCCGATCCGCTCCTCGACCACCGGGGCCCTGCCGTCGTTGACCAGGTCGACCTTCACCTGGTTCACGTCCACCCCGATGACCTCGTGACCCATGCTGGCCAGGCACGCGGCCGACACACAGCCCACGTAGCCGAGCCCGAAAACGCTGACTCTCATGTCCCGTTCCTCCCCCCAGGCAGGCCCCGTCGGCCTGCGGTCCGCGCGGCCGGACGACGGTTCCCGCGCATCAGTAGGCGCCCTGCCCGTGGAGCACCGCACGCAGCGTCTTCCACAGGATCACCGTGTCCAGGGCGAGCGACCAGTCCTCCACGTACCGCAGGTCCAGCCGGACCGTTTCCTCCCACGACAGGTCGCTGCGTCCGCTGATCTGCCACAGGCCGGTGAGTCCGGGCTTGACCAGCAGCCGCCGCCGGATGTCGGGGCCGTACGCGGCCGACTCCTCCGGCAGCGGAGGCCGCGGACCGACGAGCGACATCGATCCGGTGAGCACATTGAAGAGCTGCGGGAGCTCGTCGACCGAGTACCGGCGCAGCACCGCTCCCACCCGGGTGACCCGCGGATCCCGGCGGAGCTTGAACAGCAGGCCGGCGCCCTCGTTGCGGTCGGCCAGCTCGGCGCGTGCCCGGTCGGCCCCGACGACCATGGTGCGGAACTTGAGCATGGTGAACTCGCGGCCGTCCTTGCCGACCCTGCGCTGGCGGTAGAACGCCCCGCCCCGGCTGTCCGCCACCACGAGCAGCCCGACGAACACCATCAGCGGCGCGAACAGCACCAGCAGGACCGCCGCTCCCAGACGGTCGACGACCCCTTTGACCGCCCGGCGGCCCCCGGTGAAGGCCGGCATGCTGACCCGCAGCAGCGGGATCCCGAGCACCGCGTCGATGTGCAGTCTCGGGCCGGCCACCTCCATCAGCACGGGGGCCACGACCATGTCGGCGTCGCTGCCCTCGAGGTTCCAGGCCAATCGCTGCAGCCGGTCCGGTGACCAGTGCGGGTCCGGTGTGACCGCGACGACACGGTAGCCGTCGCGGCGGACGTGATCGGCGACGTCCGACAGCCGGCCGACGACCGGCACTCCGTCCAGCTGGTCACCGTCGGGACCGAGACCGTCCGTCGTGCACACCGCGTCCACCCGCCAGCCGAGGTGCGGGAACTTGCGGGTCCGGGTGATCAGGTCGCGCACGGTGGCCGGGCTCCCGGCGGCGAGCACCGGTCTCAGGCACCGTCCCTCCTTGCGCTGCCGGTGCAGTCCGAGGCGCAGCACGTACCGCGCGGTCATGGTGACGAGCGCGATCGCGGGGATCGCGACGAAGATCCAGAGCTTGATGTTGCGCGAGGTGAGGGCGATTCCGCCGAGCGCCAGGACGACGGTCGCCGCGAACAGCGAGCGTCCGAGCCGGCGGAACTCCTCGGCGCCCTGGCCGAGCACGGCCGGAGCCCACGACCGGCTCACCGCGAGCGTCCCCAGCACCAGCAGCCAGGTGCCGAAGGCGAGGATTCCCCACTTCTCGTGCCAGTTGGCCGCGTCCCGGGCCCCGAAGAAGTTGCCGATCGCCGCCACCACGAAGGCCGTGGTCACGGTATCGCTGGTGATCACGGTACGGCGGTACCGCTGTTCCCACTCGATCGCGGGTCTGCTGATGGTCCCGTTCGCCGGCCGACCGTGCGCCGACGGAAACGGGCTGAGTAATCCCCCTTGCCGCACAGAACCCCCCAGGTCCCCAGTGGTTCGACGTGTTCCCCTGACACCGTTTCTCCACCCGGGAGGCCCCCGCCCCCCGTGCCGCGCCGTTCCTCCCCCCGGAAGGCCCCCGCCCCCGCGCATGACGTCCCGGCTGTTCCGGAACTACGTGAACGACCCACCCCGGCGACGGCGGACTCGTCTGTCCTGCCGGACTCCCGAGGTGCGCGGGAACCCGTCGGGATCCGGGGTGCTCCCCGCACCCAAAGCCCCCTCGAAATCCGAGAATCGACCACCCCCACGTCCGGCGCCGGGACGTGACCGCTGGCTCTCCGCGGCGCCGGACTCAAAGATCATTGCTGGTCGCCTCATGGCCGAACGGCTGAAGCAAGGTCAATCTAGACCATGGGAGCCGTTATGAAGAGGGGTTGTGTGGAATTTGTGTTCATCCTTGGGGCTGGATCCACCGGCCGGTGACCGCCCACGGGTGCCCTGACGGCGCCGCGCGTTCCGGCGGGCCCTCTGCGGCGCCCGGTTCGGCGACGTCTTTCCGCTGGTCGTGCGCTACGGCGGTGCGTGCCGCGAGGCCGGCCCGGACGCGGATGGAGGGGCCCGGAGCCGTGGCGCCGGGCCCCCGCCGGAGGGCCGTCCGGCACCGGGCCGACGGCAGCACGGCCGGGGGCGGACGGCTACCCCCTTACAAGGCGGCCGTCGCGCATGTCGATCGTCCGGTCCGCGAAGTGGCGTACCAGCGCCCGGTCGTGGCAGATGAACAGGTACGCGAGCCCCAGCTCCTCCTGGAGGCCGGCGAGCAGGTTGAGGACGCCGGCCCGGACGGACGGGTCGAGGGCGGAGACCGGCTCGTCGAGGACGAGGAGCCGGGGCCCGGACACCAGCGCCCGTGCGATGCCCGCGCGCTGGCACTGCCCGCCGGACAGCTCGTGCGGGAAGCGGTCGCCGTGGGCGGGGTCCAGGCCGACCCGGCCGAGGAGTTCGGCGACCCGGGCGGGGCCCTCCGCGTCGCTCCAGCGGCCCTGGACGCGCAGGGGTTCCGCCACCGCGTCCCGGATGCGGTGGCGGGGGCTGAGCGAGCCGTACGGGTCCTGGAAGACCGGCTGCATCCGGGGGCGGAGCGGACGCAGTTCGCGTTCGGTGAGCGCGGTCAGCTCCCGGCCCTCGAAGCGGACCTCGCCGGCGTCCGGGCGGCGCAGCTGGAGCACGGCGGCGACCGTGGAGGACTTGCCGCAGCCCGACGGGCCGTTCAGGGCGAGGGTCTCGCCCGCCTCCAGGGTGAAGGAGACGTGGTCCACGGCGGTGACCGGGCCGTAGCGCACGACGAGGTCGCGGACGTCCAGCAGCGGGTCGTCCGCGGCGCGGCGCGGCGCGGGGATCACGGGGGTGTTCATACGGACCGCTCCAGGAACAGCTCGGTCGCCGGGTGGGGTACGTCCTCCCGGCGGTGGCAGGAGACCTCATGGCCGTCGCCGGCCGCCTGGGGCCGTGGCTCCTCGCGCCGGCAGCGGTCGTCGGCCAGCGGGCAGCGGGGCGCGAAGGCGCAGCCGGGCGGGAGAGGGCCGAAGGCGGGCGGGGCGCCGGGGATGGTGGGCAGACGCCGGCGGGCGTTGCGCCCACCGGGCCCGCCCGGCGGCAGCGACGCCAGCAGCCCCGCCGTGTACGGCGCCGCGGGGCGGTCCAGCACGGGTCGGGCCGGACCCTGTTCGACCTGGCGTCCGGCGTACATCACGAGCACGCGGTCGGCGTGGTCGCGGACCGTCCCCAGGTCGTGCGTGACCAGGACGAGGGCGGCGCCCACCGCCTCGCGCTGCTCGCCGAGAACCCGCAGCACCTGTTCCCGGAGGTCCGGGTCCAGCGCGGTCGTCGGCTCGTCGGCGATCAGCAGGTCCGGCTCGTTGATCGTGGCCATGGCGATGACGGCGCGCTGACGCATCCCGCCGGAGTACTCGTGCGGATACGCCCGCGCCTTGCGTGCGGCGTCCGCGATGCCCACCCGGTCGAGCGCGGCGACCGCCCGCGCACGGGCCTGCGTGCGCGAGACGCGTTCCACCGACCGTACGGCGGCGGCGAGTTGGTCGCCCACGGGATGCACGGGGGAGAGCGCGGAGAGCGCGTCCTGCGGGACGAGGGCCGTGCGGCGGCCGCGCAGGGCGGCGCGGGCCGCGGCCGGGGCGCCCACGAGTTCGTCGTACGCGCCCGGGCTGCGGCGCAGCCGCACGCTCCCCGTCACGCGGGCGCCCCGGGGGGCCGTGCCCAGCAGCGCGCGTGCCGTGAGGGACTTGCCCGCGCCCGACTCGCCGACCACGGCGAGGACCTCCCGGGCGCGGACGTCGAAGGTCAGCCCGCTGACGACCGGGACCCCGTGCAGGGAGACGCCGAGACCGCGTACGGAGAGGAGGGCGTCGGTGTCAGGTGGCGCTGCCGTCAAGGGAGGCCTCCTTCCGGGAGGGACGGGCGGGGGAGCCGGGCGATGCGGCCGTGCGGCCGGGGGCCGTTCGGGAGGCGCGCGGCACGGTGCGTCCCTGGGCGTACGCCGCTCCCGCCACGGCGAGACCGGCCAGCAGGGCGAGGGCGACCGCCGGGGTGAGCGCCGCCCACGGGGCCCGCTCCACGTACGCGCGGGACTCCTCCAGGAGCAGGCCCCACTCGGGGGCGGGCGGCTGCGCGCCGAGTCCCAGGAAGCCCAGGGAGGCGAGGGCGAGGGCGATGCCGGGGAGGCGGAGGACCGCGTGCCGGGCGACGGGGCCGGCCACCGACGGCAGGACGTGGCGGGTCAGGATCCACCACGGGGTGGCGCCGATGGCGCGCTGGGCGGTCAGGAACGCCGACGCGCGCACCTCCTGCACCAGGGCCGCCGCGTGCGCGGCCAGCGGGGGCCAGGAGACCAGCGCGACCGCGAGGGCGGCGCCGCCCGTACCGGGGCCCACGGCCGCCGCGACCAGGACGCCGACGATCACCGGTGGCAGCGCGTTGGCGATGTCGGAGGCCCCGGCGGCCACGTGCGGCAGGAATCCGAGGGCCAGCGCGAGCAGCAGGCTCGCGAGGCACACGGCGAGGGCCGTGCCGACCGTCGTGGTCGCGCCGTGCCCGAGCCGGGCCAGGACGTCCCGGCCGAGTCCGTCGGTGCCGAGCGGATGCGTCCACGACGGGGGCAGCAGCCGGGCCGCCGTGTCCACGGTGTACGGGTCGCGCAGCAGTCCCCAGCCGATGGCGGCCAGCAGGACGGCGCCCAGCGCCGCGGGGACCGCCGGGTGCGCCCGCACCGGGCGCGGCGCGGGCGGCGTCAGGCCCGCGTCGCGCAGCGCCGGGCCGAGCAGGCGGCGCCGTACGAGTGCGGCCAGCGCGCCCGCGGCCAGTCCCAGCACCAGCAGGGCGAGTACGGCACCCTGGAGCAGCGGCAGGTCCTGGGACTTCGCCGCTCCGAGCGCCGTACGGCCGATGCCGGGCACCGCGAACACCGTCTCCACGGCGACCGCCCCGCCGGTCAGGCCGACGGCCACCATGCCGAACTGCGGGACCAGCGGCGGCAGGACGCGCCGCAGCGCGGCCGCCGCGATCCGCGTCCGGCTCACCCCGGCCTCCCGCCACAGCTCCACCCAGCGCTCGTCCAGCACGGTCGGCAGCGCGTCCGCGACCAGGCGGCCGAGGAGTCCGCCCGCCGGGACGCCGAGGGCGACGGCGGGCAGGACCAGGTACTGCGGGCCCTGCCAGCCGGAGGTCGGCAGCACGCCGAGCCACACCCCGCACACCAGCAGCGCCACCGTGGCGAGCAGGAACTCGGGCACCGCGGCGAGCATGGCGCCGAACGCGCCCGCCGACCCCCGGCCGCGCACCAGTACCGGCGCGACCAGCGCGCAGGCGAGCAGGACCGCGACCGCGAGGGCGGCGGCCATGAGGCCCGACGACACCTGGAGACCGGAGAGCACGGACGGCAGCACGTCGGTGCCCGAGACCCACGAGGTGCCGAGGTCGCCGCGGACCAGCCCGGCGAGCCAGTCACCCAGCAGCGACGGGGGGCCCGCGTCCAGGCCGAGGTCACGGCGCACCGCGTCCAGGGCCTCCCGGGTGGGCTCCTGCTCGGCCGACCGCGCCCGCAGCACGGTCAGCGCGGGGTCGCGGCCGGAGAGCCAGGGCAGCAGGCCGACGGCGGCCAGTACGGCGGTGAGGCAGACGAGACGGGTCAGCGTGGCCGCGCCGGCCCGTCCACGGGTGCGGGACCTCACTTGACCTGGGTGTCGATGGTGACGAGTTCCCGCTCGCGCGGGTCGTGGGCCGCGCCCGTGACCCCGGCGGCGTCGCCCTGGACGACCCGCTCGTGCAGCATGGGCACCGCGGCGTCCGTGGCGAGCACGGCGGCCTCGGCCTCGATGACCGCCTTGCGCCGCGCGTCACCGGTGGGCGCCGAGGACGCCTTCCGCAGCGCCTTGTCGACCGCCGGGTCGGCCAGCTGGGAGATGTTGAAGGATCCCTCGGAGGCGAAGTCGCTGTAGAGGTAGGCGGCCGGGTTGCCGGAGTCGAGGACGGTGGCCCGGGACAGGACGAACGCGTCGAACCGGCCGGCCAGCGCGTCGGACTCGATGTTCGCGTACTCGCGGATCTCCAGCTTCACCTCGAAACCGGCCTTCTGCAGCTGCTGTTGCAGGGTGGCGGCGACCTCGGGGAGTTCGGCGCGGTCGGTGAAGGTGCCGATGGTGACGGTCCTCCCGGCCGGGTCGCCGGCCTTCGCCCGGCCCTCGACCGGCTCGCGCAGTCCGGCCGCCCACGGGAGCGCCGGGCCCAGCAGGCCCTCGGCGACGTCGGCGCGTCCCTCGTACACGCCGTCCACGAGGGACTTCGCGTCGATCGCCTCCCGCGCGGCCGCGCGCAGCGAGGCGTCCTTGAAAGCACCCTTCTCCGTGTTCAGGTACAGGGTGTTGGTGCGCGGCATGGGGACCTCGGTGATCAGGTCCTGGTCGAGCACGGCGGCCTGCGAGACGGGGACCGCCTCGACGATGTCGGCCTCGCCGCTGCGCAGGGCGGCGGCCCTGGCGGTGCCGTCGGGCACGAAGCGGACGTCGATGCCGGGGGCCTTGGCCCTGCCGCCCCAGTAGTCGTCGTAGCGGTCGAGGGTCGCCGAGGACGTGCCGTTCACCTCGGTCAGCTCGAAGGGGCCGGTGCCCGCGCCGACCGGGTTCACGGTCTTCCCCTCGTACGCCTTGGCCGCGAGGATCGCGAGCTGCGGGGAGCTGAGGCGCTGCGGGACGAGCGGGTCCTCCTCGGCGGTGGTGACGGTGACCTCGTCCCCGTCGGCCTTCACGGTCATGTCGACGCCGTCGAGGATGCGCGGCTTGGGGGACGCGGTGGCGGCGCGGGTGAGGGAGTCGACCACGGCCTCGGCGGTGAGGTCGGTGCCGTCGTGGAAGGTGACACCGTCCCGGACGGTGAAGGTCCAACTGCGTCCGGACTGCTTCCACCCGGTGGCGAGGGCGGGCTCGGCGTCGCCGTCCGCGTCCAGCTTCACCAGGGTCTCGGCGGTCGACCAGCGGGACAGCTTGAACGCGTCGTCGGAGAGCGGGGAGAGCCCCGAGCGCGGCGGCTGCATCATCGCGACGCGTATGCGACGGCTCTCGCCCTCGGAGGAGCCGTCGGCGTCCGACGCCGCGGAGAAGCAGCCGGTGAGCAGGAGGGAGGCGGTGGTGACCGCGGTGAGGGGGACGAAACGGGCGGGGAGGCGCACGGGGACACTCCGGGGCAGTGCTCGGTCAAGATCGGGTGTGCGATGACCGTAGCATGATGACAATCATTTTCATAAGTGTGGTTTCGCTGCTCCTCGCTTCCGCTCCGTCCGGTGGGACGGCCCCCTCGTGAGCCGGCGCGTGGCCGGTCGGCGAGCCTGCCACCGGCGCCCGCGAGTGCGCGCCCGGGCCGGTGCCGCCGGACCTGCGGGCCGCCGGTGACGCGGCAGCCCCTTTGCGGGGACGCTCCGAGAACAACGGACACAGCACCTTCACACCTGCGCGCCGTCACCGGACCGGGCGGGGGCACCCGCTGACGGATCGCCTGCCGTGAAGGGGGACCGGTGATCCTGATCGCGTGCCTGCTGCTGCCGATCATGGCGGCACTGCTGTACACCATGAGCCGCATCGAGGAATGGCTCGTCCGCACCGCACGGCCACCCCGCCACGCCCGTCGTCGGCACCTGCACCTGATCCCCGGCGGCAGGCAGGGACACGGCGCGCGCCGCACACACGGCCGGCGTCACAGACGGCTCGACGCGGCCTGAGCACGAACCCGGCCACGGGTCCGGCCGGACCGCCGCCGGCCCTCACCCCGACCGACCGGGACACCGGCACCCCGTCCGGACCGCCGCCGGAGGACGGCTTCAGCGGCCGCGACAGGACGCCTTCGGGTTGCGGGCCTCGCCCCCGGGTCCCGGGCACGGGTCGTGCGACCGGTGCCGGCGCGGTCGATGCGGAAGGCCGCGCCACGGAAGAGGAGACCCGGGAGGGATGCACCAACCACCCCGGCGGCGCGCCCGACCGCACACCCCCACCCCCTCCCGGGCGCGGGACGCCGTCCAGGGGCATGGTCCGGTGAGGCTTAGGGACGGGTGTACCTGGAAACGACTACTCCCGAACGATCGTCGCGACGGCGGTCGGCCGACACGGGGAGGGGGCTCACGTGGATGCGCCCTTGTATCTGAGGCCGAGGGTGGATCCGCGGCTCGCCTCACTGCTGGCGGACCGGCCCTTCCTGCACGCGCTCGTCGACGCGCTCGGGTCCCCGCTCAACGTGCTGCTCCCCGAGACCGTCGCCCGGAACGCCGCCCGCTTCCGTGCCGTCTACCGCCGCCACCGTCTGAGCGGGCGCGTGTACTTCGCGCACAAGGCGAACCGGTCCGGTGCCCTGGTGCGGCGGCTGGCGGCCGAGGACCCGGCCGCCGTCGGTGTCGACGTCGCCTCCCTGGAGGAACTGAGACACGCGCTGGGCTGCGGATTCACCGGGGACCGCATCATGGCCACCGGCCCCAAGGACGCCGAATTCCTCTGGCTGGCGGCGCGCGTGGGGGCGACGGTGAACCTGGACTCGGCCGGAGAGCTGGAACGCCTCTCCGGCTTGGTGCGCACGCACGGTCTCGGCCGGGTCGCCGTACTGGTGCGCCTGTCCGGATTCGAGTCCGCCGCCGGCCACGGGGGAGCGGGCACCCGGCTGCTCTCCCGGCGCAGCCGCTTCGGCACCCCGGTGCGGGACGCGGAGGCGCTGCTGTCGGCGCTCGAACGCCACGCGGACGCCGTGGAGTTCACCGGCGCCGCCTACCACCTGGACACCACCGGCGTGGAGGAGAAGGCACGGGCGCTGGAGCAGTGCGTGCTGTTCATGGACGAGTGCCGGGCACGGGGACTGGCGCCGCGCGCCCTCGACATCGGGGGCGGATTCGGCGTCGGTTACGTCGCCGAGGCGGAGGAGTGGGAGCGGTGGACCACCGCGCTGAGCGAGGCGGTGCTCGGTGTCCGCCCGCCACTGACCTGGCGCGGCCACGGCTACGGGCTGCGCAACGAGGGCGGCACGGTCCGCGGGGCGGCCGCGCTGTACCCCGCGCACCGTCCCACCGCCGGCCCCGGCTACCTCGACGAGCTGCTCTCCCTGCCCGCACCGGCGTCGGGCCGGCCGCCGGCCACCCTCCTCCTGGAACACCTCCACGACCTGCACATCGAGCCCGGCCGCTCCCTGGTCGACCAGTGCGGGCTGTCACTGGCGCGGGTGCTGGACGTACGGCCCGCGGACACGGACTCCGGGCACCACGTGGTGCGCCTCGGCATGAACGCGGGAGACATGAGCTTCGAGGAGCACGGAGTCCTCGTGGACCCCGTCCTGCTGCCGCGTGGCGAAGCGGCGGCGGGTGAGGAGGAACCCTTCGGCGTCTACCTCACCGGCAACCTGTGCCTGGAAGGCGATCTCATCACCCGGCGCCTGGTCTTCCTGCCCCGGCTGCCGCGCGCGGGGGATCTGCTGGCCTTCGCCAACACCGCCGGATACGCCATGGACTTCCACGCCCACCACGCGCAGCGGCAGCCCGCCGCGCGGACGGTCGCGGTGGAGCGGCGGGGCGACTCCTGGCGCTGGTGCCTGGACGAGGAGTACTGGCCGATCACACCCTTGGGGGGAACACCCGGATGAGGTACGACAGCATCACGGAGGCCATCGGCAACACACCTCTGGTGCGCATCGACCCCGGCGTGCACGAGCTGCGCAACATCGACCTCTACGCCAAGCTGGAGATGCTCAACCCGTTCGGGTCCGTCAAGGACCGGCCCGCCTGGCACATGGCCCGGCCCCACCTGGAGGCCGCGGCCGACGGCGACGGGACGGTCGTCGAACTCTCCAGCGGCAACACGGCCAAGGCCCTCGCCCTGCTGGCCGGCCTGCACGGACTGAGGTTCAAGAGCGTCACCAACCGCATGCGCGTACCCGAGATCAAGGAGCTCCTGCTGCTCCTCGGCGCGGAGATCGAGGAACTGCCCGGACGCAGCGAGTGCCTCGACCCGACCGACACCGACGACCCGCTGACTCACTTCCACCGGGCGCTCTCCGACCCGGGGAGCACCTACCTGCACACCGACCAGTACTTCAACCCGCGCAACGTCGAGGCCCACGCGGCGGGTACCGGGCCCGAGATAGTCAAGGACCTCGACGGGCGCGCGCCGGACTGGTTCGTCGCCTGTGTCGGCACGGCCGGTTCGTCGACCGGCGTCGCCAGGGTGCTGCGCGAGCACGACCCGCAAGTGCGGGTCCTCGGCCTGGTCGCCCACAAGTCGGACTTCATCCCCGGCATCCGCACCATCGACGAGGTCCACCAGGTCGGCCTGTTCGACCCGGCGACGTACGACACCATCGAGTCGGTGACCTCCGGCGAGGCCATCGACGGGATGCTCACCCTCATCCGGCGCTGCGGACTGCTGTCGGGACCGACCGGAGGCGCCGCCTACCAAGGAGCGGTCCGGCACCTGCGGCACGCCGACGCCGAGCTGGACGGGACGGGGGAGCGCCGGACGGCGGTCTTCATCGTGTGCGACCGGGCCGAGAGCTACCTGAGCTATGTGCGTCAGCGACGCCCGGAGCTCTTCGGCCGGGCGGACCGGGGGCGGTCCGTGTCGGCCGTCACCGACGCCGAGGCACGCGCGGAGGCCCGCGTCATCGGGGTCGACGACGCCCGGCGCTGGACCGTCGAGGGTGATCCCCGGCCGCTCGTCGTCGACCTGCGCAGCCCGCACGCCTACGCCGCCCTGCACATCGAGGGCTCGGTCAACATGGTCGACGAGCTGTTCGAGGAACTGCTCCGCGGCGGGCTCCCCTTCAGCAAGCGGACGCCGGTCCTGCTGGCCTGTCCCGTCGGCGAGAAGTCGCTGCGCTACGCCGCCGCGCTGACCCGGATGGGCCATCCGGACGTCCGCAGCCTGGCCGGCGGGATCGTCGCCTGGCGGGACGCGGGCGCACCGCTGGTGCGCGAGTGAGCGCGGGGCGCCCGCTCGCCGGGGTGGAGCCGGACGACCCGATCCGGCAGCGGGAGCTGAGGGAGCAGTTCCCCATCGTCACCGCCCATCCGGAGCTGGCGTACCTCGACAGCGCGGCGACGTCCCAGAAGCCGCGCGCCGTACTGGAGGCCGTCCAGACCTATCTCACGACGTCGAACGCCAACGCGGGACGCGGCACCTATCCCTGGGCCAACCGGACCACGGAGCTGGTGGAGTCGACCCGGGAACGGGTCAAGGAGTTCCTCCACGACCCCGAACCGGACCGCTCCGGCGTCCACTTCACCAGCGGCACCACCGAGGGCCTGCGCACCGTCGCCCGCGACTGGCTCGTCCCGTACCTCACCGACGGCGACGAGATCCTCGTGCCGTACGCCGACCATCGGGCCAACCTGGACCCCTGGCTCGAGGCCCGGCGGCTGCTGGCCGAACGCGGCGTCGGCGTCCGTGTGCGCGCCCTGCCGTACCAGACGGTCTCCGGCGACTACGACCACCGGGCCCTGGGCGAGGCCGTGGGCCCGCGGACCCGCTTCGTGGCCGTCACCCACGTCCACCACGTCTACGGCGGCGACATGAACGTGCACCGCGTCCGCGCGGCGGTCGGCCCGGACGTGCCGATCTGCCTGGACGCGGCGCAGAGCGTCGGCCACCTGCCCGTCCGTCTCGACGATCCGTCGCTGGACGTGGACTTCGTGGTCTTCTCCGGGCACAAGGCGATGGCCCTGCCCGGCTCGGGGGCGGTCTGGGCACGCAACGCGCGAGGGCCCGTGTTCCGGCCGGACGGCTGGCAGGGCACGCCCAACACGGCGGGCATCGTGTCCCTGCGGGCCGCGCTCGACTGGCTCGACGCCGCCGGGGTCGAACGGATCGCGCGCTGGACGACCGCGCTCACCACCCGGCTGACCGACCGGCTCGGGCGCCTCGGCCCGTACGAGGTCCTCGGCTGCCCGGCGAGCCTGGCCGCCGGCTCCGCACTCCCCGCGGCCCAGCGCCGCCACGGCATCGTCACCTTCCGGCACCGCGACATCCCCTCCGACGACCTGGGGTTCATCCTCTTCAGCCACGGCTTCATGGTGCGCGCCGACAGCCTCTGCCAGGCCGGCGCCGACGAGCGGGACGGGTCGGTGCGGGTGAGCCTGCACGTGTACAACACGGCGGAGGAGATCGACCGTCTGCTGACCGTCCTCGCGTCGTTGACGTGAATGGCAACTGATAACCGTTTCCACCTGTAGATTCGTCCGTGCCCACGGACGGACGAGGAACGGATGAGGTGGCGCGAGCGATGGGCGTGAGCATGGAGACGGCCAGGATGTGGGTGGAACGCTGGGAACGGCAGCAGGAGCGGTACGCGGTGGACCGCGAGGAGCGGTTCTCCGTGATCGCGGACGTCGTCGAGCACACCACCGACGGCCGTGCCCGCCCCCATCTGCTCGACCTGGGGTGCGGCCCCGGCTCCCTGGCCGCCAGGCTCGCCGCCCGCTTCCCGGACGCCGAGATCGTCGCCGCCGACATGGACCCCCTGCTGCTGGAACTGGGGCGGACGCACCACGCCGACGCCGCCCGCTACGTCGACACCGTCATCGGCGAGGAGGGCTGGACCCGGGCCCTCGGACTGGAACGTCCCCTGGACGCCGCCGTCTCGACGACCGCGCTGCACTACCTGCCCGAGCCGGCGCTGCTGCGCACCTACCGCTCCCTGGCGTCCCTGCTGCGCCCCGGCGGTGTCCTCGTGAACGGGGACCACTTCCCGCCGGACGCGCCGGCGTGCTCGGCCCTCACCGCCCATGTGGGCCGTCGCAGGTCGGAGCGTACGGGCAGCCGCCCACGGGAGGACTGGCGGTCCTGGTGGGACGGCGCGGCCCGGGACCCCGAACTGGCCGACCTGCTCGACGAGCGCGGGCGGCGCCGGGCGGCCCGCACCGGGGGCGGGGGCGACGCGAGGGTGACGGCGCACCGGCACGCCGAACTGCTGCGCCGGGCGGGCTTCGCCCATGTCGTACCGGTCTGGCAGTTCGGTGACAGCGCCGTACTGGTGGCGGTCATGGGCGGCACGCCCGGAGTCCGCGCTCCCGCCGGGACATGAGCCCGCAGGGGAGGCGTCCGCTTCGGAGGGCCGGACCCGTCAGGGTGCCGTCCCGGTCGTCACCGGCCGTCCCCCGGGCGCCACGCGCCCGGCCACCGGCCGTCCACGGCCGCCCGCAAGGAGCCCTGCGGCGATCCGGGGAGAGGTCCCGCACGGCCCTCCCGACCGCCGGACGGACGGACGGTGTTCCGGGTGCTCCTCGTCCTTCCTCCGCGTGCGTGGCCGCGCGCGTCACCCTATGTTGATTCGGTAGCGCCGCAGCGGCCGTCGGACGGGCGGCCGCCCATCCGGTCCGCATCGGGAGTACGCCATGACGTCCGTCACCGGGCACCGCGCCCACGAAGGCCACGACCACCGGCACGAGGAGGGCTGCGGGCACGTCGCGGTCCCGCACGGGGACCACGTCGACTACGTGCACGACGGACACATCCACCGCGCGCACGACGGGCACATCGACGAGTGCGCGACCGCCGGTCACACGCGGCACGAGGGTCACGAGCACCAGCACGGAAGCGGCTGTGGCCATGTCGCCGTGCCGCACGGCGACCATGTCGACTACGTGCACGAAGGGCATCGGCACGCCGCCCACGAAGGGCACTGGGACGACCACTGAATCACACGCGGCCGCCCGTGCCCGGTGGCCGCCTGCACCGTGTCGCGCACCCTCACGGACGCCGGTCCGATCCGGCCCACCGGGATCGCGGCCCCCGCTGCGGGACCGGGCGCCACGACGACCACCGTCACTTCGTGCGCCGCGCCCGTGGTGCCACCCGCGACGCGCGACGAAAGGCCCGTGCGCTGCCGTCCGGCCGTGCGGAAGACCGTACGAGCGGCTGATCCCCGGACACGAGTACCTGCGCCGTCGCGGATCGGTGCCCGCATCATCCCGATAAGATCCGTTTTATGATCGGCTCAGGAAGGCTCCGGCGCCGCCATCGTCCGAACGGTGGCCGGCGGGAAGCCGTGCTGTTGTCACCTGTGATCGTCACCGTCCTCATCGCCGGCCTGGCGTTCTCCACTCCGAGGGAGATCGCCTTCAGCCGCCTGCTGCCCGCGGCACCCGCCCTCGCCGCCGCGCTGTGGCCCGTGCTCCCGACGGTCCTGCTGGGGACGTTCTGCCTGCTGATCATGATCGGCCTCAGCTTCGTCTACTCCGATCTGGGGACGCCGTACACGGCCGCCGCGATCATCGCCGTCACCTTGACGGCCGCGTACGCCAGCCATCTGCGACTCCAGCGGGAGGAGACGCTTTTCCAGGTCCGGCTCGTCGCCGACGCGGCTCAGAAGGTGCTGCTGCGGCCGCTGCCGCACCGGGTCCAGGATGTCGAGATCGAGTCGCTGTACCTGGCGGCCCAGGAGCAGGCCCGGATCGGAGGCGACTTCTACGAGGCCGCCGACACGCCGTACGGGGTCCGGCTGCTCATCGGCGACGTGCGGGGCAAGGGCCTGTCGGCGGTGGGGGTCGCCTCCGCGGTGATCAACTGCTTCCGGGAGAACGCGTACGACCAGCCCGACCTCAGGGCCCTCATCCGCCGGCTCCAGACCACCATGTCCCGCTACAGCGCCGCGGTCCCCGCCGATGATCAGACGGAGCACTTCGCCACCGCCCTGATCGCCGAGATCCCGCACGGCGGCGGGCACGTCAGGATCCTCAACTGCGGGCACCCGCCCCCGGTGTTCGTGCGCGGCGGGGAGGTCCACGTTCTCGAGCCCACCCTCGCCTCGACCCCCCTCAATCTCTCGGCGCTCCTGGGAGACCACTACTACGTGGACACCGTCGCCTTCGTCCCGGGTGACCAACTGCTGCTCTACACCGACGGCGTGACGGAGACCCGCGACCGGGCCGGCGAGTTCTTCCCGCTGGCGGACTGGGCGCGGCGGCACCACCAGGCGCCGCCCCGTGAGCTGCTGGACCGGCTGCACGCGGACCTGCTCCACTACGCGGGCGGAAGGCTCGAGGACGACATCGCGGCCCTCGCCGTGCGTCGTCGGCGTGCCGAAGCGGTGGCCCGGTCTTCGGGGTGACGCGGGGGCCCGCGTCACCCGCGGTGTCGGTGTGCAGTCATGGAGTCAGGGGCGGACGGGCGAGGCCGTCGTCATCAGGTCACCCGCGAGGACCGAGTGGTCCGCAGCCCGGGTCAGGGCGAAGCCGCACCGGCTCGTCCCCGACGAACCGGGCGCGCGGGAACCCGGACCGGTCGCGGTGCGCGATCGACTCGGTGACCACGCGGGCCCTGAACCGGTCCGTCACGTCAGCAGGAGTTCGCCGGTGACGGGGACCTCGGGAGTGCCCGCGTTGGTGACGACGGCAAGGCGGGGGCCTTCAGGGCCCGGATGCCACTGGCCGCCGGACAGGCGAAGGAGTGCGACGTTGGGGGTCGGGCCCTGCTTCCAGTCGAGGGTTCCCGCGATCGTGGAGAAGGTGGTGCCCTTGATGGCGCGGGCGACGGCCTCGCGGTCGGTGGGGTCATCGGCCGTGCTGAGGGCGCGGTGGGCGGTTTCCACGAGGGCGTGGGCCAGGCCCAGTGGCTGCAGCCAGGATTCGCCGGTGTCCTGCTGATAGGCGTGGGCGAGGTCGGCGCAGGTGGCGCCGTCCAGGCTCGAGCGGTAGGGGTGGCCGGGGCTCCAGTAGACCAGGGTGGCCACGCGTGCGTCGGCGAGTTCGGCGTGGATGCCCGGCACGGAGGTGGTGTGGGTGTGGGGGTAGGTCAACCACCGCGAGCAGGTGATCAGCCGGGGCCGTCCTCCGGCCTGGCGGGCCTGCTGGTGGAAGAGGGCCAGGTCGGCGGCGGTGGCGGCGCTGGTGACGATGTCGGCGCCGTACTCCTTCATCCGGCCGACCTGCTGTCGGAAGTCCGTGGCCGGTTCCCGGTAGGGACCGAGGTCTACCAGGGTGTGCCCGCGCGCGGACGTCACCGGGGCGAAACCGTACTGCTCATGGCGCAGCAGGCTGCCTTGCAGGTCGTCGTTCCACAGGCAGCCGACGGTGTGTCCGGCGCCGGCCTGTTCCCACATGTGGGTGAAGACGGTGGCGATGTCGTCCAGGCCCCATGCGAAGTGGTAGGTCCACTGGAAGGAGTGTCCGGGGCCGGCACCGCGCGAGTGCACGTACGCCTGCCACGGGAAGGTGGTCGACAGGCAAGGCACCCCCAGCTCCTCGCAGGTGTCGGCGACGGCCGGCAGCACCTGGGTCCCGGCCATGGTCAGGACGATGTGTGCCCGGTCGGTGGTCGTCAGGTCGTGGACGGCCCGCCGAGCCGCTGCCGGGTCGGAGCGGCTGTCTCGCACGACGGCCGACACGTCGTAGCAGCGGCTGCCGTTACGGACGTGCCGCAGCTGCGGTGCCAACGCCTCCAGGACGTACGTCAGCGGCCTGCCCAGCGGCGCCAGACGTCCCGTCAGCGGCGCCACCACACCGATCGTCAACCGGGACGAGGTCGTGTTCACCCGTACTGCCTGCTTTCTCGTCATTCGCCGGGAAGGGGCCGGGGAACCCTGGTGGTGGACCACGCCACGGTTCCCCGGCCCCGCCGGTGGTGTTCTGCCGGACCGTCCCGTCAGTGGCCGGAGCGGTCCACGGTGACGCATGTGGTCCGGCTCATCACCGAGACCGTCTCGTTGCCGCAGTTGTTGCTGTGTCCCGAGGCGTTGCGGGCGAACACCAGGTTGGACAGGACCCCGCCGCTGGGGCCCGCCTGGTCGCCGCCACCGCCCTTACCGGTGTCCTCGCTCACGCAGGTACGGTCCTTGAGAAGCGCCACCTTGCCCGTGCCGCAGAGATTGGCATGGCCGGAGGAGTTCCTGCCGGACAGGTTGGACAGCACCCCACCCGGCCCCGCGTCGCTGTCACCGGCATACGCCGTGGCCATCCCCGCAGGCGCCGCCAGCATCATTCCCACCACCGAAGCGACCACCGTCATACGCCGCACGCCGTTCATCCGCTGTCCGATCCCTTCCCCTGTGCCATCCCGGCCGTGCCGACCGGTTCACCAGTCACAACGACGCCGTGGCTGATCAGTACGGGCGCCGCCACGGTGAATAATCGGTAGGGCAGTTGATCGGCTACTCCAATCGTGTTTCACCGCCGGTCCGTTGACAGCGGGAGGGACGGGGAGCACGACGCGCGGCCGTCTCGCCGTCCGCAGCGCCCTGACCACCGCCGCCACCGGACCGCCGCCTGCCGGTCCACCACGTGCCTGGCGAAGCGAGGCAGCCGGAGCCGCAGCAGTTCTTCGTCCACGTGCCCGATCGCAGGGAGGTGTGAGCGGTGTGGCGATCAGGAGACCGTGGCGGCCGGTGGGGTCCATCGGCGGGTGCGGGGTACCGCGCCGGAGACGCCGTAGTCCTTCTTGAGCTGTTCGGGGATGGCGTAGTGCATGACGCGTCCGCGGGTGAGGGAGGACAGCTCGAAGACGGTGGTGAGGTGGCCGAGGCGGTCCAGGGCCCAGGCCCCGAGGGGGGAGCGGTCCTCGATCGTCTCCAGGACGCCGAGAAGACGGGGCACGGCTTTGACGACGGTGTCCCACGGGGTGTGCGGCACGTCGAGCCAGTCGGCGCAGGTGTCGCCGACGAGGTGACGGATGAGGGCGGAGACGATCGGGTCGAAGAAGGTACCGGGAACGACCTCCTCATAGAGGTCGATGAGCTGCCGGGTCAGGTGCGCGCCCTCCTCGGACGGCCCCATGTGCCGGATCATGTACAGGTCGAGGAACCGGCGGGCCTCGTCGAGGGTTTCGGGGACGGCGTCCTGGTCGACGCCGAGCACGGCGCCGACCACCCGCCAGGCGTAGTAGTAGGCTTCCGCGCCCTCCTGTGACATGTGGATGCCGAGGCGGTGCAGGCTGTCCAGGACGAGCAGGGAGAAGAACATCTGCCCGCCGATCATGTCCTCCTGGCAGATCGGTACCCCTGACGCGGCGACGTCCCAGCGGTTCTCGCGCTCGAGGTGGTGGCGGATGGAGGCGTGCAGCAGGCGGACCTTCTGCGCGGCCGGGATGAAGCGGCTGCCGGCCTCGAAGGCGTCGGGCTGCATCAGGTAGACGGTGAACTGGCCTGTCTCCGCCATCCGTTTGGAGGGGTACTTCAGCCCGTGGGTGGCCGACAGCAGTTTCGCCACGTGCGGGACGACGTAACAGGCGGGCATGGAGGCGAAGGACAGCGCGGTGGAGATGTGCACGTTGTTGTCGATGAAGAACAGCCGGGCCTTCTCCATCTCGCTCCAGTCCACCCAGGACGGGGGGACACGGGTGGCCTCGAGGTACTCGCGGGCCACGTCCGGCAGCCCTTCCGGGAGGGGAGCGCCGGCGGTGGAGACGTAGCGCATCAGGGTGTTGAACGCGCCCACCTGGCCGCGTTCGAACAGCGCGGCGACGGTGGCGTCGGCGAGTTCGTCACCGGCCTGCCGCAGGGCGTCCATCGAGGCCTCGGTGCAGGTCATGGCGGGGCTCCTGTTCTTCCACGGGATCGTCCACGGGCGGCCGGAGAGGGCCAGGTACGGGGGATCAAGAGAGGCGGTCCGCCGCCGACCGTGCCAGCGCGGTCAGGGCGGCGTCGGCGTGCGCGGGTGCATCCAGCTCGTGGAGGGCGCCGAGCGCCTCCTCGACCCGTGCACTGATCATGTCCTCGACGCGGTCGGGTGTCTTCAGCCGGCGCATCACCTCACGGACCGCGTCCAGAGCATCCCCGTCCGGGCGGCGACGGCCCAGCAGGGCGTGCAGTCTTTCACGGTCTTCGTCGCCGGCGAGGCGCCAGGTCTCCGCCAGCAGCGCGGTGGGACGGCGGCCGCGTACGTCGTCGGCGTTTGCCTTGCCGGTGCGTTCCGGGTCTCCGAACAGGCCGAGCAGGTCGTCTCGCAGCTGGAACGCCTCGCCCAGCGGCAGCCCGTACGCGGAGTACCCCTCGCGCAGCCGCACGCCGGCCCCGGCCAGAGCGCCGCCGATCAGCAGGGGACGCTCGACGGTGTACTTGGCGGTCTTGTAGCGGACTACCTTCAGCGACGCCTCGGTGTCCAGGTCGGTTCCGGTACGCAGGATCTCCAGGCACTCGCCCGCGACCAGTTCGCGGGCCATCACCGACCACAGCGGACGGGCCCGGGCGAGGTACGCGGCGGGCAGCCCGCTGGTGGCGAACAACTGCCCGGCCAGCGCCATCAGCAGATCACCCACCAGCATCGCCAGCGACCTCGCGGCCGCCTCGGCTCGCGGACGGCGTCGCAGGGCGCCGCGCAGAGCGACATGGGCCGTGGGACGCCCGTGCCGCAGCGGACTGTCGTCGATGAGGTCGTCGTGCACGACCGCGGCGGCGTGCACCAGCTCCATGGACGCCGCCGCCCGCACCAGCGCATCGCTGTCCGGCTGTCCCACCGCGCGCCAGCCCCAGTAGCAGAACGCCGCCCGTAGCCGTTTGCCGTCCGTGACCGCGGTCTCCAACTGCTCGGCCACCGGGCCCAGAAGCGGATCGATCGCGGCGAACCGATCGGCCTCCTGGGCGACGAACCGGCGCACCACCTCGTCGACGCGGATCTTGAACGCGGCCGGCTCCCACCGGTCAGTCCCCATCAGCAGCTTTCCGAGCCAAGGCATGCCGGGCCAGGACCTCGAGGTGGGCCGGCGGGACGGTCGCGTACCGGTCCAGCACCAGGCGCCCACGCGCCGCGAGGTCGTTCTCGGCCTGTGCCGCCAGCTCCGCGGCGTCCGAGCGGCGCAGCAGTCCCCGCACCGCCCCCGCGGCCGACCCCAGCGTGCTCATCGCCAGATCCGCCAGCCCGGCCGCCACAAGCACCGCCTGCTCGTCCAGGCCCCCGCGCCGTCCCGCTTCTCGCGTCATGTTCTTCCCCACCCGCAGCACATCCGGGCGGCGCCTGTCACGCGCCGTCCGCTCGAGCATCCCGTCACTTCGAGCACGAGCACGGAAGAACTCCCGATCGAGCGATCACGCCGATCGGATGTACGAATCGATGCTGCTGCAATCCCGCGCTCCGCGCCATTCGGACTTCGATGACGCGGACTTGCCGATCGTCAGCCTTCAGCGGCCACCGGGACGCCATGAGTCCGAGCAGCCCCGGATCGGGCAGGAAGGCACCGAACACGGCCGCTGGTGAACCCTGGACGGGCGACGACCGGTGCCATGACCGCCGGCGCGCGTCATCGAATCGCGCCGGCGGGCAGTCCGACGAAGACGACCCGTCCCGCCATCCCCGCGCGCGGCCCGCTTCTTCGGCGGGAAGACGCCCGCGTCCGCGGCGGAGTCCGGCTGAACGCGGCTTGCCGCAGCGGAGGATGACGCAACCGTGCCCGCCGTGTCACCGCCGGCCGTGCAGCACCTCGTCAAGCACCCTGAAGGCCGCGGGGTCTTCGCTGTGGCGCCCGGCCGGGGAGCCGCATGGAAGGATGTCGCCCGTGACCGGATCGTCTTCCTCGCCTGTTGCCGAGGGCGCGCCTCGAAACCACGGCCTGGGTCCGCGTGTCGCTGCCGTGCTCGTGTTCGGGTCCTCGGCCGCGGTCCTGGTGGTCGAGATCGTCGCCCTGCGGCTGCTGGCTCCTTACCTCGGTCTCACCCTCGAGACCAGCACCATGGTGATCGGCATCGCCCTCACGGCGATCGCTCTGGGCTCGTGGCTGGGTGGGCGCATAGCCGACCAGGTCGATCCGCGTCGGCTCCTGGGCCCTTCGCTGGGAGTGTCGGGAGCGGTCGTGGCGCTCACCCCCGCCGTGCTGCGCAGCGCGGCGGAGTGGGCCCCCGCGCTGCTCCTGTCGACCGCGTCGCTGACCATCCTCGTGCCGGGCGCCCTGCTGTCCGCGGTGACGCCCATGGTGACCAAGCTGCGCCTCACCAGCCTCGCCGAAACCGGAACGGTCGTCGGCCGGCTGTCCGGCGTCGGGACCGTCGGTGCCATCTTCGGTACCGTCCTGACCGGTTTCGTCCTCGTGTCGAGGCTGCCGGTCAGCGACATCCTGATCGGCCTGGGAACACTGCTGGTGGTCGGCTCGGCGCTGGTCGGATGGCGGATGCGCGGGTGGAGCGGCACCCCTGCCCTGACGCTGGCGGTCGTTGCCGGCGGCCTCGCCACCATGGTCGCGCCGGGCGGCTGCGACGCCGAGACCAGGTACCACTGTGCACGGATCGTCACCGACCCCGACCGGGACGGCGGCCGCACACTCGTCCTGGACGGCGTGCGGCATTCCTACGTCGACATCGACGACCCGACGTTCCTGAAGTTCGCGTACGTGCGTGTCATCGCGTCGGTGGTCGACGCCGCCTTTCCCGAAGGCGAGCCGCTCGCTGCCCACCACCTGGGCGGCGGCGGGCTCACCCTGCCCCGTTACCTCGCGGCCACGCGTCCCGGAACGCGCAGCCTCGTGTCGGAGATCGACAGTGGGGTCGTGCGCCTCGACCGCGACCAGCTCGGTCCGAGGCCGGAACACGGTATCGACGTACGCGCCGAGGACGGCCGTCTGGCCCTGCGGCGACTCGGCACCGGCAGCCGCGACCTCGTCGTCGGCGACGCCTTCGGCGGCGTCAGCGTCCCGTGGCACCTCACCACGGTGGAAGCGATGACCGATGTGCGCAGAGTGCTCGACGAGGACGGCCTGTACGTCGCCAACCTCATCGATCACGGTGATCTGGCCTTCGCACGTGCCGAAGCGGCCACGCTGCGCGAGACGTTCGAGCACGTTGCCCTTCTCGGCGACCCCGGTGACATCGGCCTCGACCCGACCGCCGCCCCCGAGGGGGGCAATCTGGTGATGGTCGCCTCCGACCGGACGGTCGACCTGCGCGCGATGCGGGAAGCACTGGACGCCCGGGAGACCGGCTGGAAGATCGCCACCGGCGACGACCTCACGTCCTGGATCGGCGACGCCCCCCTGCTCACCGACGATTACGCGCCCGTCGACCAGCTCCTCCAGCCCTACAGCTCGCAGAACAGCCGATGACGAGCCCCACGGCGTCACTGGTCCGTCTCCCGCCAAAGTGCCGATCCTCACCGCGAGATGAGCACCTGGGACCTCTGCTATGGTGCGCCGATGTCATCGATCAAGCAGTTCCAAGTCACCTTCGACTGCGCAGAACCTGAGCGCGTCGCTCGTTTCTGGTGCGAGGTTCTGGGATACGTCGCACCTCCCCCGCCGGAGGGGTTCGCCACGTGGGACGACTTCCATCGTTCGCGGCCGGCTGAGGATCGAGGCTCATGGTTCGCGTGCAGTGACCCCTCAGGTGTGGGACCGCGACTGTTCTTCCAGCGGGTTCCCGAAGGGAAGGTCGTCAAGAACCGGGTGCACCTTGACGTGCGGGCCGGCACCGGGCTCGTGGGCGAAGAGCGTCTCGCCGCACTGGAGGCCGAATGCGCACGACTGGTCGCGCTCGGCGCGGTACACGTGCGAACGCTGTACGCCGATGACGACAACGAGTCCTGCATCCTGATGCAGGACATCGAGGGCAACGAGTTCTGCCTCGACTGAGCGTCCTTCGCGACGGCGCGGCCGGAGCCGTCTGCTCCGC
The DNA here is from genome assembly GCF_040646935.1 of Streptomyces sp. NPDC044984. NCBI lineage: Bacteria > Bacillati > Actinomycetota > Actinomycetes > Kitasatosporales > Streptomycetaceae > Streptomyces > Streptomyces sp. NPDC044984. Next base: position 101,696 of record NZ_JBEZBE010000012.1, read on the forward strand.
GGCCGTACCGAGGCGGCCCTCTCCCGGTCCGGTCTTCGACGGCCCGGACGGCACGACCACGCACGGGGACCCCCGCAGCGCGCACCCCGGCGTTCTCAGGGACGACGGGACCGACCGAGCCCTGCGCCTCCTCAGGACCCGGAGGTGAGACCCCGATTTCCCGGCCGTGGTGAGCGGCCGCGGTCCGCACAAGGCGTCGCGGCCGGCCCGGGCGTGCCGTTCGTCGTGGCGTGGACCCGGCGCGTCGACCGGCGTCCGCTGCTGTCCGGGCTCCTGGCGATCCTGGCCCTGGGCAACCTGGTCACCGCCGTCTCACCGAGCTACGCGCTGATCCCGACCACGCGGCTCGTCATGGGCTTCGCCGGCGGTGTGTTCTGGGCCATCGGTGTCAGCATGGCCATGCGCATCGTCCCGGAGCGCCACGCCGACAGGGCGGCCGCGGTCGTCATGTCCGGCATCTCCATCGCCACCGTGGTGGGCATCCCGCTGGGAACCGTCGTGGAGAGCCACACCGACTGGCGAACCACGTTCGTCATCTGGGCCGGCACGAGCGCCCTGGTCCTCCTCGCGGTCGCCGCCGTCGTCCCCTCACCGCCGTCGCGGAACACGGTCCCGGTCCGGGAGGTCTTCACCCTGCCCCTCAAGAACGCGCGGGCCGGGCGGGGGAGAACGACAGGACGGCCCGGCGCACGACACGACGCGGCTCTTCGTCGATCACCGCGAACTCCTGTTCTCCGTCGTCTACAACATTGCTCGGCAGCGTCGCCGACACCGAGGACGTGCTCCAGGAGACCTGGCTGTCCTGGTCCGGCAGGAACCGTCGGGCGTCGCTGGCGGAGATCGGCAACCCGCGCGCCTACCTCGTGCGCATCGCCGTGAACCACGCACTCGCCCGGCAGACCGCCGTCGCCTCCCGACGGGAGACGTACATCGGTACCTGGCCGCTCGAACCCCTGGTCGCCGATGCCGCCACCGGCCTCGCCCCGGACACCGCCGACCACGCGGTACGTACGGACTCGGTCTCCATGGCGATGCTGGTGGTCCTGGAGACCCTCACACCGCTGGAACGGGCGGTGTTCGTCCTCCACGAGGTGTTCGGCTACCCCCGCACCGAAATCGCCGGCATGCTCGGCCGCGGCCCTGCCTCCGTACGTCAGCTCGCCCACCGGGCCCGCGCCCACGGGCACGCCCGCCGCCCCCGCTACCGCGCCCACCCCCGCGTCCGGCGGGAGGCGACCGAGCGGTTCGTCGCAGCCGCCCTCGGCGGCGACATCCCCGCGCTCATGGAGATCCTCGCCCCGGACGTTGACGGTCTGGATCGACGGCGGAGGCGCACGGCAGGCGGCCGGACTGCGTCCGGTCCACGGCCGGGAGAAGGCCGCCCGCATGCCGGCCGGCTACGCCACCCGGCGCACCGAGAGCCTGGACATCCGCTACCGTCGCGTCAACGGCGACGACGCGGCGGTGCTGTTCACGGGTGACTCCCCGTACGCCGTGATGGTCATGGACCTCACCCCGGACGGCGACCAGGTCTCCGGCGTCTACGCCGTCACCGACCCCGCCAAGCTCACCCACGTGCGACCGGACGACGAGCGGAACCCGCCGGGACGGGACACGGCCCCGGGCCGCCCCGAGAACTGCCGGCCGCCCGCCCCCGGAGAACACGCATGACCACGGCCGAGCACCCGGTTCGACGGTCCTGCCGGTGGGGGCGGCGGAACCGCAGGCTCCCGTGGGTAGGCTGCGCCAGTGCGCACAGTCGAGCTTTTGTTGGACGAGACGGCGGACCTCGCGGTCCGGGAGGCCTGGCGGCGGCTCGCGGACGCGGGGCTGCCCAGTCAGGCGCGTCATCGCTCACCGACCAACAGCCCGCACCTGACCCTGGCCGCCTGCCCGGAGCTGACCGCTCCGATCCGCTGGGAGCTCGCCGAGGTGGCCGCCACCCTGCCGCTGCCGGTGCGGGTCACCGGCGTGGTCCGCTTCGAGCGGCCGACCTCGGTGCTGGCCTGGGCGCTGCGTCTCGACTCCGCGCTGGCGACCCTGCACGGCCGGGTGTGGGACGCGGTGGCCTCGGACAGTCCGCCCGAGACCCTCAACCCTCTCCACGCTCCCGCGCGCTGGAGCCCGCACATCACCCTCGGCCGCTCCCGGCGGGCCGGCGCCTTCGTCGGCCCGCGGGTCTTCGAGCTGCTGCCGGAGCCGCCGTCGTCGGTCCGGCTCACCACCCTGCGCAGCTACGACACGGAGACGGGCACCCTGGAGGTGCTGGAACCCCGCCCCTGACAGGACTTCGTCGGGGCTGTCTCGAACATGGTGTTCCGTACGCCCCGGTGAGCGTTTCCAGGGCCGGATGCCCGCGTCGGCGGTCATGGGCAGGAGACCGGAGGCGCGGGCGCGTCGACGGTCCGGCCCGCCACCCGGCGGGAGCCGCCGGTGCCGCGTGAGGCGGTGTCTGTGTGAAACACCCTCGCGGGAGCCGGTCGAGAACGCCGGCCCTGTGCAGTTCCCCGTGTCCCTGACGGAGCGCTGCCCCTTGCCGGCGTTCCCGGCTGTCAGTCGAAGATGTCCAGGATGTCCGGCCAGGAGCCTGCGTCACCGGTGGAGCGGGACCGCATCGGGATCGGATTCGGGTAGGTCTCCGCTGCGGCTCTCGCACGGACGATGTCGGGCCCGCCGCACGCCGCGACCGCGAAGGCGCCGAAGACCCCGGCGAACGCGGCCGGGTCGCGGAACTCCACGCCGAACGCCCGGCCGTCCCGCAGCGGCACCCACACCACCCGGTCGAGCCGTGGCCATTCCAGCACCGGCTGGCTGTCGGCGGTTGACCGCCCCTCCAGCCACAGCCGCGCCACGTGCAGCAGGTTCACCTCCTCCATCGGCAGCCGCTCACGCCGCACCCGAAGTTCACGCTCCGTCAGCTCGACGCGCTGGTTCTTCTTCGGGTACCAGACGACACCGATCCCGAACGGCACCCACAGCACGATCCCGATCATCGGCCAGACCAGAGCGTCGCCCCAGGACCGGAGCAGCCCGCCGTCCAGCAGGTACAGGACCCCGAAGACCAGAACCCACTTCGCCGTCATCCGCCAGAATCCGCTGCCCTGCCGGTACAGGACGCGGCGCTTCCCCGTGATCGCCATGCCCGTACGCTATCCGCCGCCCCGCGGCTCACCGTAGGCGCCCTTCACCGCTCGCCGACAGGCATCGTCCCGGTCCGCGGGCGTGCTGACGTCACCTGCCACGGCGGGCTGTCGTCCGACGAGCCCGTGCATCCCCTCGTACCGGTCCGGGGCGTTCTTCCCGAACGTGCGGTGCGGAGGCGTCACCACCCGCCCGCCGCTCCGGGCGCCCCGTCCCCGGTGGCCGGTCGGCCTCGGCGAGGACCTTCACGGCCGGACCGTCGGTCGGGAGTTCGACCGGTCCCGCAGGGGCGGGGCATGACGCCACTCCTTGCCGGCAGTGCCTTCGACTCGCTCCGCCTCGACGCCGTGCCCGACCAGGAGGCGCTGCGCCGGGTCCACGAACTCCCCAAGGAGACGGCGTCGCGCAAGCAGATGACCGAACTCACCGAGCAGGCCCGGCGGTCGATCGGCTGCTCGTCACTGGTCCTGGTCGCCGGCGCGGACGCCGAGGGCAACTGCGACGTTTCCCCGCGCGGCGGCCCCGCCGGGTTCGCCACCGTCCTGGACCCACGGACGGTGGCGATACCGGACGCGACCGGCAACAAGCGCCTGGACACCCTGCAGAACGTCATCGCCACCGGACGGGCCGGGCTGCTGTTCGTCGTCCCGGGGCGCACCACGACGCTCAGGGTGAACGGCCGGGCCCGCGTCTCCACCCGCCCGGAGCTGCTGTCGCGGCTGACCGCCGTGGGCAAGCCGCCGGCCGGTGCGCTGGTGCCGGGGATCGAGGAGGTCCACCCGCACTGCCCCAAGCCGCTCCTGCGCGGCGGGGCCTGGAAGCCGGAGCAGTGGCTGCCGGCGGACGCGCAGCCGACCTCGGCCGAGGTGACGCCGGCCCAGCTGCGGATGCCGGAACCGACGATCGCCGACATCGAGCGGGCGGAGGCGGATGCGCTGAAGTACCGGTACGAGTAACGGGCCGACCAGCGATCACGGTCCGCCTCCCGAGAGGCCCGACGGGACCGGTCCTTCTCACGTTCACGGTCGGCAGCGCCGCCCGGACCGGTCCTCGGCCAACGCTCCCACGACCACGGACCCGGCTCGCCGACTCGGCAACGGCTCACACGGTGCGCATCCGGGCCGCCCGCCCAGGTGAAATCCACCTGGCCCGGTCCCTCACCCATGACGTCGTCTCGTTCGGAGCGCTACGGGGCATGGGAACTGTTCCGGCGGTGGTCCCACCCGCTCCGTCGCGGCCGCGGGGCGGCGGTCGGCGCCGGCCGCATGGCCGCACATCGCGAACACGGCCCGCGCACCGAGGCGCCGGGCGTGCGCGGGCCGTTCAGGAGCCGGAGGCGCGGTGGCGTCCGGAGTCGCCCCGCTCCGGTGTCCGCGTCCGTGCCCCGGGGGAGCGGACGTCGGCCAGGGTGGTGGCCAGGGCCTGCCAGATGTGGGCCGCCAGGTCGAGGTTCCCGGACTCCGCCGCCTGCCGCCCGAGCCGTTGCAGGGCGGCGACGCCCTCGTCGGCGCGGCCCGCCAGGATCATCAGCCGGCCGTCGAGGACCGACAGCCGTACCCGGTCACGGTAGGAGAGGCGCAGGTCCTCCTCGGCGCGCAGGGTCCGGCTGAGGGCCCGGGCGTCGTCCAGCCGGCCCTGATGGAAGGCGAGGTGGGCCTGGAGCGCCCGCAGCTCCTGGAGCTGCAGAGGGGTGCCGATCAGGTGGAGGACGGAGGCGGCCTCGCCCAGCCAGCGCTCGGCGGCGGCCACGCCGGGCGGTGACATCTGCAGCGCGGCGGCGGTGGCGGCGGCCCGTAGCCGGGTCCACAGGGTCAGGTCGTCCTTGCCCTTCAGCAGGCCCAGGGCGGTGTCCAGCCTGGCCCGGGCGGTCGCGTCGTCGCCCTGGCGGTTGCTGACCACTGCGGCCGTCCACAACGCTTCGGCCGCCTGGGCGGATGTGGCCACGGGCAGCAGATCCCGCTCCAGTTCGGCGACGTGCCGGCCGGCCGTCTCCAGCCTGCCGAGTTCCGTCTCGATGCTGATCAGCACCATCAGGGCGGCCAGGGTGTCGGACACGCCCAGTTCCGCGGCGCGGGCCACGGACAGCGCCTCCACGGCCGCCGGTTCGGCCGTGCGCATGTCGCCCAGGGCGCGTGTGCAACGGGCGTACCGGACGCGCGACCGGGCCCGGAGTTCCGGTGCCTCCAACAGATCGCTAAGCTCGATGAGTTCCAGCAGCCGCGTGCGCTCCAGCTCGTAGTCGCCGTCGTGGCCGGCGGCGCGGCTCAGCAGCCACAGGGCCTGCCAGCGGGCGGCGGGATCCTCGCCCGCGTCCTCCTCGACCGCGCGGCTGAGAGCCGCCGTGTCGTCCGTTCCGGGCGGCGCCGAGGCCACGGCGGCCAGTACCCCGGTCAGGGACCTGCCGTCCGCAGGACCGGTCAGGGCGGACGTGTCGACGCCGAGCCGGTGGGCGAGGTAGGACACGGCGCGCTCGGTGGGAGGCCGGTCACCGGACTCCAGACGTGACAGGTATCCCGTCGACATGCCCTCGCCGACGAGGCCGGCCTGGCTCAGGCCCCGTGCCAGCCGAAGCCTCTTCAACCGACGGCCGAAATACGGCTGTTCGAGCATCTCTCCCCTCTTGTTCCATGACGCGGCCAACAGGTGTCGTGGTCCCCGCCTGCCCGGTCGGGCGCGCGGGTTGTCAACACTCTATGAAGCCCGGCAAGGGGCTACAAGCCGTTAAGTGCAGGTCAACCGGCCCTTGCGGAGGCGGTACCCGACGCTGCGGGAAGTGTTTGGATCGGGCTTCACGCTGCCCGAAAGAGGCCCGATCGCAAGGGAGTTGCCAGGTCGCCGAGGCCATCTGGCAAACTCTTGCCACACGGGTTGCCGACCCTTAGTCTCGAGAGCGCCCCCTTGATGTGATCCCGTCTTCGTCATGTGGAGGTTTTCGTGCTGCGCAGCTCCCGACCGCGCCCCTCACGAAGGCCGGACGTACGGCCCGCCGGTCCGTCCGGTGGCCTTCCGCCAGGATCGGACACCGAGATCGAGTGGCCATGACAACGTTATCCACGGCAGTCGGGTGCCGGCCGCCCCGGCGCCGCCTCCTCTGCTCACCCTGACCGACCCGGGAACCCGGCGCCCCGCCGCCGGCCGCCCCGGGGCGACGCGGACACCGGCGCCGGCCACCGACGAGGTGGCACGCGCCGTTACCGGACGCTCGTCGACACCCAGGCACGGCGCACCGGTCCGCTCCGCGTCCGCTCACCCTTCCCAGCCCCCACGCGCAGGAAGAAGGACGGTACGTCCGTGGCGACCACGAGTTTCCCCGACGCCTCGCCCCGCAAGAACAGGAGAGCCGCCGCTGCGGCCGCCCCCGCTCGCCGCGCCCCGACCGGAAACGGCGCGCCGGGAGGTGCCGCCCCGGCGGACGCCTGCAGAGCCCACGTGTCCCCCGGGGACCTGGTCGTCACGGCCGCGGACCCCGGATTCGCCCGCCAATTCGGACTGAGCGTCGAAGAAATACGCGGGCACGGCCTGCTCGACCTTCTCCGCTCATCCGTTCCCGCACGGCTGCGGGAACGGTTCACCGCGCTTTCCTCGGGAAGCAGTCGGCGATTCGAGGAAAAGGTGACGGGCCGGGACGGCACCGGCCGGAATTTCCAGGCGGAAATCACCGCGGTCGCCGTCAGGAAACCTTCGGGGGACATGGTCGGCGTCGTCGTCTTCCTGCGCCGGTCCGAAGGCGAGACTTCCGGCGGGCCTGTACTCAGCGCCCTCGACGCGCAGGTCCTGGAAGGTGTGGCGAGTGGCGAGTCCACGGTGCAGTTGGCCTCCCGTCTCTATCTGAGCCGTCAGGGAATCGAGTACCGCGTCGGGCAGATGCTGCGGCGCTTCGACGTGTCCAACCGCCCCGCCCTGGTGGCGCGGGCGCACGCGCTCGGGATGTTCGCCACAGGCCAGTGGCCCCCGCGCGTCCTCCCGGAACGCGTGCGGTAGCGCGGAAGGGGGCTCGTCGAGCCCCATGCGGCGGCTGTGGCGGTGACGCACCGCCACAGCCGCCTTCGTGCGGGCCCGGCCCCGGGGCGCCGGTTCCGGCGTCACGCCGCCGAGGGCTGCCACGCCTCCTGGAACCGACGGCGGGCCCGGAAGAGACGGGAGCGGACGGTACCCACGGGCAGGGCGAGCACCTCGGCCATCTCCTCCTCGTTGAGCCCGTAGGCACGCAGGGTGAGGACCTGCCGGTGCGCCCGGGACAGACGCTCCAGCACGTCACTGATGTGCACCGCGTCCAGGGGGTTCGTCTCCTGCCGCGACTCCACCTCGGAACAGCAGCGTTCCTCGCCGTAGCGCTTGGCGGTGCGGACGGCCTCGCGGACCGTCACCGAGCGCACCCAGCCGTAGAACGCCGCCGGTTCGCGCAGGGAACCCAGGCCGCGGTAGACGGCGAGCAGCGCCTCCTGCGTGGCGTCGGCACCGTCGTCATGGGTGATGGACCTGCAGATACGCGCGACATAGGGCGTGATGCCGGTCAGCAGGCGGTTCATCGCGTGCTCGTCACCCGCCTGGGCTCGGGGGAGCAGCGTCAGGGGGGAGGGGGGTTCGCTGACGGTGGTCATGTCGGGCAGCGCTTCCTTACGGCAGCCGGGCGGGCGGGGACGGGGGTGGCGGAGGGGCCGTGGTCAGCCGGTGGCGGCGCGGGCGCCCCCGGGCTCCGCCGCGGTCGCGAAGCCGAGGAGCCCGGCGCGCACGTCGTCGCGGAACGCCCGCATGAAGGACGGGCTGTAACAGGCCGTGGAGTGCGGGAACTCGATGGAGAGCCGGCCTTCGAAGGAGACGACGCACGCCATGACGGGGCTGCGCCCCGCCTGCGGGAAGTAGTGCTCGCGGGCCGGCACCAGACGCACGTCCACCGCCCGCAGCCCGCTCGGCAGCCGCGGGCCGGGAACGACGCCCATGTTGGTGGCGATCACCGTGGCCAACTGCAGAGCGGGGTTACCGGGGATCTCCGGCGTGATGCGCATCTCGTGGAAGTGGTCACCGCGGGAGAGGAAGTCGCTCAGGCGGGCGTGCACGGCACGCGCCAGCTCCAGCGGCTCGCAGGCCTCGGACACCTCCAGGGTCTGCAGGTGGGTGGTGACCGCGGGCACCGGGGCGGAGGCGGGCAGCGGCGGGGACAGCCGGGAGCGCAGGTCGACGGGGGAGAGACAGCCGAGGGTGCGGGATCCGCCGCCGTCCAGGCGTCGCCGGGCCGTGGCCAGCAGCGCCGCGGCGATCAGGGCGTGCACGGAGACGCCCGAGCCGCGCGCCGTCCGGCGCAGCCGCGAGGTGAGGTCCGTGTCCAGGGTCAGCCTGCGGACCTCGATGTGCCCGTCCGCGTCGGCCCCTCCGCCGGTGACGGCGTCGTACGGCACCAGCTCGACCGGGTGCCGCCGGGTCTGCTCGAGACGGCCGTCGAGGTACTTCGCCGTGTCGGCGGCGTCGGCCGGAGGCAGCAGCTGGCTGACGGGCTCGGGCCAGCGCGGGAGGCCCGCCTCAGCGGCCTCGGCGGTGGACTCCCCGTCGACCAACGCCCGGTAGCGGTCCCACAGCGCGTTGTGCAGCGCGATGCTGCTGTGGCCGTCGATGACGGTGTGGTCCACCACCAGCACGAACAGGTGGCTCTCGCCGTCCGGCGCGCTGACCAGGACGGCACGGCTCAGCGGGCCCCCGAGCGGGAGGGGCCTGTTCAACTCCGCCGCGTGGGCCTCCGTCCCGTCGCCGGTCCGAGTGACCAGCCGGGGCCGCTCGTCCTCACCGAGCAGGCGCAGGACGTGGCCCGCTCCGTCCCGCTCGATACGGGAGCGCAGCGGCGGGTTGGCCTCCGTCATGGCGTCGAAGGCGGCCGACAGCGCCGCCACGTCCACGGGCCCGCGCAGGGCGCAGGACAGAACGGCCCTGCTTCTCTGACCCACGTAGAGCGTCTCGACCGGACACAGCGCACGGTGCATGCCGTCAGCCTTCTTTCCGTCGTTCATTTCGGGTCCACGGCCCGGAACCGGTTCGCCACCGCGACTGTCCGCGGGGATGCCAGGGGCATTTCGAGAGTGCACGGCGGAACGCTGCGGAATCCAGCCGGGAACCCGACGCGAGGGGAAGTCACGTGATTTCCCTAAAAGTTGAACCGGTGCGCGCAATCCCCGGCTCCGCATTCTTCAGGGAAATCCCTGAACCGGCGTCCGGGGAACCCGGTTCCCCTTGACCCGGCCGGTTCCGGTGCACCACCGTGCTGTGCCGTGAAACCGGGGCGGGTGACGTGATCCCCCGCCCTCGGCGTGCGGCCTCCTTTCCGCCCTGCGGGCCGGCCCGGCGCGTACCCACACGCGAGGGCGGCGCGGAGCGGTGACCGCACCCGTTCGATCCGGCCGGGCCTTCGCCGTCCGGGACATTACGGCTTGCCACGTGAGGGTTGTGCTATGTCACTCCAGGAGGACGAACGTCGACCGCTGTCCGGAGCCCAGGAGGGCCTCTGGTACGCCGGGCGGCTCGCACCGGACAGCGCCGCGTACAACACCGCGGAGGCGGTGGAGATCCACGGCCCCCTCGACACCACCCTGTTCGAGACCGCGCTGCGGCGCACCGTCGGCGAGGCCGACACCTTCGCCCTGCGGTTCGCCGACACCGACGACGGACCGCGCTGCCACCTCGCCCCGGACGCGGACGACTGGACCCTGCACCGGGTCGACGTCAGCGGCGCCGACGATCCCGAAGCCGCCGCGTGGGCCCACGTCCGCACCGATCTCGCGGCCCCCGTGGACCTGGACAAGGGCCCGCTGTTCGCCCACACCCTGCTGACCCTGGCCCCCGACCGGTTCCTCTGGCTGCTGAGGGCCCACCACCTCCTGCTCGACGGCTACAGCTACAAGCTCCTCGGACGGCGCCTGGCCGAGACGTACAACGCCCTGGCCGAGGGGCGCGAGCCGGACCCCTGCGGCTTCGCGCCGGTGAGCCGGCTCCAGGCGGAGGAGGCGGCCTACCGCGCCTCCGAGCGGTACGCCCGCGACCGCGACCACTGGGCGCGGCGCCTGGCCGGCCTGCCGGAACCCGCCCGGCTCACCTCCCGTACGGCCGCCCCCGCCGCGCCCTTCCTGCGCCGCACTGCCGAACTGACGCCCGCCGAGACCGACGCCCTCGACGCCGCCGCGGCCCGCCTCGGCGTCCGGCGCACCGACCTGCTGACCGCCGCCACCGCCGCCTACCTGCACCGCATGACCGGCGCCGGGGACCTGGTGCTGGGCCTGGCCACCATGAGCCGCCTCGGCGGCGCCGCCCTGCGCACCCCCGGCACCGCCTCCGACGTCCTCCCGCTGCGGGTGGCCGCCGCCCCCGACACGCCCGTCGCGGAACTGGCCCGGACCGTCGCCGGCGAACTGGAGGCCCTGCGCCGCCACCAGCGCTACCGGGGCGAGTTCCTCCGCCGCGACCTGGGCCTGCTGGGCACCGGGCGCCGGCTGTACGGGCCGGTCCTCAACATCGTCCCGTTCGACGAGTCCCCGGTCTTCGGCGGACACCCCACCACCTGGCACCACCTGTCCGGCGGAGCCGTCGACGACCTCCAGATCTCGGTGCGCCCCGGCGCCCGCCCCGGCGGACTGTGGCTGGCCCTCGACGCCAACCCTGCCCTGTACGAGGAGGACGAACTCGCCCTGCACCGCGACCGGTTCCGCACGCTGCTGCGCCGGCTGGCCGAGGCGGAGCCGACGACGCCGCTGGGCGACCTGGACATCCTGCTGCCGGGCGAACACCCCCGCGACACACCCGTGCACACGTATCCGGTCGAGCGGACCCTCACGGAGCTGTTCGAGGAGCGGGCGGCGGCCGGGCCCGAGCGGACCGCCGTCACCTGCGGGGACGAACGGCTCACGTACGCCGCGCTCAACGCCGAGGCCAACCGCCTGGCCCGGCTGCTGACCGAACACGGCGCCGCCCCGGGCCGGGTGGTGGCGCTGGCCCTGGAACGCGGCGTGCGGCTGCTGCCCGCCCTGCTGGCCGTGCTCAAGACCGGCGCCGCCTACCTGCCCCTGGACCCCGGTCACCCGGCCGAGCGGCTGCGGCTGGTCGTCGAGGACACGGACCCCGTCGTCCTCGTCACCGAGCGCGCCCACGCCCACCTCGCCCCGGACACCCTCCCCGCCGTCCTGCTGGACGACCCGGAGGTCGCGGCGGACCTCGCCCGCCGCCCCGCCGCCGACCTGAGCGACACCGACCGGAACGGGCCGGTGAGCCCGTCCGACATCGCGTACATCATCCACACCTCGGGCTCCACCGGCCGCCCCAAGGGCGTGCCCGTCCCGCACGCGAACGTCGTGCGCCTCCTCGCCGCCGCGGCCGGGCACTTCGACTTCCGCGCCGACGACGTGTGGACGCTGTTCCACTCCTACGCCTTCGACTTCTCCGTCTGGGAGATCTGGGGCGCCCTGCTGCACGGCGGCCGGGTCGTCGTCGTGCCGCACGCCGTCAGCCGCTCGCCGCGCGAGTTCCTGGAACTGCTGCACCGCGAGGGCGTGACCGTCCTCAACCAGACGCCGTCCGCCTTCGAACAGCTGATCGACGCCGACCTGGAACGGGCCGGGGACACCGGGGCGTTGCGCTACGTCGTCCTCGGCGGCGAGGCCCTGCGCCCCGCGCGGCTGCGCCCCTGGGCCGACCGGCACGGCCTGGACCGCCCGGCGCTGGTGAACATGTACGGCATCACCGAGACCACCGTGCACGTCACCCACCACCGCCTCACCCGCGCCGACCTGGACGACCCGCGCCGCGGCAGCGTCATCGGCACCCCGCTCGCCGACCTCCGCGTCCACCTGCTGGACGCCGCGGGGCGCCCGGTGCCGCCCGGCGCGACCGGCGAGATGTACGTCTCCGGCGCCGGCGTCGCCACCGGATACCTGAACCGGCCCGAACTGACCGCCGAGCGCTTCCTCGACGACCCCTACGGCCTGCCCGGCACCCGCATGTACCGTTCGGGCGACCTGGCCCGGCGCCGCCCCGACGGCACGCTCGACTACGTCGGCCGCGCCGACGCCCAGGTGCAGCTGCGCGGCTTCCGCGTCGAACCCGGCGAGATCGAGGCCGTCCTCGCCGCCCATCCGGGCGTCGCCCGCGCCGCCGTCGTGCCCCGCCGCGCCGACAACGGCACTGTGCACCTCGTCGCCTACACCGTCCCCGCGGGCGACGACCCCGTGGACCCCGCCGAACTGCGCGCCCACGCCGCCGCCCACCTGCCCGAACACATGGTCCCGGCCGCCTGCGTCCCGGTGGACACGCTGCCGCTGACCGCGAACGGCAAACTCGACGTCCAGGCCCTGCCCGCCCCCGACTTCACCGCCGCCGCGTCCGGCACCCGCCCCACGACACCGCAACAGGCCGTGGTGTGCGCCCTGTTCGAGGACGTACTGAAACTGCCCCGGGACACCGTGGGCACCGACGTGAACTTCTTCGACCTCGGCGGCGACTCCCTCCTCGCCACCCGCCTGCTGGCCCGCCTGCGGCACGAGACCGGCGCCGAGATCCCCATCACCGCCCTGTTCGAGACCCCGACCCCGGCCGCCCTCGCCCGACGGCTCGACGTACGGGCGGACGACGCCCCGCCCCGGCCGGCCCTCGCAGGCGCCGTACGCCCGCAGCGGGTGCCGCTGTCCTTCGCCCAGGAACGCATGTGGTTCCTGAACCGGCTCGACGAGGGAGCGGCCACCTACCACATCCCGCTCCTCGTCCCGGTCGACGCCGGCCTCGACACCGAGGCGCTCCGGTCGGCCCTCGGCGACCTGGCCGACCGCCACGAGATCCTGCGGACCGTGATCACCGAGCACGACGGCGTCCCCCACCAGTGCATCCTGCCGCCGGGGGAGCTGCGCCCGGTCCTGCGGCGCGTCGACTGCCCCGCCGCGGAGACCGCCGCCCACGTCACCGCCGCGCTGCGGCACCGCTTCGACCTCACCGCCGAAAGCCCCCTCGCCGTCTGGCTGCTGGGCACCGGCAGCGAGCGGGCGCTGCTGTTCGTCCTGCACCACAGCGCGGCCGACGGCTGGTCGCTCGGCCCCTTCGCCGCCGACCTGAGCACCGCCTACGCGGCCCGCCGGGCCGGGCGGGCGCCCGCGTGGACCCCGCTGCCGGTGCAGTACGCCGACTACGCGCTGTGGCAGCGCGCCCTGCTGGCCCCCGCACCGGACGGCCCGGGCCGGCTGGAGCGGCTCACCGCCCACTGGCGCACCGCGCTGGACGGCCTGCCCGAGGAGTGCACCCTGCCCGGCGACCGGCCGCGCCCCACCGCACCGCGCGGCCGCGGCGCGCACGTCGAGACCACCGTCGACGCCACCCTGCACCGCGACCTGCTGCGCCTCGCCGACCATGGGGGCACCAGCCTGTTCATGGTGCTGCATGCCGCCGTCAGCGCCCTGCTCACCCGCTGCGGCGCCGGCGAGGACATCGTCCTCGGCACTCCCGTCGCGGGGCGCACCGAACCCGCGCTGGACCCCCTGATCGGCCTGATCACCAACACCCTGGTGCTGCGCGCCGACACCTCCGGCGACCCCGCCTTCCGGGACCTCCTCGCCCGGCTGCGCACCGCCGACCTGGCCGCCCTCGACCACCAGGACCTGCCCTTCGACCGGCTGGTGGACGACCTCAACCCGCCCCGCACACCCGGCCGGCACCCCCTGTTCCAGGTGATGCTGGCCCTGCAGAACAACGCACCCGCCGTCCTCGAACTGGACTCCACGCGAGCCGAGTTGCGGCCCACCGCCACCGGCACCGCCAAGTTCGACCTCTTCGTGGACGTCCTGGAACGCCACACTCCCGAGGGCGCCCCCGACGGCCTGACCCTGCACGTCGAGTACGCCACCGACCTGTACGACGCCGGCACCGCCGAGGCGTTCACCCACGCCCTGCACGAGACCCTGCGCACGGTGGGTGCCGACCCCGGGGCTCGCGTCTCGGAACTGCCCGCGCTCCCCGGGCGCACCCCCGCCCCGGCCGCGACCGGCCCCGCGGAACTGGAGGACGCGGCCCTCGCCGTGCCCGGCATCCGCGCCGCCCGCGCCCTGCCCGGCGCCGACGGCACCCCACCGCGCCTGTACGTGGTGCCGGGGCGGGCGGACGCCGCCGAACGCGTCGAGGACGCCCTGGACCGCGCCGGCCACGGCACCGTCCGCGTCACGGCGGTCAACGCGCTGCCCCGCGCAGCGGACGGCACCGTCGACACCGCGGCCCTGCGCGCCCTGCCCGCCGTCGACCGCACCGCGGCCGGAGCCTGGCGGGAACGCCTGGCCGCCCTCCCCGGCGTCACCACCGCCGAGGTGACGGTGGAGAACACCCCCGAGGAACCGGACCGCCGCCACACCGGCCTGCCCGACCGCACCACGGAACCCGCCCCCGCCCCCGCCCGCACCGACCGCGCGTCCGCCGTCCCGGCGCTCAGCGAGGGCCCCGCTCTGACCGAGCCGTCCGTGCCGAGCTGGGCCGAGGCCCTGCGCCGCGCCGCCGCACGGGACCGGGGCGACATCGTCCACGTCCACCCCGACGGCAGCGAACACCGGCGCACCTACGCCTCCCTGATCCCCGAGGCCTCCCGCGTCCTCGCCGGTCTGCGCCGGGTGGGCCTGCGCCCGGGCGACACGGTCATCCTCCAGTGCGACGCCACCGAGGACTTCCTCGCCGTCCTGTGGGGCTGCGTCCTCGGCGGCTTCGTCGCCGTCCCGCTGACCGTCCCCGCCTCCTACGACACGCCCTCGGCGGCGCTGACCAAGCTGGAGGGCATCTGGCGGATGCTCGGCCGGCCGTGGATCGTGTGCTCCGCCGCCCGCGAGGCCGGGCTGCGCGCCCTCGCCGCCCGGCAGGACCGGCCCGGGCTGCGGCTCACCACGGCCGACGCGCTGCGCGAGGCGCCCGAGGACCACGACTGGCACCCCGCCGCGCCCGACGACCTCCTGCTGATGCTGATGACGTCCGGCAGCACCGGCCTGCCCAAGGCGGTGCGGCTCACCCACCGCAACGTGCTGACCCGCTCCGCCGCCACCGAGCAGCTGAACGGGCTCGGCGCGGACGACGTCTCCCTGAACTGGATCCCGCTCGACCACGTCACCGGCGTGGTGATGTTCCACCTGCGGGACGTGTACCTGGGCTGCCGCCAGATCCACGCCCCCACCTCCTGGATCCTCCAGGACCCGCTGCGCTGGATGGACCTCGCCGACCGGCACCGGGTCACCGTCACCTGGGCGCCCAACTTCGCCTTCGGGCTCCTCGCCGAGCAGTCCCACCGCTTCACCGGCCGCACCTGGGACCTGTCCCCTATGCGGCTGGTGATGAACGCCGGTGAGGTCGTCGTCGCCCCGGCCGCCCGCCGCTTCCTGCACACGCTGAAGCCGTTCGGCCTGCCGCAGCACGTGATGCATCCCGGCTGGGGCATGTCCGAGACCTGCTCCGTGGTCACCGACGCCGTCCTGCCCGGCGAACCCGTCGCGGACGAGGGGACGTTCGTCAGCTGCGGCCGGCCCTACCCCGGCTTCGCCATGCGGATCGTCGACGGGCAGGACACGGTCCTCACCGAAGGGGACGCCGGCCGGCTCCAGGTCCGCGGCACCTCCGTGACCGGCGGCTACCACGACAACCCGGCGGCCAACGCGGAGGCGTTCACCGAGGACGGCTGGTTCGACACCGGCGACCTGGCGTTCCTGCGGGACGGCGAGCTGTACATCACCGGCCGCGCCAAGGACGTCATCATCGTCAACGGCGTCAACCACTACAGCCACGAGATCGAGGCCTGCGTCGAGGAACTGCCGTACGTGGAGCGGAGTTTCACCGCCGCGGTCGCGGTGCGCACCGACCCGTCGTCGCCCACCGACGAACTGGCCCTGTTCTTCCACCTCACCCCCGAAGCCGCCGCAGAACCGGCCACCGCCCTCCGCGAGATCACCGGCAAGGTGACCCGGGAGATCGGCGTCAGCCCGGTCTTCCTCATCCCGGTCGCGCGGGACGCCGTGCCCAAGACCGAGATCGGCAAGATCCAGCGCACCAAGCTGCGCAAGGGCTTCGAGGCGGGCGACTTCGACGACGAGGTCCGCCGGACCCAGGTGCTGCTGGGCACCGCCGCGACCGTCCCCGACTGGTTCCTGCGACCGGTGTGGCAGCGGGCGGAACACCCCGGTGCCCCTACGACGGCGCCCGGCCGGCACACCCTCGTCCTGGCGGGCGGCGACCCCCGGGTCGGGAAGCTCGCGGAACGGCTCGCCGACGCGCTGCGGTCCGCCGGCGGCCTGTGCACGGTGGTCGGTGAGGGAGCGTCGTACGCCCGGCTCGACGCCGCGCACTACAGGGTGCGGCCCGCCGAGCGGTCCGACTACGCCACGCTGCTGGATCAGTTGGAGCACGACCAGCGACCGGTCGACGCCGTCCTCCACATCGAAGGGCTGCGCGGCACGGGAGACCCGGAGACGGCGCCGGACGACACGGCAGACGCGGAGCGACTGCTCGCGTTCGCCCGCGCCCTCACCACCCGGCCCGGACGGCAGCGCCCCGTCGACCTCGTCCACGTGACGGCGGGTGCCCAGGCCGTGGGCCCCGGCGACCGCCCCTCCCCGGCCCACGCCATGGCGGGCGCGCTCCTCAAGTCGCTGGCCGAGGAATCCGGTCGGCTGCGCGCCGCGCACCTCGACCTCGCACCGGACGGGGGTGAGGACCCGCTGCCCGTCCTGCTGGCCGAGGCGACGGTCACCACGGACGGCGCGGAGGTGGCGTACCGCGACGGGCACCGGCACGTACGCCGCCTCGCCCCCCTGCCCGACACCCCGTCCCGCGCGGAGCCGCCCGCGCACGACGGCTTCACCCTGCTCACCGGGGGACTGGGCGGCGTCGGCGCCGAGATCGCGGCGCATCTGCTCCGCACTCCCGGTACCCGGCTGCTGATCGTGGGCCGCACACCGGCGTCCGAGGCCGCCGTTCCGGCGCGGCTGAGGGAGCTGGGCGAGGTCCGCTACGCCTGTGCCGACGTCACCGACGAACGCCGGGTACGGGCCGCGGTGGAGGACGCCGCCGAGGCGTGGGGCGTGCCCCTGGGGTCGGTGCTGCACCTGGCCGGCACGTTCGTGGAACGGCCCGTGGGGGAGCTGGACGCCGCCACCTGGCGCCGGGCGCTGGAAGCCAAGGTGCGCGGCGCGTGGACGCTGCACCGGCTCACCGCCGACCACCCGGTCGGTTCCTTCGTCACCTTCTCCTCGGTGAACGGCTTCTTCGGCGGCGCCATGAACGCCGCCTACGCCGCCGCCAACGCCTACCTGGACGCCCTCGCCCACTACCGCCGCCGCCTCGGCCTGCCCGCGCAGTCCCTGGCCTGGAGTATGTGGCGCGAGCGCGGCATGAGCCGCGGCTACGGGCTCACCGCGCTCACCGAGGCACGCGGCTACCGGCTGCTCGACGTCCCCGCCGCGCTGCGCTCGTTCGACCTGGCCCGCTCCCTGGACGAGCCGCACCTGCTGATCGGCGCCGACCGCACCGCCCCCTGGGTCCGCAGCCACGTCGTGGCCCCCGTGCGGCAGGTGCGGCGCCTGGCCGCGCGCGTCGGCCTGGAGGACGGCACCGACCTGGGCGCCCTGTGCCGCGCGGCGGCCGACGGCGCCCGCGCGGCCGGCCTGTCCGACGCGTGGACGCTGCGCTCGGCGGGCACCACCGCCCGCCCGTACGAGGACGGGGCGGAGACGGGGGAGGACCCGCGGCGGCTGGAGAGCCGGCTCGCCGAGGTGTGGTGCGGCGTCCTGGGCCGCGACCGGGTGGGCCGGGACGAGAACTTCTTCGACCTGGGCGGCAACTCCCTGCTCCTGGTCACCGCCCAGACCGCCGTCAACCGGGCCTTCGGCACCGACCTGTCGGTGGTCGACCTCTTCGCCCACCCCACCGTCCGGGACCTCGCCCGCCACCTGTCGGAGCGGGGCGCCGCCCCGGTGGCGGAGGCCGGACCGTCACCCCGGCCGGAGGCCGGCGGCGGCCTGGACCACGCCAGGGAACAAGCACAGCGCCAGCGCGCCGCCCGCGCGCGCCGCGCCGCACGACACGGGAAGGACCGGGGCCGTGCGTGAACCCACCGAGCCGGGCCGGGACGGGACGAAGTCCGCGCGCGACACCACCGGCCCGGGCCGGGACGGGGCGAAGTCCGCGCACGACACCACCGGCCCGGACCGGGACGGGGCGAAGTCCGCGCACGACACCACCGGCCCGGACCGGGACGGGGCGAAGTCCGCGCACGACACCACCGAGCCGGGAGAGGACGAGGCACAGGCCGTGCACGACACCAGCACACCCCACGACGAGGACCTCCCCGCCGTCGCCGTCATCGGCATGGCGGGCCGCTTCCCCGGCGCCGACGACCTCGACGCCTTCTGGGAGAACCTCGCGGCCGGCCGGGAGGCGATCCGGCCCGTCACCGACGAGGAGTTCCTCGCCGCGGGCGGTGACCCGCGCGACCTGGACGACCCGGCACTGATCCGGATGGCGTCCGTCGTCGAGGGCATCGACCGCTTCGACTCCGGCTTCTTCGGCTACAGCCCCGCCGAGGCCGCCGTTGTCGACCCCCAGCAGCGGCTGCTGCTGGAGACGGCGTACCACGCCCTGGAGGACGCCGGCTGCCTCGGCGGGGACCGTACGGGCGAGGCGTTCGGCGTGTACGCGGGCGCCGGCGACAGCCGCTACTACCCGGCCCACGTGTACCCGCGCTTCGCCGGGCAGCCCGGCTCGGTGGCGCTCGTCCACGCGGCCACCGCCAACTCCCTCGGCACCCTCGCCACCCGTCTCTCCTACGAACTGGGCCTCACCGGCCCGAGCGTGTCGCTCCAGACGGCCTGCTCCACCGCGCTGGTCGCCGTGCACACCGCCTGCCAGGACCTGCTGGACCACCGCTGCGACACCGCGCTCGCCGCCGCCGTCTCCCTCAACCCCTCCGCCGTCCTGGGCTACCGCCACGTACCCGACGGGCCGTTCTCGCCCGATGGCCACTGCCGCGCCTTCGCCGCGGACGCCGCCGGCACCTCCTCCGGCGACGGCGTGGGAGCCGTCGTGCTCAAACGGCTGGCGGACGCCCTCGCCGACGGCGACCGCATCCGCGCCGTCATCCGCGGCAGCGCCGTCAACAACGACGGCCGCCGCAAGGTCGGCTTCAGCGCGCCCAGCGCCCCCGGACAGACCGAGGTCGTCCTCGCCGCCCAGGCCCAGGCGGAGGTCGACGCCGCCACCATCGGCCTGGTCGAGGCGCACGGCACCGCCACCAAACTCGGCGACCCGATCGAGGTGTCCGCCCTGACGGAGGCGTTCCGGCAGAGCACGCGGCGGACCGGGTTCTGCGCGCTCGGCTCGGTCAAGACCAACATCGGCCACCTCGGAGCCGCCGCCGGCATCGCCGGACTCATCAAGGCGGTCCTCGCCCTGGAACACCGGCAGATCCCGCCGAGCCTGCACT
The DNA here is from genome assembly GCF_040646935.1 of Streptomyces sp. NPDC044984. Taxonomy (NCBI): domain Bacteria; kingdom Bacillati; phylum Actinomycetota; class Actinomycetes; order Kitasatosporales; family Streptomycetaceae; genus Streptomyces; species Streptomyces sp. NPDC044984. Next base: position 121,296 of record NZ_JBEZBE010000012.1, read on the forward strand.
TCGAACGGCCCAACCCGCTCATCGACTTCGACGCCAGCCCCTTCCGCGTGCCCACCGCCCTGGAGGACTGGCCCGCGGGGGAGCACCCCCGCCGCGCCGCCGTCAGTGCCTTCGGCATCGGCGGCACCAACGCCCACGTCATCCTGGAGGAGGCCCCGCCCACCGCCCCCGCCGCGCCCCGCCCGCCCGAGGACGGACGCCGCCTGGTGCTGCCGCTGTCCGCCCGGACCGCGGGCGCCCTGCGCGGCCAGGCCGACGCCCTCGCCCGGCACCTCGAACGCCGCCCGGAGCTGCGCCTGGACGACGTGGCCCACTCCCTGCGCACCGACCGGCCCGCCCTGCGCCACCGGCTCACCGTCACGGCGGCCTCCCGCGAGGAGGCCCTCGGCGCGCTGCGCACCGCCGCCCCCGCCACCCCGCCGCTCTCCGACGACCCGGCCCGCGTGGCGTTCCTGCTGCCCGGCGGCGGCACCCAGTACCCCGGCATGGGCGCGGAGCTGTACCGCGACCACACCGTCTACCGCGACACCGTCGACGAGTGCGCCCGCATCCTGCGGCCCGTCCTCGGCGCCGACCTGCGCACCGCCCTCTTCGAGGAACGGCGCCCCGACGACACCTCGGCCTTCCTCGGGCTCGTGGTCACCGAGTACGCCCTGGCCCGCACACTCATCGAGTCGGGCGTACGCCCCGACGCGCTGATCGGCCACTCGCTCGGCGAGTACACGGCCGCCTGCCTGGCCGGCGTCATCGACCTCGAGGACATGCTGCCCCTGGTCACCGAACGCATCCGGCTCATCAGCTCCGCCGGAGGAGCCACCGTCGGCGTCGCCGCCCCGGCCGAGGAGATCCGGCCGCTGCTCGACGACGAACTGTCCCTCGCCGCCGTCAACGGCCCCCACGCCTGCACCGTCGCCGGACACCTCGACGCCGTCACCCGCTTCGAGGCCGAACTGACGCGCCGGGGCGTGCCGTTCCGCCGTCTGCGCATCCCCGTCGCGGCCCACTCCCACGTCCTGGACCCGGTCCTGCCGGCCTACGAGACCCACCTCCGCCAGGTCACCCTGCGCCCCCCGCGCATCCCGTACGTCACCAACGTCACCGGCACCTGGGTCACCGACGCCCAGGCCGTCTCCGTACGCCACTGGATCGACCACACCCGCGCCACCGTGCGGTTCGCCGACGGCATCGCCGCCCTCTGGGACCGCATGCACCCCGTCCTCGTGGAGATCGGGCCGGGCGACACCCTGACCAAGCTGGCCACCGGCCGGCTCGCCGACGAGGCACCGGTGACCGTGACCACCATGCGGCACGCCAAGGCCGAGGCGTCCGACGGGTTCGTCCTCGCCGAGGCGCTGGGACGGCTGTGGAGCGCGGGTGTGGAGAGCGCCCTGCCCCCGGTGCCGGGCGCGCCCCGGCGGGCGCCGCTGCCCCCGTACGCCTTCGACCGCCGGCGCCACTGGATCGACGCCCCCGGCGCCCGGACCGCCCCCGCCGCCTCCGACGACACCCCGGCCACGGGGGACACCGGTCCCGGCCTCGCCCCGCGGCCCCGGCTGACGACGGAGCACGTACCGCCGCGCACCGAACGCGAACAGGCGGTGACCCGGCTCTGGGAGGAGACCCTGGGAATCGGCGGCATCGGCCTGCACGACAACTTCTTCGACCTCGGCGGCGACTCCATGCGCGCCGTGCTGCTGGCGGGCCGGCTCCGCCAGGCCGGCGTCCTCGACGTCCCGGCGGCGACCTTGCTGGCCGCGCCCACGGTGGCCGGGGTCCTCGCCTCCGCCGACGAACCGGACGGAACCACCACCGGGAAGACCCCGACCGCGCTGAGCCCGCTGCTGCCGCTGCGCGCCGAGGGCACCGCCACCCCCCTGTTCTGCGTCCACCCCGGCGCGGGCGTGTCCTGGCGCTACACGGGTCTGCTGCCCCACCTCGGCGGCGACCAGCCCGTCCACGGCATCCAGGCGGCCGGCCTCGACGGCACCACCCCGCCCGCGCCGGACGCCGCCGCCATGGTCGCCCACTACCTCGACCTGGTGCGCGGCGTGCAGCCGCACGGCCCGTACCGGCTGCTGGGCTGGTCCTACGGCGGATTCGTCGCGCACGCCATGGCCTGCGCCCTCCAGCGCGACGGCGAGCGGGTCGAACTCCTCGCCATGCTCGACGCACCCCAGCCGCACGGCACCGCCCATGACCCCGACGCGGCCGAACGCCAGGTGGCGGCCCTGCTGTCCAGGGTGGCCGGACTCTCCGTCGACCTCGCCGCGGCACCCCCGGGCGTCGACACCGTCCTGGACCGGATCGACGCCCGGGTCACGGCCGACCCGTCGAGTTCCCCCGTCACCCGCGCCGAGGCCGCCGCCATCGCCGCCGTCATGCGCAACAACCTGCGCATCGCACCCCAGTTCACTCCCGGTGTCTTCCGGGGCGACGTGCTGTTCTTCAGCGCGGCCGAGGAGGAACCCACGGACTTCCCGGCCGACCTGGCGGTGCTGCCCGGCAAGGCCGACAGCTGGCGGCCCCACGTCGACGGCACGCTGTACGACCACCACGTGCCCTGCGGGCACTACGAGATGACCGAACCCGAGCCGATCGCCCGCATCGGCGAGGCGGTCGCCAAGGCCCTGCGCGGGCTCGGCGGCTGAACCACCCTTCCCCTTCCCCCTGAACACCCCTGAGCACGCGTTGAGGAGAGCCGGCGTGAGAGCGACCCAGGAACTCTACGAACTCGGTGACGCGCCCGAGATCGGCACCGCCCCGAAGAAGATGTACGCCTCGCTGATCCGCCGCGAGCGCTACGGACAGCCCGTCGACGCCTTCCGGACCGAGGTGGTCGACGTCCCGCCCGTGGGGCGCGGACAGGTCCTGGTGAAGGTGATGGCCGCCGGCATCAACTACAACAACGTCTGGGCCGCGCTGGGTTCGCCGCTCGACGTGATCGCCGCCCGGCAGAAGGCGGGCGCCACCGAGGACTTCCACATCGGCGGCTCCGACCTGTCCGGGATCGTGTGGGCGGTCGGCGAGGACGTGCGCGGGGTGAGGCTCGGCGACGAGGTCGTCGTCCTCGCCAACCGCTGGGACGAGAAGGCCGACGACATCCGCCTCGGCGGCGACCCCACCTGGTCCACCAGCCAGCGGGTGTGGGGGTACGAGGAGAACTACGGCTCCTTCGCCCAGTTCGCGGTCGTCGACGACTACATGTGCCACCCCAAGCCCGCCCGGCTGTCCTGGGCGGAGGCCGCCTGCTACATGGCGACCGCCGCCACCGCCTACCGCCAGCTCTTCGGCTGGCCGCCGCACACGGTGCGCCCCGGCGACCCGGTGCTGGTCTGGGGCGGCGCCGGCGGACTGGGCTGCATCGCCATCCAGCTCGTCCGGCACGTCGGCGGCATCCCCGTCGCGGTCGTCTCCAGCGAGGAACGCGGCGAGTTCTGCCTCAAGCTGGGCGCCGAGGGCTGGATCGACCGGCGGCGGTTCGACCACTGGGGGCGGCTCCCGGACACCTCCGACGACGAGGCGATGGGCCGCTGGCTGTCAGGGGCCCGCGCCTTCGGGCGGGCCTTCTGGGAGGTGCTCGGCGAGCGCCGCAGCCCGCGCATCGTGCTGGAGCACTCAGGCGCCGACACCATCCCCACGTCCCTGTACCTGTGCGACAACGGCGGCATGGTCGTCCTGTGCGGCGGCACCACCGGCTACAACGGTGACGTCGACCTGCGCTTCCTGTGGATGCGGCAGAAGCGCCTGCAGGGCTCGCACGTCGCCACCGCCCGCGAGGCACGGGAGGTCACCCGGCTGATCGACCAGGGGATCATCGACCCGTGTTTGTCCCAGACCTTCGATTTCGACGAGATAGGCCTCGCCCACCAGCTCATCCACGACAACCGGCACCCGGCGGGGAACATGGCCGCACGGGTGGGCGACCGGGGATGAGGGACGGGGCGGCGGTGCGCGGGGCCGGGTGATTCGCGCTCGGCCTGAGGGGTACCTGCGGCGGGGTACGACGCACACGCACCCCCCCGGAGGTACCCCATGGGCAAGCTGGGCGACATGATGAACAAGGCCAAGCAGATGGCCAAGGGCCACCCCGACCAGGCCGACAAGGGCGTCGCGGGCGCCGAGCGGGCGGTCGACCGGCGGACGGGCGACAAGTACGACGCCCGGACCGACAAGGCCGCCGACGCGGTGCGGCGCTCCTACCGGGACGGCGGTACGCCGGAGCGCTGACCCGGTACGAACGGCTTCCGGCCCCCGGGGCATCGCCCCGGGGGCCGGAAGCACGTGGTCAGCCGCGGGCGCCGGCCCGGCCGGCGACGTAGCTGAACACGCCCGCCCCGACGCGCACCACCCGCACCCGCACGGCGTGGGCGGGATCCGTGCGCACACAGACGCGCAGGCCGTCCCCGGAGGGGGACGCCCGCAGGTCCCGCAGACTCCCCGCCGGTCCGGCCCGGCATCCGCTCTCCGGTACGTCCAGGGCCTTCCAGGCGGCCTCCTTGGCGGAGAACAGCTCCGTCACCGACCAGGCCGCACCCGCACCGGGCGGCATCTCCTCGTCGTCGAGCAGTGCCTCCTCGTCCGCGCGCAGCACCAGGCGGGCCGCGTCGCGGGGGAGGGGCCGCAGCTCCAGGTCGCAGCCGAGCGGCAGGTCCCGGCCCGGGGCGCGGGCCACGGCGACGGCGGTCCCGGCACTGTGCGAGATCGACGCCGCCAGGCCCGGCGGATACACCGGCAGCCGTCCCGAACGCGGGATCTCACCGCACTCCAGCCCCACCGCGCGCAGGGCCCGGCGGGCGGCCCGCCGCCCGGCCAGGAACTCCAGCCGGCGCTTCGGCGGCATCGACGCCGCAGCGGCCGCCTCGGCGGGCCCGGCCGGCCGCGGCCACGGCTCCGAGACGGCCGCGACGCCCAGACCCAGCCCGGCGGCGGCCAGCAGCGGACGCAGCGCGGACACGTCACCGTCCGCCACCTGCCGCCGCACGCGCTCACACCCGCAGCAGCTTCTTGACGATCTTCCCGGCGGGGTTGCGCGGCACCTGCTCGATGAACTCCACCCGCCGCGGGCGCTTGTACGGGGCGAGCAGTCCCGCGACATGCGCGAGCAGCGCCGCCGCGCCCGCCTCCGCACCCGGCTCCAGGGCCACGTACGCCAGCGGCACCTCGCCGTAGTCCTCGTCGGGCATCCCGACGACCGCCGCGTCCCGGACCGCCGGGTGGGTCATCAGGGCGCGCTCGATCTCCGAGGGGTAGACGTTCTGGCCCGCGCGGATGATCACGTCCTTCGTGCGGTCCACCAGGCTGATGCGGCCCTCGTCGTCCATGAAGCCGAGGTCGCCCGTCCTGATCCAGCCGTCGAGGGTGATCTCACGGGTGGCCTCCGGGTCGTTCCAGTAGCCCCGCATGACGCCCGGCCCGCGCACCACGATCTCCCCGGTCTCACCGGGCGGCAGCTCCCGGCCGTCCGCGTCCACCGCGCGGGCGGACATGCCCGGCACGACCCGCCCGCACGGGATGCGGACGGCGACGTCCCCGGGGGCGGGGTGCTCGTCGGGGCCGAGCGTGACGAACGGGCCGCCCACCTCGGTCATGCCGTACACCTGCCGGAAGCCGCAGCCGAGCCGCTCGACCGCGTCCGCGTAGACGTCGAGCGGCATGGGGGCGGCCCCGTACAGGACCTCCCGCAGACAGGACAGGTCGGCGCGGTGGGACGCCCGGGCCTGCAGCATGAAGCGCAGCATCTGCGGCACCAGCCACATGTGGGTGGCCCGGTGCCGTTCCACCGCGGACAGCGCCCGCTGCGGGGTGAAGCCGGGCATCAGCACGACCGTCGCGCCGGCCGCCAGGTAGGTCAGGGACACGACCATGCTGCCGTGGTACAGCGGGCAGCAGTTGACCATGACGATGTCGTCGGTGGGGCGGGCCATCACCAGCCAGCCCAGGGCGATGGCCCGGAACGACGCGCTGTCGACGGTGACGCCCTTGGCCTGCCCGGTGGTCGCCGAGGTGTGCAGCACGGCGATCGGGTCGGTGTCGGCGACGTCCGGCAGGTCCCGTCCGGCGGCCAGGGTGCCCAGCGCGGCGAAGGCGGGTTTGTCGAAGGCCAGCCGGATCCGCACCGACGCCGGCAGCTCGGCGTGCCGGTCCAGCAGCTCGGACTCGCCGAGGACCGCCACCGCGCCGACGCGCTCGACGATCCCGGCGACCTCGGGCTCGGCCAGGCTGTGGTTCAGCGGCACGAACAGCGCACCGAGCCGGGCCAGCGCGAAGTAGCTCTCCAGGACCTCGATCCGGTCCTTGGAGAGCACGGCGACCCGGTCACCCCGCTCGATGCCCAACTCGGCCAGCCCACACGCCAGTTCCAGCGTGCGGTCGTGGAACTCGGCCCAGGTGACGCTGCGTTCCTCGTCGACCAGCGCGGTCCTGCCGGGCCGGCACTGGCGGTTGCGCTCCAGCAGCTGCGTCAGCCACATCACGCACCGCCGCTCGCACCGGCGACCGCGTGCTCGGCCACGAAGCGCTCGTAGTCGCCGATCGTGCGCAGCCCCTCCATGTCCTCGGCGGTGATCTCCACGCCGAGCCGCTGCTCCACCAGGAGGACGAGGCGCACCAGGTCCCCGGAGTCGATGCCGCTGGCGGCCAGGTCGACGTCGTCGCCGACCTGGTCGGCGTACTCGGCCGTACCGGTGAGTTCGACCAGCAACTCCCTGATGGTGCTCATGGTTTCCCCTTTCGCCTCGGCGTGCCGGCCGCCGCGCGGTGTACGACTGTCACCCCCTGAAGAGGCGGGTGGGGCCCGGTCCCACTCCCCGGTCCGGTCCGTGAGCTTTGTCACGCGCCCGAACCTCGTGCGGCGGGGATAGCGGGGCCGCGCGCCCGGCCTCTTACCGCAACGAAGCCACCCGCCCCGCCCGCCCCGTGCGGGCGGTCCCGAGCCGAAGGAGTGATGCGCGTGCCCAGGCAGCCGGTACGGGTTTGGGCCCCGGGACGGTGCCCGCAGCACGGCACCGTCCCGGCCTTCACCGGACGCCCGAGCGGTACCCGGTGAGCGCCTCGACCACCGCCCCCACCGCCGCCGCCGCGGACGAGGACGAGCTGCTCGCCCGCTTCGACGCGCTCATCGCCGACGGTGGGACGGTCGAACCGCGCGACTGGATGCCCGACGGGTACCGCCGCATGCTGGTCCGCCAGATCGCCCAGCACGCCCACTCCGAGATCATCGGCATGCAGCCGGAGGGCGCCTGGCTCACCCGCGCCCCGTCCCTGCACCGCAAGTCGGTCCTCCTCGCCAAGGTCCAGGACGAGGCCGGTCACGGCCTGTACCTGTACTCCGCCGCCGAGACGCTCGGCGTGGACCGCGCCGACCTGCTGGACGCCCTGCACCGCGGTCGGCAGCGCGCCTCCGCCACCTTCAACCACCCCGCGCTGACCTGGGCGGACACCGGGGCCATCGCCTGGCTGACGGACGGTGCCGCCGTCATCAACCAGGCGCCCCTGTGCCGCACCTCCTACGGGCCGTACGCCCGGGCGATGCGCCGCGTCTGCCAGGAGGAGGCCTTCCACGTGCGGCAGGGCTACGACCTGATGCGCGCCCTGTGCGAGGGGACGCCGCAGCAGAAGGAGATGGCGCAGGACGCGGTGAACCGCTGGTGGCTGCCGGCCGTAGCGCTGATGTTCGGGCCGCCCGACACCGAGGCGGGCGGCGCCGACGCGCGGACCGCCGCGCTGGGCGCCGCGGTCTCCCGCCGCGCGATCGCCTGGGGCATCAAGCGCCACACCAACGACGAACTGCGCCAGCGCTTCGTCGACCAGTGCGTGCCCCAGGCCGAACGCCTCGGCCTGACGCTGCCCGACCCGGCGATCCGCTGGAACGAGGAACGCGGCCACTACGACTTCACCCCGATCGACTGGGACACCTACCGCGAGGCGCTGGGCGACGACACCCACTGGGCGCGGCAGCGGATCGCGCACCGCAGGGCCGCGCACGAGGACGGCGCCTGGGTCCGCCGGGCCGCCGCCGCGTACGCCGCACGGACGGACACGACGACAGGAGGGGACGCATGAGCGGGGCACCGGAGGACGCACCGGCGTCCTGGGAGGTCTTCCTGCGGGCCCGCCGGGGCCTGGCCCACCAGCACGCGGGGTCGGTGCGCGCGGCCGACCCGGACGCGGCCCTGGCCGCCGCCCGCGACCTGTACACGCGCCGGGGCGAACCCCTGTCGCTGTGGGTGGTCCGCTCCGACGCCGTGCACACGGTCCCCCCGGACGAGCGCGACCCGTACTTCGCGGGCGCCCGCCACAAGCCGTACCGCCACCCCGAGCACTACGCGCCGCTGACCGAGAAAGGCCCCGAAGGTGAGCACCACGAGTGACCTCCCGGCGGCGCGCCCGGGCCCCCTGCCGGGCGAAGGGCCGTCCACCGACCCCGACCTGGCCCGGCACCTCCTGCGCCTCGGTGACGACGCCCTCGTCCTCGGGCAGCGCCTGTGCCAGTGGATCACCCGCGCGCCGACCGTCGACGAGGACCTGGCCCTGTCCAACATCGCCCTCGACCTCATCGGCCACGCCCGCACCCTGTTCACCCGGGCCGGACGGCTCGACGGAACCGGCCGCACCGAGGACGACCTCGCCTACGCCCGCTCGGAACGCGAGTTCACCAACGCCCTGCTGACCGAACTCCCCAACGGGGACTTCGCGACGACCGTGGCCCGGCAGCTCGCCTACACCCACTACGCCGTCCTGTACTACGAGGCGCTCGCGCACCGCGCCACCCCCGAACTCGCCGCGTTCGGGGCGCGCGCCGCCAAGGAGGTCGCCTTCCACCGGCTGCACGCGGACCGCTGGACGGTGACCCTGGGACGCGGCACCGAGGAGAGCGCCCGCCGCATGCAGCACGGCCTGGAACGGGTGTGGCCGTACACCGGCGAACTCTTCGAGGAGGACGGCCCGCTGCGCCGCCTGGCCGCCTCCGGAGCCGCGCCCTCACCGGCACCCCTGCGCGAGACATGGCTCGGGCGCGTCACCGGCGTCGTCACCGGGGCGGGCCTCACCGTGCCCGCACCCACCTGGTCGGCCACGGGAGGCCGTTCGGGCCTGCACACCGAGGAGTTCGGCCCGCTGATCGCCGAACTGCAGTCGGTACGGCGGCAGTTCCCCGGAGGCACCTGGTGAGCGGGGGGACCCCGGTGAGCGGGAGGAACCCGGTGAGCGGGAGGAACCCGGTGAGCGGGCCGGTCACGGCCCGCCGCTCCGCCGAGGAGGTGCGCGAGCGGGTGGAGGCGCTGCCGGACCCGGAACTGCCGGTGATCGGCCTGGGCGACCTCGGCGTGGTGGGCTCCGTCGCGCCGGGCGCCGACGGCGTGCTGGAGGTGGAGATCACGCCCACCTACCTGGGCTGCCCCGCGCTGTCCGAGATCACCGCCGCGGTACGGGACGTCCTGGCCGACTGCGGTCACCCCGACGGCCGCGTCCGGCAGGTCCTGACGCCGCCCTGGACGACGGACCGCGTCACCCCCGAGGGGCGGCGCAAGCTCGCCGCGCACGGCATCGCCCCGCCCGTGTCCCCGGCCCCCGCCGGCCCGGTCACCGTCGAACCGGTCGCGGTGCCCTGCCCGCACTGCGGCTCACGGGCCACCCGGCCGCACAGCCCCTTCGGGCCCTCCCGCTGCCAGTCGGTGCTGTGGTGCACGGCGTGCCGCGAGCCCTTCCCCCACCTGACCGCACTGTGAGGCACACCGTGGACACCGCGACCCGCCCGCCCGCCTCCCCCGAGGAGGTACCGGCCGGTCCGCCCCGCCGCGCCGGCTGGCACCCGCTCGACGTCACCGAGGTCCGTCACCTGACCGCCGGCACGGTGGCCGTCACCCTGGACGTGCCCGCCGCACTGCGCGACGTCTTCACCCACCGCCCCGGCCAGCACGTCACCGTCCGGCACCGCCGGGCCGGCGCCGTGCTGCGCCGCAGCTACTCGGTCTGCCCGCCGCCGCACGCACCCGGGACGCTCCGCCTGGTGATCGGACGGGCCGGCCCCGGCGGGTTCGGCGAGCACGCCACCACCCGGCTCGCACCCGGCGACCACCTCGAACTCTCCCCGCCCACCGGGACCTTCGCCCTGCCGGAGCTGCCCGGCGCCCACCACGTCCTCCTCGCGGGCGGCACCGGCATCACCCCCCTGGCCCCGATGGCCGCCCACGTGCTGCGCAGGGACCCGGCCTGCCGCGTCAGCCTCGTCCACTCGGTCCGCACCTCCGCCGACGCCCTGCTGGCTGACGAAGCGGCCGAGCTGAAGGACGAGTTCGTCGACCGCTTCACCGTCCTGTACGTGCTGACCCGTGAGGACCCGGGGAGCGTGGGCGGCCCGCTCGCGCGGCGGCTGGACGCGGCCGGGCTGCGCCGCCTGCTGGCGGCCGTGGACGCCCGTCCCGGCCCGGACACCACGTTCGCCCTGTGCGGACCCCCCGGCCTCATCGACACCGCACGGCGGGTCCTGGCCGACGAGGGAGCCGATCCGTCGCTCGTCCGCTGGGAACTGTTCACGGCCGGCGGCACGGCACCGCGGCCACCGGGGACGACCGGGCCGGCACCGGGGACGACCGGACCGGCACCGGGAACGGGGGAGGCCCGGGTCACCGCCCTGCTCGACGGGCGCCGCCGTGCCGCCACCGTCCTGCCGCACGACCCGGCCCTCCTCGACGCGCTGCTGCGCGCCCACCCCGACGTGCCGTACGCCTGCCGTGAGGGCGTGTGCGGCAGCTGCCGCGCGAAGGTCCTGTCCGGTCAGGTGACGGCGGACCGCCAGCACGCCCTGGACGAGCGGGACCGCGCCGCCGGCTACACCCTCGTCTGCCGCGCCCGCCCGCGCACCCCCGAGATCACCCTCGACTTCGACGTCTGACCCGCACGCCACGCCCCCTCAGCGAAGGAGACCCACGATGACCGTCACCGCCCGCCACGCGGGAAAGACCGCCCTGGTCACCGGAGGCAGCCGGGGCATCGGCAGAGCCGTCAGCCGCCGCCTCGCCCGCGAGGGCGCCCTGGTGGCGGTCCACTACGGCCACGACCTGACGGCCGCCGAACGCACCGTCAAGGAGATCGAGGCCGACGGCGGCCGCGCCTTCCCCGTACACACCGAACTCGGCGTCCCCGGCGACGCCGACACCCTCTGGTCCGCCTTCGACGCGGCCCTGGCCGAGCAGGACGCCCCGGCGGGCCTGGACATCCTCGTCAACAACGCGGGCATCACCGTCCCCCGCCCCCTCGCCCAGGTCACCGAGGCCGACTACGACCGCGTCTTCGCGATCAACACCAAGGCGCCGTTCTTCATCATCCAGCGCGGCCTGGACCGCCTGCGGGACGGCGGCAGGATCGTCAACATCTCCTCCGTCGCGACCCGCGTCGCCTTCCCGGCGATCGTCGCGTACACCATGACCAAGGCCGCCCTCGACTACCTCACCCTCTCCCTGGCCCAGGAACTGGGCCCCCGGGGCATCACCGTCAACGCCGTCGCACCCGGCTACACCGAGACGGAGATCAACCCCACCCTCGCCGTCCCGGAGATCCGCCGCCGCTACTCCGAGGCCTCCGCCTTCGGCCGGCTCGGCGACCCGGCGGACATCGCCGACGTCGTCTCCTTCGTCGCGAGCGACGACGCCCGCTGGGTGACCGGCCAGTGGATCGACGCCTCCGGCGGCGCCCACCTCGGTGTGTGACCCGTACGCACCCCCAGGAGATGCGATGAACGACCGCACGTCCACCCTCGACGAGCCGGCGACGGACGACGCCCTGACCCGGCCCTTCGCGGGCGCCAGCCCCTACGACACGTATGTGCACGCGTCCGTGCTCAACTCGCTGCAGCACCCGCTCACCGAGGCCCCGGACGAGATGGGGTTCCTCGTCACCACCCAGGTGATGGAGCTGTGGTTCACCCTGATCGTGCACGAGTGGCGCACGGCCCGGGTGGCCTTCGCCAAGGACGACCTGCCCGCGGCCATGGACGCGCTGGAGCGCAGCCGCCGCGCGCTGACCGCCCTGGGCGGCGCCTGGGCGCCCATCGCCGCGCTGACCCCCGCCCGGTTCAACGGTTTCCGGGCCGCGTTCGGCCGGGCGTCGGGTTTCCAGTCGGCGATGTACCGCCACATGGAGTTCCTCCTCGGTGACAAGTCAGCCGGGCTGCTGCGCGCCCACCGCGGCGATCCGGCCGTCCACGAGGCGCTCGCCGAGACCTACCGCGAACCGTCCCTGTACGACGAGGTGCTGGCCCACCTCCACCGCCAGGGCCTGCCCGTCCCGCGCCACGTCCGCGAGCGGGACGTGACCAGCCCCTACACCGGCGACCCCGGGGTCGTGGAGGCCTGGCGGCACGTCTACGCCGGACCACGGCACCACCCCCACCTGGCACTGGGCGAACTGCTCACCGACATCGCCGAACTCGTCACCCGCTGGCGGTTCGACCACCTCCTGGTGGTCCGCCGTGCCATGGGCGTCAAACCGGGCAGCGCCGGCTCCGCCGGACTCGCCTGGCTGGAGCAGCGGGCGGCCCGCCCGGTCTTCCCCGAACTGTGGGAGGTGCGCGGTGACGTCTAGGGCGATCTCCGCCTTCGCCGCCGAGGAGGAGCGGCGGGTCCTGAGCCTGAAGCCGGTGCTGGCACCGGCGCACGGCCGCTACGGCGACCACCCCCACCAGTCCTACGACGCCTGGCCGTCCGACGACCCCGGCGCCCCGCTGGTCGTCCTGCTGCACGGCGGCTACTGGCGCTACGACCGGATGCACCTCACCCCGTTCGCGGCCTGGCTCTCCCGACAGGGCTTCGACGTCCTGCTCCCCGGCTTCCGCCGGTCCGGCGGCGCGGGCGGCTACCCCGAGACCTTCGACGACGTCGCCCGCATCGTGGACACCCTGCCCCGGGGCCGGCCCTACGTCCTCGCGGGCCACTGCTCCGGCGGCCACCTCGCGCTGTGGTGCGCCGCCCGCGGCCTGCTGCCGCCCGGCTCGCGCTGGCACACGCGCACCCTGCCGACGAGCGTGCTCGCCCTCGCGCCGATCACCGACCTCACCGCCACCCGCCGCGACGGCCTCAGCAACGACGCGGCGCTGCAACTCCTGGGCGGTAAAGAGAACTTCGAGGAGCGGCTGCCCGAGACCGACCCCCTCACCCTGCTGCGCGACGCCGGCACCACCGGCGTTCCCACCGTGCTGCTGCACGGCGCCGCCGACGAGGAGGTCCCGCTCACCCAGTTCAGCGACTACGCGGCCGTGCACCGGGACCTCAGGACGGTCGTCCTGCCCGGCACCGGCCACTACACCCTCATCGAACCGGGAGCACCCGGCGCCCGCGCGGTCGCCGACACCCTCCGGGAGATGACGGCCGCCTTCACCCCGGAGCACTCCGGCCGCGCGGACGAGGAGGCCGCACGCCGATGACCACCGCCCTCTCCGCACCGGCCGACCTGCGCGAACGGGCCGCACGACTCGACGCCGACGACCCCCTGGCCCCCCTCCGCGCGCGCTTCCTGCTCCCGCCGGACGTCGTCCACCTCGACGGCAACTCCCTGGGCCCGCTGCCCGCCGCCGTACCGGCGGCCCTCGACGACGTCGTGCGACGCCAGTGGGCCACCGGACTCATCGGCTCCTGGAACGCGGCCGGCTGGTGGGAGGCGCCCCTGCGGGTGGGGGACGCCATCGGCGCGCTCATCGGGGCCGCGCCGGGGCAGACGGTCGCGGGCGACTCCACCAGCGTGCAGCTGTTCACCGCGCTCGACGCCGCGGCCGCGCTCCGCCCGGACCGCCCGCTGCTGGTCACCGACCCCGGGCACTTCCCCACCGACCGCTACCTGGCGGACGCGGTCGCCCGCCGCCGGGGCCTGGAGGTACGGCGGGTGCCGCCGGAGGACCTCCCGCGCTTCCTCGCCGCCGAGGGCCACCGGGCCGCCGTCGTCAGCTACGCGCCCGTCGACTTCCGCACCGGCGAGCTGTACGACATGCGGGCGCTGACCCGGGCCGCCCACGACGCCGGCGCCCTCGCGCTGTGGGACCTGTGCCACGCGGCCGGCGCACTGCCCCTGGACGTCGACGCCCTCGGCGTCGACCTGGCGGTCGGCTGCGGCTACAAGTTCCTCTCCGGCGGCCCCGGCGCCCCCGCCTTCCTGTACGTGGCGCACCGCCACCACGCCGACCTGGAAACGCCGTTGCCGGGCTGGACCGGCCACGCCGATCCGTTCGGCCTGGCCCGGGAGTACACGCCCGCCCCCGGCATCGCCCGTGCCCGCATCGGCACCCCGCCGATCCTGTCCCTGCTCGCCCTCGAGGCGGCCCTCACCGCCTTCGACGGCGTCGACCTGACCCGGGTCCGCGCCAAGAGCCTCTCCCTGACGGGCTTCTTCCTGCGCTGCGCGGACGAACTCCTGACCCCCCTGGGCTTCACCTCCGTCACCCCGGCCGACCCCGGCCGCCGCGGCAGCCAGGTCACCCTCCGCCACCCCCACGCCCGCGGGCTGGTCGCCGCCCTCGCCGAAACCGGCGTCATCGCCGACATGCGCGCGCCCGACCTGCTGCGCTTCGGCGTCAACGCCCTCTACACCAGCCACCGGGACCTGCTCACCGCCGCCCTCCGCCTGCGGGACCTCACCCGGGACGCCGCCTACGACCCCGCGCCACCGGCCGCGGGACCGGTGACCTGAGGGGCCCGCGGCCGGCCTGCCCACCGGGCGCGGCGGTCCTGCGGGACGAACCCCTCGTCCTGGACGCGCAGCCGCGCCTGACACCCCTGGTGACGGCCGCTCTCACGGGTGACGACGCGCCGCCGCACGCGGCGCGTCGTCACGCGGCCACTCCACCCGGGCCTGCGCACCGCCGACTCCGGCGGCGGGGGAGGGCGAAGCGACGCAGACGGACGGGAGCGTCACATCCGTCGACGGCCTGCCGGATCGCGGCCTTTCCGGCAGCCGTCCGGCAAAACCCGTGCACACGGGGTGCCGACGGCGACGTCGGCGTCGCCTGTCGCCGGTCCGGAGAACACGATCCCCCCGCACGCACCGCTTCGTGCTCGGTGCGTCCCGGGCGGACGAAGCCCACCGCCACCGCCGCCCACGACCACACCAGGACCGGCCCGGCCGACAGCCGAGGCGAATGCCGTCGCGGTGCTAGCCGGTGACCGCGTCGCGTGGCTCGCCGCCGTCGGCCAGAGCCGCGGCGGCTCGTTCCCGGTGGGCGCGGAAACGGCGCAGGTACGACCGTGCCATGGGGCCCGGCGGGACGCCCCGGGCGAAGGCGCGCATGTTGCGTTCACCCGTGTTGTAACCGAGGGCGAGGAGTTCGTCGCGGGTGTAACGGCGTACGTGCCGCCGCGGAAGGCTCCGGTCGAGATCCCTCAGGTGCAGGGCGGCCGAGCGGATGGCGAAGGCGGGGTCGTCGCGCAGGTCCTGCCACCGCCCCGGCAGGCCGTGCGTCCGCCGGACCCGTTCGAACGTCGCCCGGTGCATGTTGGCCAGACCGAAGGACGCCCCGGGCTTCCACCACTGCCACAACCGCTCCAGCAGGGGATGGTGTGGCTTGTACGCCTCGTTGTGGAGCACGGTCATCACGAGCAGGGGCGAGACCCCGGCCTCCCGGGCACTGCGCACCACGACTGCCGCGTAGTCGGCCGGCTCGTAGTCGCCGGGGCGCAGCGGCGGCGTCCTCGCGTCCTCGCGGCCCGCTGTTCCGGACCCTTGCTCTGCTGCCGTCACCGGTCGTTCGGTCATTGGCTGGTCGCTCCTCCACCGTCCTGAGGCGCACGTGCCCCCTTAACCCTTCTCCAATCCAGACCCGCGGCGGACGAGGACGCCGATCTCGTGGGCGGCTTTTCCGCGACCGGCGTCCGGCGGGCCGTTCGTCCGGACGAAGACCGCCGAGGAGATCCTCGGCGAAGTCACCGCCCACTGCCGACGAAACCGGCCGTCCCTGTTCCCCTTCTTCGCCTCCGGGCGGCTCGATCCGGGCGGTGAGATCGCGCTCCAGGCCCTCCAAGGACCTGCGGACCGCCTCGTACGAGATCCGCAGGGAGTCATCCTCGGGAGAACCGATCCCCAATCGGTGGGACATCCGCTCCGGGTTCCAGGCCAATGCCCGCTTCCGGTCATGGCGGTGCGGTTCGTCACGCCCCTTCCAAGGAGTCGGCCGTTCCCAAGCCGGTCTCGCCACAGTGCGGGGGCGTCTGCTTCGGCATAGCGTGAAATGAGGAGCAGCTCGCATCCGCGCCCGGGAGAGGTGAGGCCCATGCCGAGCGGGCGGACAGGGGCACACGAACAGACACTGGCCGAACGGCTCCGGTCCTCGTTCCGTGGCGAGGTGATCGACCGCAGTCACCCCGGCTACGACGAGGCGCGGGCCGTGTGGAACGGGTTGATCGACCGCCGGCCCTCGGTGATCGCCCGGTGCGCCGGGACGGCCGACGTCGCAGAGGCGGTGGCGGCCGCGCGCGAGCACCGGCCCGCCGTCAGTATCCGCGGTGGCGGGCACCAGGTCGCGGGCAGCGCGGTGTGCGACGACGGACTGGTGATCGATCTGTCGCGCATGAAGGGCGTGCACGTCGATCCCGCCGCCCGTACCGCGCGGGCCCAGGCCGGCGTGACCTGGGGCGAGCTGGACCGCGAGACCCAGCTGCACGCGCTGGCCACACCGGGAGGAGAGATCTCGGCGACCGGGATCGCGGGCCTCACGCTCGGCGGCGGCTTCGGCTTCGTGATGCGGATGTTCGGCCTCAGCTGCGACAGCCTCCGCTCGCTGGAGATCGTCACCGCGGACGGCGGGGTGCGCACGGCGAGCCGGGAGGAAGAACCCGAACTCTTCTGGGCGGCACGCGGTGGCGGCCGGGGCATCGGAGTGGTGACGTCCTTCGAGTTCGGTCTCCACCAGCTCGGCCCGGAGGTGGCCGGCGTGCTGGTCCTCCATCCGTTCGAGCGTGCCGAGGACGTGCTGCGTGCCTGGCGGGACGCGACGTACGGCGCACCGGAGACGGTGACGCCGGAACTGCTGCTGTGGACCGTCCCCGCCCACCCCGCGATCCCGCGGGAACTGCACGGCACGAACTGCGTGATGATCGGTGCCGTGTACGGAGGCCCGCCGGGCGACGGTGCCACCGCCGCGCTGACGCCGCAGCGTGAACTGGGCCCCCCGCTCGTCGACCTGAGCGGCACCATGCCCTACGTCATGCTGCAGAGCGCCAACACCTGGCGGTTCCCCGAGGGCGAGCGCTACTTCATGAAGTCGCACTTCGCGGACGAGCTGAACGACGAGGCCATCAGGACCCTGGTGGACTGGTACTCCCGGCGGCCGACACCGCAGAGCCTGATCGTGGTACGCACCCTGGGCGGCGCCGTGGCGCGTGTCGGCCCCGACGACAGCGCGTTCGCGCACCGGTCCGCGCGCTACAACGTGAGCATCGACGCGGGCTGGCGGGACCCGGCGCTGGACGAGACCGCAATCGGGTGGGCGCGCTCGGCGTGGGACGCGATGAAGCCGTTCTCGAGCGGGGGGACGTACGTCAACTTCGCCGGGCTCGGTGAGGACGCGAGCGAGCTGCGGGGCGCGGTCTTCGGCTCGCACGAGGAACGGCTCGAGCGTACCCGCGTCGCATACGATCCGGAGGGCCTGTTCGCACCGGCCGCACGCAGGCCGTGAACCGGCTGCCGGGGCGCGCGCCGTCGCGGCCCGGCCGGTGGCGGCGTGCTGTCGCTTTCGGTGAACGGGCCTACGCCGACGACCTCGGCGACGAGCGCCCGCCGATCGCGGTCAGCGCCGGCAGCAGTCGTTCCGAGGCCGACCGCGACTCCGCCCAGTGGCTGCCGGCCTACGAGCCGTACCACTGCCAGTGCCTCATCGACCGGACCGCCACCGAGGCGCGTCGGCAGCCCGCCGTCGACGACCACTGGTGCGACGTCCCCGCCCGGACCACTGCCGACTGCCCGAACGTCCCGGTGGAGGTGACGTTCGCCCGATGGCCGTGTCCGAGCGCAGGGACTGTCCCCGCTGCCGCATCCGGCCAGGGCCCCTCGGGTCCACGTCGGTGTGCATCCGACGGGCCGTCGCCGCTGGACTTCCTGCACCGGCGGCATCGTCATCGACACCCGCGCCCGCCTCGGCTGCACCGCGCCGATCGGGTCGACGGACCAGGACCGCGTCCGGCACCTGACCGTCGCCCTGCCCCCGCAGCACGCCGCCCGCCTCCTCGACGCCCAGCAGGCCGGCGCCACCGACCAGCAGCTCCAGCAGATCACCGCCGACGCGCTCCGCGAGGTGTGCTTCCAGGACGGCGGCCGCCGCGCCGGGAACCCGGAGGAGGTCCGCTTCACGGACATCGAACACCTCGAGTTCGACCTGTAGAGGCCACCGCGCACCACGCGAGCCCTGGACCAGCAGATCCGAAGCACGACAGTTGTCACACGGGCAGGCTTGTCGTCACCGAGATCGCACGGTGGTTCCGCGCGTGGCTGCCGGCGGAACGAGACGACTTCGGCCGGCTTCAGTTGGCGCTTGGAGCGCCACAGTTGTCGCGAAGGGCCCTCCAGCACGTTGCTCCGGACCCTGCGGTAATTCGCTTGAACCACGGTCGGGGGACGGGCAGGCTCGCGGGGTGATTGTCGAGCTGGCCCCCCGTTTCCTGACCTGGGACGAGGTGAGCCCTGTCCAGCACTTCTTCGACAGCGCGTCGGCACCGCAGGTGGTGCGGTCACTCGGGCCCGCCCGGAGGGTGCCCAGCCGCCCCGACATCCCCTCCGGTGACCCGGCCATGAGTGCCTGGAGCCGGGGCGAGGGACGCCCTTGGGCCGACGCCATGTCGCAGGCCCTCGCCGAGCACTACGGCCGCTGGACCGTGGGCTGGCGCTGGGCGCACGATGAAGGCGACTTCGACGGAGGGCCCGTCGGGAGTTGGTGCTGCCCGCGGGACTCGATCACCACCCCTGAGGAGACGCTCACCCGTGTCGTCGCGGCGCTGTGCGAGTGGCGCGAGTGGCTGGAAAGTCTCGCCGGGTGGTTCGACGCGTACCCGTTGGACCTGACCGAGGTCGAGGACCAGCGGATCCTGTGGGAACGCGCCGCCCGGAACCTGATCCTGCAGGTGACCGACCGCACCGGCTGCGGCAGCGGCTGGCACGGACACTGCCGCCAAGTGCTCACCTGGTTCCTCAGCCGCTGGGGCGTCGCTCCCGACCTCGCGCAGGAGCTGGTCGACGAGGCGATCGGCGGAAGGTTCGCCAGCTGGACCGGCCCCGACCCGCTGCTGGTCGAGGACGTCGCGGAGCGGCTCGCGCTGTCGCTGCGGCCGGACGACGGCGCACGATCCGCCGAGCCCGCGCCGGACCACCTCGAGCGCTGGCTCGCGGTGCGCGCAACCGTGCCCTGGCACGAGGCCCCGGACGGCGGCGGGGACGAACCGGTGACCCCGTCGCGCGACGGCGCGGCGGAGGACATACGGACCTTCGACGGCGCCTTGGATCCCGTCCGCGCACGGGGCCTGCTCGCCGCCCTGGAATTGCTGCGGGCCGATGCGGCGCGCGGCGCCTTGCTCGACTTCGAACTGCTCCAGCGCTGGCAGCAGCACGTCCTGGGCACACCGCAGCCGCCGCCGTTCCGCGACCTGCCGGCCTTCGCCAAGAGGGGCCGGGAACGCTATGGCATCAGCCCGGACACTCGAGCCCGCCTCGACGCCTGCCTGGCCGAGAGCGCGCGCCACGTCGAGCGGCCCCTTCCCCTCACCGCCCGGGCCGCACGCGCCTATCTCGACGTGTGCTTCTTCCACCCCTTCGACGACGGCAACGCCCGGTCCGCCTTCCTCGCCCTCCTCTTCGTCCTCGCCCGCGAGGGAGTCGCGCTCAACGAGGTCAGCCTGCTGCGGCGCGTCACCTTCCAGTCCGACGAGCCACAGGACGCACTGATCCTCACGCGGTACATCGACGTTCACCTCGCGGAGACCCGACGCAACAGCGTCTCCCCCGACTTCTAACGGTGGGGCGTGAAGGCTCTGATGAGACATCTGAGGTGCTCGGTCACACGGATCCGCCGCGCAGGTCGGACGACGGCGGAGCACTACAACCGGTGACGACCGCCCTGCTCCAGCACAGCTAAGGGCTCGCGGAGAGTCAACATGCTGGTTTGATCTTCGTGGGGCTGCTGTTGGTGAGGTGCCGGTCAGCTCCGGGTTGCGCAGGCGCCCGGTGCGGGGCTCGGCATCGTCCCGTGGACGTCCTCGACCGTGGCCTGTACCGGAGGCCCGCACATGCGGAGGTGCGGGGAGCCGTCGTCGCTGGGCCCGTTGTCAGTGGCCTGCGACATGATGCGGGAAATGCGACGGCCCGTCCGACAGAGGGCTCCGGGGCCGTCGTCGACGAAGGGGAGGGGTGCCGTGCGCAGGCCGGTCACGGGCGAGGTGCACGTCCACTACGGGCAGATCTACGTCGAGAGCGATCCGGACAACGGAACCCCGGACCTCTCCGAGGCGTTCGCGGGCCAGAGCGGGGGACTGTGCGGGGCGGCGGTCCCGGGTGCGCTCTGGCTGCACACCGGACTGCACACGGGCAACGTCGGCTTCACCGTGGAGGTCCACGACGAAGCCCCCGTGCTGGACCCGGTCTGGGAGGACGTGGTGGAGGTGTCCTTCCGCCCGCTGTCGGAACGCACCAGCTTGGTGCAGTGGGCGGGCGAGGCCGCGTGGGCCCTGGACCTCGCCCGGACCGACTACCGGGTGCGGTACTGCGCCCGGGGGATGGACGAGGGCCGGGAGCTCGACACCAGAGGGGACGGGAAGCCGCAGGCGGACAGCTACCTGCTGCAGTTCTGGCCCGCACCGCCCCGCCCGGACCGGGTGATCCGCCAGACCTCACGGAACGCCGCCTACTGGCACCGTTGCGCGCGCGAACTTCCGCCGCCGCCCACCCCCGAGGAGCGCGCCGAGACCGAACGCCTGGCCCGCCAGGCGGAGGAACGGGCCGCACAGGAGCGGCGACTGCACTACGAGAAGTGGCAGTGGGGCGGACGACTGCCGAGCGAGGCTCTGCGCGGTGCCCGTGAGAGCAACGTCCTCGACCTGCTCCGCTTCGACAGCGACCTGGTGCACGCCCTCGACGACGCCGGCCCCGACGTCCAGCGTGCGGTGGCGTTGCTGGCCGCCCGGCGGGCCTGCGAGGCGGCGGGCCTGACCGACGTGCCGTGGGTCATCGAAGCGCTCACCGCGCTGACGCAGGAACGTCCACTGCCGCCGCCGTTCGACGACCGGGACCTGCTGTGGGAGACCCTGCGCTCCGACCCGCGCGTACCGGACCGGTCGGTGCTCGAGGCGGTACCTCCGGAGCGCCCGCCGTACCGGCCGCCGGCCCCTCCGGAGGCGGCGACGGTCGAGTGGAAGCCGGCTCCGGCCACGAAGCCGGTAGACGACGTGCCGAGCCGGCCGGGCCTCGGCCGGCCACTTGCCAAGCTCATACCGACGGCGCCCCCCGGCCGGAGCACGTCACCGACCGCGGGCATGGGACACAGCGCCGTCGTGGTGGTGCGCGCCTCCGGCAGCCCGCGCGAACCCTCGCGGATCTCACAGCCGCACTTCGCCCTTCCCGCCGTACTCGCCGCAGCCGGCCCCGCCCCGCTCAAGGCGGCACTGGACGCGGTGTCGCACGCGGTGCACACGTACGGCGAGCACTACCCGGAGCTGCTGGAGGAGATCAGGTCGGCGTGCGCCGGGAAGGCGGGGGCGGGGGAGTAGACAGACCTCCCCACGGCCGCCGCCGGGGCCGAGCCGGGGTCTCGACCGTCCTCACCGGAGGTTGCGGGCCGATGCCGGGGACGGTGGTCAGGGTGCACTCCCATGGACGCTGCTGATCTTGACCGCCGGGCCCGGCCCTTGTCCGGCTGCACACCTCCGCACCTGGTCTCCGGAGTGAGCATCGGAAGCCGACGGCGATCTCACGCCGCCGCAGGTGCCCTCTCGGCCGCGGAACGGCGTTTCCAGTACGCGACGGTCAGCACGCCCAGCAGCGGCCCCCACAGGGTCAGCGGCGCGTAGCAGAAATAGAACCAGGCAGCTTCCCAGCCGCCGGCTTGGCTGGGGTAGTCGGCCGACAGGTCGTCACCTCGGATCGTGGTACCCCTGACCTGGGAGGCGATGAACAGAAGGGTGAACAGGAGGGTGAGGCTCGCGGCCCCGATGGTGGCCGGGAGGACGGCCGCGCTTCTCGGAACCCGGCGGCCGCGAAGGAACGGGATCCAGCGCGGGAACACCTCACCCCAGCGGGCGATCAGACCGATCGCGGCGAACGCGGAGACTTCGGACAGAACCGACAGGAAGACGATGTACGTCCATTCGCCGGGTCCGCGACCGTCGTCGAACGCGGCCGGGAGCCGCCAGATACTGGAAGGGAGGACGGCCAAGGGCACGGAGTAAGCCACGAGTCGAATCCGTCGTGACACTCCGGCAACGGGCTCGTGGGCCGCCCGCCATGCGACGCGTAATCGTCCGGGGTGGACGGTAGTAGGTTCTTCGGCGTGCTGGAGCTGCTGCATGGGCGGTCCTCGGCTCGGATGAACTGCTGTTCGGCCCGTTCGGTAATGAAGATCCCAGTCACGGGGGCTCCGAGCGTCACTCCGAGGGCCGACTCGGCTCCGTCCCACGGCCGACGAAGTGGTGCGACCGGAGGATGACCGCAGTGCCCGTTTGCCGCATGACCAGTACGTTTCACCAAGAGCATCCCGACGCTGTCCTGGCAAGAGCCCCGGTGCCTCCCGAACTCATCGACACCGCACACCCGTGGAGCGGAGCACCTCCCCGACTCATCGACAAGCGACGTCACAGCAGCCGCCGTGTGGACGGTCACGTGATTCCCCAGCCCCGCGGTCACACAGTTCCCCAGGTGCTCGTTGCCGGGACGCCTCGGCAGGGCCCAGGTCGGTCCCACCACAGCACGACGAGCAGGTGGCGCCCTGCCGCGTCGAGGTAGAAGTCGCGCAGAGCGTTGAAGTGCTCCGGCAGGTACTCCCTCGGACCGCCGATGAGCCGGTCGGCCTCGTAGCCGATCAAGGCTCCGGCTTCGATGCACAAAGTTCGGGCAGGGCTCTGCCAACGGCCTGCGCCGCCGACGGCCCCGGCCCGGGGACGAACGGCACCCGGACGAGGCCTTCGTGAGGATCAACGGCGAGCTGAAGTACCTGTGGCGGAGCCATGGTCGTCTTCCGTCGCGTTTCGCCGCTCGATGCGGTGCGGCCCTGAGCGACCAGCCGTCCCGTCACCGGCAATCGTTCCCCATGCCGCAGGTGAGGCGTGCTCCGGGAGGGAGCTTCGTCAGGGTATGAGGTCTCCGGGAGTGGCCGGCGGTCGGGGAAGGCCGGGGCGGCGCGGGTACGCCGGGCGGCGCGATACGCCCCGGTGGGCTGACGGCGCCGAGGATTCTCCATGGCCGTTGGGTGCCGGAGTCGTACGACGAGACGGTGGGGAGCCGGCTACCGTGCGACTGCCGCGCGACCGGGTGTGTCCACACCGGAAGCGCAGGAAGCCCCGTCGGGGCAGGGTGACCACATGGGTCCCCTGCCCCGACGGGGCTCGGTCGGCCGGGCGGCGGGTTACCGGCGCCCGGCAGAGGCCGGTGCCGTGTGCGGCGCTCTCCGGCTCAGCCGAAGTTCACGTCGCTGCACCACATGTAGGCCTGGTCGAGGTGCGAGGCCTGCCAGATCACGAACAGGATGTGGTGTCCGGTGTAGCCGGAGGTGTTGACGTTGAACCTGATGTCCTGCGCCGGGGCGAAACGGCCGGTCTGCGTGATGAAGTCGAGGTTGCCCCAGCCCAGGGTCTGGGTCTTGGGGTTGAAGCCCTGCTTGCTCACGTAGACCCTGAAGTAGTCGGCACCGTGGGACGCCTGGTCGTACAGCTGGACCGTGAAGTTGTTGCTGATGTTGGTCGTCTTCCACTGCCCGGGCTTGTCCAGGCTGGCGTTCCTCGAGAGGTTGTTGCTGCAGAGCGTCCCGTCGGGGGTCCGCGCCTGGAACTGGCCGCCGAGGCCGTCACGGAGCGCACTCATCCAGTTCCACATGGTGTCGGAGTTGGCCTGGAACGCCTGGTAACACATGGGGTCTTCGGTCTGCATGGCCGGGTTCGTGTGGTTGCTGCCCCACGTCTTCCAGCACTGGTACGCGCGGGTGGCCGGGTTGACGATGGTGCCGTGAGCCTGGGCGGGGGTCGACCAGGCCAGTGCGCCGACCACCACGGCGAACACCATGACGAGCACCTGGAGAGGCCGGCGGAGGGGCGACCGCGAACGCCCGGTCAACGAACTCTGTTTACGCATGTGGGGGGAACTCCTTCCAGTTGCAAGACTTTATGGGAGCGCTCCCAACGGTACGTCTCCTGAGTGAAATGTCAATGAAACAAACGGAGTTGATCACAGGGGCGGGTGGCGAGCAGGGAATCTGCCGTGAGCCGTGAGCCGTGAGCCGTGAGCCGTGAGCCGTGAGCCGTGAGCCGTTCCCGGGACCGGAAAGCGAGGATGCGGCCTGGACCGGTGTGCGGGGCGATGCCAGGAAGGGGCGTTCGCAGCATGGCGACGGGATGCCGACGGCACTGGAGCATGGCTGCCGTGGCGAGGGAAGCCGCCGGCGACGCGGATCGGTCTCGGCGCGCTCCAACTCCCCTGGGCCGTCGCCGGTTCCCCACCGATGAGGGTTCCCCGCCGAGCCCTCCGCCCTCACCCACACAGCGGCCACCGGCTCGACGATCCGTCGGTGGTCTACCGCGAGCACCTCCACGGTCGCCGCCTCGTGCCGGTGCGACACGACAGCCCCCGCGTCAAGGGGCCTTTCGACCACCGCCGATACCCCCGCGGACCCGCAGCGGTCACTCCCGCCCCGTCCGGAGCGGCCAGGGCCTCGACGAGCTCCTTCCGGTCGATCACCCGACGCTCCGACACCGCTTCCGCCTCGGCGAATCCGACCACGAGGCGAAACCCCTCCGCCCGCGCCCGGGCAGCCGCCTTCCGCCCTTCCGGCAATCCCGACCGTCGACCGTGTCGGCCAACCCGCCTTCGCTGAGCCGGAATCGAGTTGGCGAACCCTCCCGCGGCGACACCGGGAACATGTCTGACCGAAGAAGCCCAACCAGCACATCCGGAGGGACATCGGCGTACCCTGACGCCGCGTCGATTCGCGGTCTTGCGGATCCGGACCAGCAGGGGAGACTGCCTTCACGACCGGGTCCGCCCGGTCCCCGGCAGCACCACGCCAAGCCGGTCGGTCCACCGTCACCCCACCGAGATGAGGTCTCATGAACCGAAATCGAGCCACCGTCAGCGCGGTCGCCGTGACCCTGTTCACCGCCGGCCTCGCCGTCGGCCCGGCAGGCGCCGCCACCGCCGCCGAGGCGAAGGCCCGCGTCGGAGCCGACTGGGCGGCTCAGTCGATCGTCTTCACCGCCGCTGCGGGACAGACCAACAACCTCAACGTCTTCTCCATGTACACCAGCGACGGGATCCGGCGGATCGGCTTCAGTGACGTGGTCCCGCTCGAACCGGGCGACCACTGTGCGTACTCCAGACCCGAGGACACCACCTCCGTCGTCTGCGAGCTGCCCGCCGACGGCCCCCGGCCCGACAGGATCGACGTCTTCCTCGGCGACGGCGACGACACGATCGCCGCCTTCACCCCCGGGATCGGCACCGTCAGCGGCGGCCCCGGCGACGACGAACTGCACGCCCACACCGCACGCACGGTGCTGGGCGACGCGGGGAACGACATGGTCATGGGGCCCGCAGCCCTGCACGGCGGCGACGGCATGGACCACCTGATGGGTGACAGCAGCAACCAGCGGATGTGGGGCGGCCGGGGCGACGACATGATCGAGGGCTACGGCGGTGACGATACCGTGCACGCCGGCCCCGGTGACGACCACGCCATGGGCGGGGACGGCCGCGACATCGTCCTCGGCGGCCCCGGCGACGACACGCTGGACGGCGAAGGCGGCGACGACCTCGTCTGCGGTGGTACCGGAAAGGACGCCCTCGAAGGCGGACCCGGCCGCGACATCGTCCTCCCGTAAGCGCGCCTGCATGCCCGAAGGCCCTGGCCCGCGGCGCGGACAGCGTCGCGGGCGCCGACCCACCGCCGTCGGCGACCCGCCACCCGAGCCGCGTCAACCGCGAACGCCGCAGACGGCAGGTCCCCGCGCGACACGAGGTGACCCGGCGGAACCGGACCGTCGAACCTGTCGGCCGGCGCGGGCGCGAGCCTCCACGTTGCCCGGCCTGCCCGATCCCGTAGAGAACCGGCAGGTCGACCAGCAGAAGAACATCGCGGTGGACCGCTGCGTCAACCGGCTCGGGGGGCCCGACCCGGTGAACCCAGGCGGTCACAGCACTGGTAGGGCTTGGCCATCTTCACTCGTGAGTGGCGTGTCTGCTTGTTCGTCGGTCACGGCACACGCAGGCTGCACATCGCCGGAGTGACCATCCGGCCCACCGATTCCTGACGGTGCAACAGGCGAGAAACCATGCCGCCGAGTTGGGCATTCGGGTGGACTCGCTGCGTTTCCTGCTCCACGACCGGGACGCGAAGTACACCGAGTCCTTCGGTGCGGTCCTCGATGCCGACGACATCCGCATCGTCAGGACCGCACGGCGGGCCCCTCGGATGAACGCGCGCTGCGAACGGATCGTCGGAACCCTGCGGCGCGAGGCTCTCGACCACCTCTTGATCTGGAACGAGACGCACGCGAGGCATGTCCTCGATTCCTGCGCCCGGCTCCAGCTCGCGCATCACCCGGCCGGCCCCTTCCTGACCGGGACGGACCACGGTGAACTCGCTCACTTCGTAGATCAGTTGTCGCTGCGACAGGCCGCCCTGATCGAGCGGCGCCGCCACCGGCAGCGCGGCGGACCGCGTCAGCCGGGCACCCGCGGAGAGGTCTTCCGGCAGAAGATCACCAATGCCGAACGCCTCGCATCCGTCGGCAGTGACACGCCAACGAGTTGTTTCCTTACGGCCCCGCGGTGCACCACGCAGGACCGCACGACCGTCCGCGGCCAGACGGTCTCCACCGTCTCGGGCAGGTCCTTCAGCCCGTCGCAGACGAGCATGAGCACATCCTGAACGCCGCGGTTCTTGATCTCGGTCAGGACGTACGGCCAGTGCTCGGCGCCCTCGCCGCCGTCACCGGCCGCAGCGGATGCTCCTCGTCCCGCTTCGCGAAGGCGCTGCAGCGCGAGCGCATCGGCCGCTCGGCCGTCGGAGCCGCGTCCTCACCCCGGTGGAATCGGCCACAGCGCTCCTCGTAGGTCTCCGCAGGACCGCAAGGGCATGTGGGCTTGTGGACCGGGTGGAGGCGCTGCGGTGCCGGAGATGCGGGCTATGTCGGGAGGTGCCCCCATTCCGCTGCACCGAAGCCCGCGTGGGGAGTGTGAAGGCCGCGCCGCGACATGCGCACATCATGTGCGAGTCGTGTGCGGCGCCCTCCATGGAAACTCCCGCAGAGGTGGCGTGAACCCGTCTTGTTGACCCGACGCCTCAACGGCCAACGTGTGTTGCGCACTTGAGCATCAGGAGTCACAAGCGCGTTGCTTGGCCCGGACGGTCGTACGTCCCGGGTACTGACGGGGGAAGCTGATGCGGTGCCCACCGATCGGGGCTGTCCGACCGTGCCCCGCTGACGTTCGCACGCGCCGCCCTTTCTCCCTTCGTCGTCTCTTGGTGCCCACGACCGGTGCCCGACAAGGGATTGGAGGGGGAATGCCGACGAATGCAGTGAGCGCCGCCAGGCCGACGTATCCCGGCGTCTACGTCGAAGAGCTTCCCAGCAGCACCCGCACCATCTCCGCCGTGACCACGTCCGTGACGGCCTTCGTCGGCCACACCCGGCGCGGCCCGCTGAACGAGCCGGTGCGGGTCACCGGCTTCACCGAGTTCGAACGCCGCTTCGGCGGTCTCGGCTCGCAGAGCGCCGTCGCCCACGCGGTGCACCAGTTCTTCGGCAACGGCGGCTCCGTCGCCGTGATCGTCCGGGTCGCCAAGGCCGGCAGCGGCCGGGCCGCCCGCGTCGCCCTGGAGTCCACCGACGGACACAGCGAGACCCGCGTCCTGGAGGTCCACGCCAAGGAGCCCGGCGTCTGGGGCAACGGGCTGCGCGTCGCCGTCGACTACGGCACGCCCCACCCCGACGAGACCTTCAACCTGCGCGTCCACGACGCCAAGGGCGACACCCGGGAGAGCTTCACCGGCCTGTCCATGGACACCGGACACGGCCGCTACGCCCCCACCGTGATCAACGCCGGTTCGCGCCTCATCCGCGTCGAGGCCGTCGGCGAGGGCCGCCCCGACCCCTCCGGCACCGTCTCCAAGCCGTTCGGACACGAACTGCCCGACCTCGCCGTCGACCTCACCGTCAAGATCGGCGACGTGGAGCGCGAGTTCACGCTCTACGACCCCGACTGCGACGGCGCGGCTCCCACCACCGTCGCCGAACTCGCCCTCCTCCTGGAGCGCAAGCTGCGCGCCCTGCCCGACGCGCCCGGCAGGCACGCCTTCGCCGGCGCCGAAGTCACCGCGTTCGGGCGCCGGTTGCAGGTCGTCGCCGGCTCCACCGACCCCGACGACGTCGTCCGCTTCCTCGGCGAGTGCGCCAACGACCTCGGCCTCGAGGCCTCCGTCAACCCACCGGTGTTCCCGCTCGCGGGCGGCGAGGACGGCGCGGCTCCCGGCCCCCGCGACCTGATCGGCTCCGAGGCCGAAAAGACCGGCATCCAGGCACTGCGCTCCGTCGCCGACGTCAACCTGCTGGCACTGCCGGAGATCGCCGCCTACGAGAAGACCGAGGACATGCTCACCGTCGTCTCGGCCGCCCAGCGGCTGTGCGCCGAGCGGCGGATCTTCCTCCTCGTCGACGCGCCGAGCAGCTGGGTCGGCGTGGACAGTGCCCGCGCCGGAATCGCCGCCTTCGACGCGGTCCGCGACGATCACGCCGCCCTGTACTTCCCGCACCTCCAGCTCACCGACCCGCTCACCGGGCGGCTGCGCGCCTTCCCGCCGTCCGGTGCCGTCGCCGGCGTCATCGCCCGCACCGACGCCGAACGCGGCGTGTGGAAGGCGCCTGCGGGGACCGAGGCCCGCCTCGCGGGCGTGCACTCGCTCACCGTCGACCTCACCGACCGCGAGACCGGCCTGCTCAACCCGCTCGGCGTCAACTGCCTGCGCGCCCTCCCGGTGACCGGCCCGCTCGTCTGGGGCGCGCGCACCCTCGACGGCGCGGACGCCCTCGACAGCGAGTGGAAGTACGTGCCGGTGCGGCGGCTCGCGCTGCACGTGGAGGAGAGCCTGTACCGCGGCCTCCAGTGGGTCGTGTTCGAACCCAACGACGAATCACTGTGGCAGCAGATCCGGCTGTCCGCCTCCTCCTACCTGCACACGCTCTTCCGCCAGGGCGCCTTCAAGGGCACCACCCCGCGCGAGGCGTACTTCGTCAAGTGCGACCACGAGACCACGACCGCCGAGGACGTCGCGAACGGCGTGGTGAACGTACTGGTGGGCATCGCGCCGGTGCGCCCGGCCGAGTTCGTGATCGTCAAGATCCAGCAGACGTCCGGGCAGTTCGAACTCTGATTACGCCCACAAGGATTCCGAGGACTGTTTTCGATGGCTGAGTTCACGGTCAACGCCCATCGGTTCGACCCGTACAAGAACTTCAAGTTCCTCGTCCTGTGGGACGGTCGTACGGTCGCCGGCATCAGCAAGATCTCTCCACTGAAGCGGACCACCGAGGTCGTCAAGCACCGCCACGGCGGCGACCCCTCCTCCCCGCGCAAGTCGCCCGGCCGCTCCGAGTTCGAGGGCATCACCCTGGAGCGCGGGGTCACCCACGACCCGGAGTTCGACCGCTGGGCCAACAAGGTCTGGCAGGTCGGCGCCGGGCTCGGCTCCGAGGTCTCGCTCGCCGACTTCCGCAAGGACATCGTCATCCAGGTCCTGAACGAGGCCGGCCAGGTCGCCGTCTCGCACAAGCTGTACCGGACCTGGCCCAGCGAGTACCAGGTGCTCGGCGAACTCGACGCCAACGCCAACGCGGTGGCCATCCAGTCGCTGAAGCTGGAGTGCGAGGGCTGGGAGCGGGACTACGAGGTGCCCGAGCCCCAGGAGCCCTCCTTCCTCAACCCGGCCTGACCGGACCGGGGACGCGATGACCATGGCTATCACCGGGGCGGCCGGGCTGCTGGCCGCCTGGGAGGCGGGCCTCGCGGCACCGCCCGCGGGACGCGCGCTGCTGCTGCACCGCACCGCGCGCCCCGACCTCGACGACCGCACGCTCCCCGGGCTGCCCGTCGGCGAGCGGGAGGCGGACCTGTTCACGCTGCGCCGGACCCTGTTCGGGGAGCGCATGCAGGTCCGCCTGGACTGCGCGGAGTGCGGCGCGGACATGGAGTTCGAGCTGGACGCCGGGGAGTTCACCCGCACCCCGGGCGAGCGCCCCGACCCGGTCGTCCGGGTCGAGCACGGCGGCTGGCGGGTCGAGTTCCGGCTGCCCGCCGTCGCCGACCTCACGGCGGCGGCCCGCACCCCGGACCCCCGCGCGGCGCTGCTCGCCCGCTGCCTGGTCACGGCCGAGCACGACGGGCACCCGGTCACCGCCGCCGAACTGCCCGCTCCCGTGCAGCGCCGGATCGCCGAGGCCGCCGAGGCGGCCGACCCGGACGCCGACGTGACGCTCAACGTGGCCTGCCCCGAGTGCGGGCGGGCCACCCGGGCCGAACTCGACATCGCTTCCTACCTGTGGACCGAACTGGACGCCTGGGCGCGCGACCTGCTCCTCGACGTCCACCTGCTCGCCACCGCCTACGGCTGGAGCGAGCCGGAGATCCTGGCGCTCAGCCCGCTGCGCCGCCGCTACTACCTGGAGCTGTGTGCGGATGTCTGACGTCACGCCTCCCCAGGACGGCGACTTCCTGGACCGCCTGATCGCCCGGCACGCGCCGACGCCGGGACCCCGCGCCGGAGTGGTACGGGTACGGCCCCGGCTGCCCGGCCCGTTCGAACGGATCGAGGCGGTACGCGCCCGGGGGACCGCCGAGGAGGACGCCGCCCTCGTGTGGCCCACCACCCCCTCGGCCGGGCCCCGCGGCGACGGCCCGGCCCGCCCGGCCCCCGCCGCCGGCCCGGCGCGCCTCCTGGTCGAGCGGGAGCGGACCGTCGTACGCGCCGAACCGGCGCCCGGTGAGCCGCCGCCCGCCCCGCCCGCGCCCGAGACACCGCTGCTGCGGCCCGCGGCGCCGGTCCCTTCCGCCCCCCGGCCGGCACCGGACACCGGGCGGCGCACGGCGCGCACCGTCACCCCGGCCGCGGCGTCCGCGCCCCTCCCCCCGGGCGCGGACCCCGTCCACGCCCCCGCCCCGGCCGCCGTCCCGCACCCGCGGGCCGCCGACACGGCCGCCGCCCGGGACGCCGTACGGCAGGCCGCAGTCCGGCGGGCCGGGCGGGCGCCCGAGCAGGTGGTACAGGTGCAGATCGGACGCCTGGAGGTGACGGCCGGTGTGCCACCGGCCGGCGGCACACCGCGGCGCGCCCCGGCGCAGCGTCCCGCCGCCACCGTGAGCCTCGCCGACTACCTGGACCGGGGGCGCGAATGAGGTGCACGGCCGAGACCGGCAGGACGAGAGGAACCGAGGAACCGACGCCATGAGCAACGCACTCGCCATCGCCCACGTCACCCAGGCCCTCGCCCTGCTCATCGAGATGAACGTGGGGCCGGAGTTCGGCGAGGCCGTGCGGGTGGAGCCGCGCAAGCCGCCGGCCGAGCCGCCGGACCAGCCGACCGTCAACGTGTTCCTGTACCAGGTCACGCCCAACACCGCGATGCGCGGCACCGACCTGCCCACCCGGGCGGCCGACGGCACCCTGGTGAAGCGCCCCGTCGCCGCGCTCGACCTGCACTACCTGATCAGCGCCTACGGTGACGAGACGGAACTCGTCGGACAGCGGCTGATCGGCTCGGTGGTCCGGACCCTGCACGAGACACCGGTCCTGCCGAAGGACGTCATCGAACAGGCGGGGGAGCGGCCGTACCTGACGGGCAGCGACCTCGCGGAGGCCGCGCAGCGGGTGCGGTTCACGCCGACGGTCATGGACGTCGACGAGACGTCGAAGCTGTGGGGGATGCTCCACCAGACGCCGTACTCCCTCTCGGTGGTCTACCAGGCGTCCCTCGTCCTCATCGACGGCCGCGGCACGCCGGTGCCGCGCAAGCCGGTGGAGCGGCACGACGTACGGGTGCTGCCGTTCGGCGCGCCGGGCGCGCCGGTCCCTCCGGGGGGCGGTGGGGGCGATGCCGCCGGTACGACGGAGGAGCGCGGGGACACGGAGCCGGCGGGCCGGGAGAGGACGCCCGCCACCGCCTCCGCGAAGGCATCCGCGAGCCCGCCCGCGCGCACCCAGGCCGAACCGGCGGCGAAGACACCGGCGAAGACGCGTGCGAAGACCGCCGCCAAGCCGGCCTCTCGGGCACGCAGGTCACCGCGCAAGTCGACGGAGGGCGGCGGGCCCGCGCGGCGGGGCGGTGACAGGCCCGAGGAGAACTGAGACCGGGACACACGGCGGGGCGGTGACAGGCCCGAGGAGAACTGAGACCGGACACGCGACGGGGCAGGTGAGGACATGGGCACGACGTACACGACGTACGAGACCGGTGCGGGCGACGAGACGGGTACGGCTGACGCTGCCGCGCTGAGCGCGGAGATCCACCGCGTCCTGGCGCGCGTCGACGCGCACGCGGCCCGCGCCGCCGCCCCGGGCACCTCGGCAGCAGGGAAGAGCACGCCCCCGCCGGCCGAGGAGCGGACCGCGGCCTCCGTACCGCCCCGCACGGGCCCGCTCGACGCGCTCGTCGCCTGCTTCGGCCTCACCACGTTCGAACGGGACCTCGTCCTGCTCACCGCCGCGCAGGAACTGGAGCCGACGACCGCCGCCCGGTGCGCCGCCGCGAGCGGCGACCCGGAGCGCGCGTACCCCACCTTCTCCCTCGCCCTCGCCGCGCTCGCCGAACCGCACTGGAGCGCGCTCACCCCGGTGGCACCGCTGCGCCGCTGGCGGATCGTCGAACCGGCCGACGACACGTCCCTGACCACCGCCCGGCTCCGCCTCGACGAGCGCGTCCTGCACCTCCTGCTCGGCTCCCCCTACCTGGACGCCCGGCTGCACGGCCGGTTGCGCCGCGCCCCGGTCCCGGACCGGCTGCCACCGTCGTACGACCTTGCCGCGGACCGCATCACCACCGCCTGGACGACGGGCGCCCGCCCCGACACCCCACCGCTGGTGGAGGTGACCGGCGGCGACCCGCGCAGCCGCGCCGACATCGCCGCCGTGGCAGCCGCCCGCGCCGGAATCGGTCTCTGCACCATGAACGCCGAGGACGTCCCCGCCGACCCCGCCGAACGCGACCGGCTGGCCCGGCTGTGGCAGCGCGAGGCGATCCTGCTGCCCGCCGCGCTGCTGATCGAGGCGGGCGAACTGGACCGGGACCAGCGGGCGGCGACCGAGGCGTTCCTGGCCGGGGCCGCCGTACCCGTCGTGGTGTCCGGACCGGAGCCGCTGAGCGCGGAGCGCCCGCACGGCACCCGGGTGCCCGTGCCGCCCCTGGAGGACGACGAACAACTCGCCGTGTGGGCGGACGCGTTCACCGAGTTCGGCCTCGACGAGGGCGAACTGCGCTCGCTGGTCGCCCAGTTCCAGCTCCCGCCGCACGTCGTCCGCACCGCCGCCGACACCGTACGCCGCGACCTGCCCGGCGAGGACGAGCCGGACGCCGCGCGCCTGGCCTGGCGGGCGGGCCTGGAGGAGGCCCGCCTCGGCATGGACGCGTTGGGCCGCCGTATCGAACCGCGGGCGGGCTGGGACGACCTGGTGCTGCACGAGCGTCAGACGTCCGTCCTCCGGGAGATCGTCGCGCACGTCCGGCAGCGGCCCACCGTCCACCAGGAGTGGGGCTTCGCCGCCACCCTGCGCCGCGGCCTCGGCGTCACCGCGCTGTTCGCGGGCGGCTCCGGGACGGGCAAGACGCTGGCCGCCGAGGTGATGGCGAAGGAACTCGGCCTGGACCTCTTCGTCATCGACCTCTCGCAGGTCGTCAGCAAGTACATCGGCGAGACCGAGAAGAACCTGCGCCGGGTCTTCGACGCCGCCGAACGCGGCGGCGCGCTGCTCCTCTTCGACGAGGCCGACGCCCTGTTCGGCAAGCGCAGCGAGGTCAAGGACAGCCACGACCGGTACGCCAACCTGGAAGTCAGCTACCTGCTGATGCGGATGGAGGCCTACCGCGGCCTCGCCATCCTCACCACCAACATGAAGAAGGCCCTCGACACCGCCTTCCTGCGCCGCATCCGCTTCGTCGTCGACTTCCCCTTCCCGGCGGAGCGGGAGCGCGCCGAGATCTGGCGCCGGGTGCTGCCGTCGCGGGCGCCGGCGAAGGACCTCGACCCCGCCCTCCTCGCCCAGTTGACCGTGGCGGGCGGCTCGATCCGCAACATCGCCCTGTCCGGCGCGTTCCTCGCCGCCGAGGAGGGCGAGGCGTTGCAGATGCGGCACATGCTGGCGGCGGCCCGCACCGAGTACCTGAAGCTGGAGCGCTCCCTGACGCCGACGGAGGTGCGGGGATGGGTGTGAACCCGCGCGAGATCCGCGTGGACGTGGGCGAGCTCGCCCTCACCGGCTTCCGGGCCGACCCGGAGCGGGTCTCGGCCGCGTTCGAGCGGGAACTGACGCGGCTGGTCCGCGAGCACGGGGTGCCGCTCGCGGCGGACGGTGCCGTGACCATGGAGGCCCTGACCGGCCTCCCACCGCTGCCCGCCGGACTCTCCGCCCGGCGGCTCGGCCAGGAACTGGCGCGCGCGGTCCACCAAGGACTCAGCGGCCACGGGGAGGTGACGCGGTGAGCTCCCGGACCCAGCAGGACCGTGCCGAGCAGTCCGCCGAAGAGCGCCGCCGCAGACGCAGGGAGCGTGCCGCCAGGTCCCGTACCCCCGAACCGAAGAACATCGTCAGCGGCGCCGGCCGGCCCCTCGACCCCGGCGTCCGGCGCGAACTCGAGGAACAGCTCGGCCACGACCTCGGCCGCGTACGCCTGCACACCGGCCGCGACGCCGGCCGACTGACGGAACTTCTCGGCGCCGACGCGGTCGCCGTCGGCCAGGACGTCTTCTTCCGCGAGGGCACGTTCAAGCCCGGCACGGACGAGGGCCGCCGCCTCCTCGCCCACGAACTCCTGCACACCGTCCAGAACCCGCACGGCCTGGGCGCGCTGCGCGCCGGCCGGGAACTGGGCGCGGTCAGCCTGCCGCAGCAGGCGATCGAACGGGAGGCGGAGGGCGCGGCGCAGGAGCTGGTGCGCGAACCCGGTCAGGACGCTCCCCAGGTGGAGGAGGGGCAGGCCACGCCTGGGTGGCTGCGGTACGCGACCGTCGACGCCGACCGCCGGCGCATGGAGCAGTTGGACCCGGCGACCCTCGTCGACCGCCTCGCCAACACCCTCCTGCGGTCCCTGCGCGGTGACCCCGAGGACCGGTCGAGGCGCGTGCGGCTGCAACTGGCCCGGATGGCGCCGGAGGTGCAGGACGTCGTCCTCGACCGGCTGGAGCTGCGGCTGCCCGCCCCCGTCATGGACCGGCTGCTGGCGGCAGTGGAGGAGACGGAGCAGGCCGGGCCGCTGCCGATGGACGCCGCGGCGGCTCCGCACGCCGTGCCCGGGGCGGTGGAGCAGGTCGAGGAGGAACGCGAGCAAGCCTCGGACGAGAAGCGGCAGGAGGAGCAGCGCGCTGACGCTCCCCGGGCACCCCGGGAGGGGGACGGGCAGCAGGAAGACCACAGGGGGACCGTGCCCGGCGACCGGCAAGACCGGCAAGACCGGGACGACAAGGACGACGACGGCAAGGACCAGGACGGTGACGCGTCCGGCGGACAGGGTGCTGCTCGGGATCGCGGGGAGTCGGCCGGGCGGCAGCAGGAACGGTCCCGGAACCGGCAGGAGGAGCGGAGCACCTCCGGCCAGGCAGCACAGAAGGACGCCGCGGAGGAGCGCAAGGGCGCGGCGAACACCCAGCAGGAGCAGAAGGAACAGGACCAGCAGGACGAGCGGCTGGCGCAGCAGGAGACGGACGGGGCTCAGGACGAGGCCGCGGCGGAACCGGAGAAGCAGGCCGGCGAGCAGGAGCCGCGGCAGGCGGACGGCGCGGGTGCCGAGGCCACCGGTCGGCAGACCGCCAAGCCGTCGCCTGTGGACCGGAGCGGGGCGGAGCCGGGCGAGAAGGCCAGAGCGGGAGGCGAGGCCCGGCCTGCCCGCAGCATCGGTGACCCGGAGAACGAGGAGACCGCCGACGACGAACCACTGGGACTGGAATCGGAGTCCGCGGAGGACGGCTCGACGGAAGAACCGGACACCGGCGAGGAGGAGAGCGGTGGCGCGCCCGCCGCCGACATCGACCTTGCCGGACAGACGGACGATCCCAAGAACCTGGCTCCCTTCGAGAGGCGGAGGAAGAAGGGCGCACAGCAGCTGGTCGGCCCGGCGCCCTCAGGTGTCGAACCGATCCCGGAAACCGCCCTCGACGAGACCGAATCCAATGCCTCCCGAGACGCCGACTCGCGCATGGAGAGCGACGATCCCGAGGACCGGGCTCTGCAGGATCTGCTGAGTGCTGCATCAGCCGAGCAGGACCTCGGACCCGAGGAAGGCGGGAGCGGCACCACGACGGTGCCGGGCAGCGCGTCGGCAGGGATCCCCGCGACGGATCCGTCCGGACGGGACCGGGACGAGAAGGGAGCCGAGGACCAACGCGAGGATGCCGAGGCCCGACGCCGCGACGAGGCGGCGCGCGGGGCCGATGGTGTCGTGGGCGGGACCACCCTCGGGGCCGGGGAGACGACCGCCCCGGGACAACTGGACAAGGCCGGCGAGGACGCGCGTCGTCAGGCGTCCGGCAGTGCTGTGTCCGGCTCGGTTGCAAGGACGGACGGGGCAACTACGACGGACAGCGCCGCCGCATCGAACCGGGGCGGGCAGGATGCACCGAACCCGAGCCGAGTCGGCGGGGAGGCACCGGCTGCTGGCCCATTGCGGAACCGTGCCGGATCGGGCCCGGGTGCCGACCGGGCCGACGCCTCGGACGGCGCCGCTGGAACCCTCACCGGGGAGGACTCATCCGTCCCTGCCCCCGATATCGACGCCGGGCGGCGGAGCGTCACCGAGGGCAGGGGCCCCGTCACCTCTCCGGGGCCGGAGACAGGCCCGGAGCGCGTCTCCGCACCGGGCCCCGCAGGCGCCCCGAAACTCGCCCCCGGCAACGGTCCGGCACCCATGGCCGTGCCAGAGCCGCGGGCCAACGCCCCCAAGGCCGCTCCGTCGGCGGGACCGGGCGGTTCCACGGGTGCCTCGTCCCGCCCGGCAGGCGGTAAGCGGCAGGCGGCCCGCCAGGCCGCGAAGACCACGCGTCGTGGCGGCGGAGGCTCCGGCCGCACGGCGTCCGCGCCCACACCGGTACGCGCCGGTGGTCGCGGCGGCGGCCGTGCCGCCGCGTCCGGTGGGGCCACGCCCAAGAAGGAGGCTCCCGCCCCGGACGTCTCGAACGCCACTCCCGAGTCAGGCCTGTCGACCGCCGCGTCGCTCAAGCCCCACCAGGCCCTGGAGACGCTCAAGGGCGTCGACGGCGCGGTGACCCGCTCGGTCGACAAGGAACGCACGACCCTGCGCAAGGCACCGCCGGCCATGCAGCGGCCGTCCGGTTCGCCACGGACCGTGCCCGGCGGCCCGAGGGCGGCGGCCCCCGGCACGTACACGAACGCGAAGGTCGCGCGTACGGAGGCGGCTGCCGGCAGGACACCCGAGATCACTGGCGAGCAGAAGCCGGAAGGAGAGGTACCGGGCGCGGACGTGCCGGAGCCGAGCTGGTGGGACATCGGCCTGACGATCGGCGCCCAGCTCATCGGCAAGCTGCTGAAGGAGATCCTGCCGCTCGACGACCTGATCGACTCGATCCTCCAGCTCCCGACGAAGGACGAAGGGCTGAACAGCGCCCGCGTCGGCGACGCCCCGAGGCTGCCGCTGGAGAACGACTCGGACCCGCAGCGCACCGACGAGCAGGGCCGCAAGCTGGACGAGCGCAGGAACGAGCTGCACACGGCCGGCCGGGAAGACGCGTCCCGTCCGATGGGCGAGGACCAGATCTATCCGGACGTGCCGAGGGAGACCCTGACCGGAAAGGTCGCCGGCGGCAAGAAGACCGCGGGCTCGGGCGGTTCCCGGTCCGTGTCCGGCGGCGGGGTGCCCATCGAGTCCGCGTCCGCCGTGGCCGAGCACGACCGCGGCCCGCAGATCCAGGCGGGCTTCGCCCAGGGCCGGCAGAGGATGACCCAGGAGCGTCAGGCCAAGGACAAGAAGGCGACGCAGGACCGGCAGAAGCACGACCAGGACCTCCAGCGGGAGGTCACCGCCAGCAGCAGGAAGCAGGCCGACGCCCGCGACAAGGGCCGCTCCGACATCGCCGACTCCCGCGACAAGTGGCGCAAGGAGCAGGACGACAAGGTCGCGGAGATCGACGGCAAGAAGGGCAAGAAGTACGACCAGGTCCGCAAGGACATCGACGACAAGCAGGAGCAGACCGACAAGGACGTCGACAAGCGGACCGAGGACGACAACAAGAAGATCGAGGACGAGCAGACCAAGGCCGAGCGGGACGCGGAGAAGAAGCAGGAGGAGGGCAAGGGCGACGCCGACAACTGGCTCGAAGAGGCCATCGAGAAGCTGAAGGACTTCTTCGAAAGCCTCAAGAACGCCATCAAGGGCATCTTCGAGCGGGCCCGCCAGGTCGTCACCGACCTCATCGACACGTTCAAGCAACAGGTCTTCAAGCTCATCGACGACGCCCGCAACTGGGTGATCGACCAGATCAACAAGTTCGCCGACGCGCTGATCGCCCTCGGCGACGAACTCCTCGCCGACTACCCGGCGATGCGCGACAAGTGGCGCAACACCATCAACGACGCGCGCGACTGGGCCGTACAGAAGGTCAACGAGGCGGCGGACGCGCTGAAGGAGGTCACCGGGAAGCTGCTGGACGGCCTGTGCGGTGCGCTGCTCGCCGGGCTGGACGTGCTGGAGGGCGGACTGCTGGCGGCCGTCGACATCGCCGAGACCGTCACGGTCGGCGCCCTGGAGTTCGGCGCCGCCGCCGTCGCGGCGCTCGGCGAGTGGGCGGCCATCTTCAACGACATCGTCTCCGACCCGGGCGACTGGATCAGCAAGGCCGGGGCCGCCGCGGAGACGGGGGCCAAGGAGTACCTCTTCCAGGAGATCAAGACCGCGGTCAAGGCCTGGTTCAACCAGAAGGTCCAGGAGATCATCGGCATCCCCGCGGAGGACTTCCAGGAACTCGTCTCCGGTGGCGTCACCGTCGAGCAGATGGCCCAGATGGCCTGGGACGAGGCGGTGCCGCAGCTCCCCTTCATCATCGGCGTCCTGGTCGTGGAGAAGGTCGTCGCCAAGCTGATCCCCGGCGCCGGCTGGGTCATGGCCATCATCGACGCCCTCCAGACGGCATGGGGCGCGCTGAGCGAGATACTCGCCGCGTTCGGCCTGTTCATGGACTTCCTGAAGGCAGTCAAGAGCGGCAACGCCGCCCTGCCCTTCGCGAAGGCGGTCGCAGCGGGCGTCGTCGCACTGCTGGAGCTGGTCTACCAGTTCCTGATCGAGGGCGTCAGCCGCTTCATGGGCAAGGTGGCCGAACGGCTCGGCGACATGCTCAAGAACATCCGCACGAAGAAGAAGGACCCCGGCCCCTCCGGCGACCCCGGCAAACCGGGAACCCCGGCGAAGCCCAAGGACGAGCGGCCCGCACCGGCCGACGACCGCACGCCGGCCCCCGGCCGCGCGGACGACAGGCCCGCCGACCGCCCGGCCCCCCGCAAGCCGTCCCCGAACAGGACCTCCCGCCCGCCGTCGCGCCCACGCCCCGGCAAGCGCTCCACTCCGGCGAAGAACCCCCGCCCCACGCACACCACCCGACCGAAGAAGCGCCGCGACGACGACGAACGCCGCGAGGAGGGGCGGGAGGTGAACGCCGCCAGGCGACGGATGCGAGACGCGGAGCGGCGCATGAAGGACGACGACCGGAACGAGCGCCCCGCCACCCCGACCCGCCGCGGCCCGGCCCGCGACACCTTGCGTCCCGGCCGGCGCCGCCCGGGAACCGACCGCACCGACGACCGCGACCCGAGAAGACTTCGGGGGGACGAGCGGCACCCGGACGACAACCGGCGTGACGACAGGCGCCGGGATGACCAGGACCCCCGCCGGGCCCGTGACCGCCGCCCCGGTCGGGTCCAGCGTGCCCGCCAGACCGTCAAGTCGGCGCTGAACAGGGCCCGTCGCGCGGGACACAAGCTGTACGGCAAGGCCCGCCGCAGACTCGGCGGTCGGCTGAACGACCGCCTGCGCCGTCTGCGGAACCTGTGGCGCCACCGTCGGGACCGGCTGCGGGGCGACCGTTTCCGCAGGAGCGAGAGGAACCGCAGGGAGCGCCCCGACGAGCGGTTCATGCGCGATCTCATCCTGCCCAAGGCGCGATTCCGGGACGACACCGACGAAGTCCACACGCTGATGTTCCACGGCAAGGGCCCGCAGGCGGACCTGTACGTGCACAGCACTCCCATCGGGGTGCCCGGCTTCCTCGACCAGTGGAGGCAAGAACTCGCCACGGTCGAGGACGCTGTCGACCGGGCGGCGCAGCAGTCCGCGCTCAGGGCGGCGGAAGCCAGCTACCAGCGAGCGGAGGCACTCCAAGGCAACCTGCCGGCGAAGGAGATGAGAAAGGAACAGGCGAAGCGGCGCAGCAAGTGGCAGCCGACGTACACCGCGCTGCGCAAGGAACTGGACGTCCTGGCGGGTTACCTGAGGCAGCGCCCCCACCCGGTGCCGCTGCCGGATCCGCGGATTCCGCCCTTCCCGAACGCCTCCACGCCCGCGGACCCGTTCACCGCCGAGTACCTGAACAGGGAGAGCAAGGGAACACCGGCCAACGCCGCCCCGGACGACCAGCCCGTCGGCTGGAAGTACATCCAGGACAACGACCTCAACGACGACTCCAGCGACTACTGGGTCAAGATGCACCTGCTGCCCGATGCCATCGGCGGCCCGGCCCGAGGCAAGAACCTCGTGCCTGCCAGCGGTCCGGGTGTGAACACTCCCTTCCTGCACGGAGTCGAGCAGTACGCCAAGGACGCCCTCCATCTGATTCACACGGGCCAGGAACAGATGATCTGGTACCGGTCCCGCGTTACCTACCACGGTCCGCCGGTGCCGCAGGGCTTCCCGGACTTCATCGAGTCGGCATGGGGCGCGTACTGGGAGAACCGGCCGAAGCGCACGTGGGAAAAGGACACAAATCCTCACACGCCGCCCTTCAGCAAGGATCCGGACCCCCCGTCGAAGGAACGCAGGCTCCACCTCAACAGCGCCTCTCACGACAAGATCCGGCGCATGCTCCGCGAGACCGACCAGTTCGTCGACATCCTGGTCAAGGCTCGTCCCTTCCACAGCCGCCTGGACATCGCACGGGCCGTCGTACGGCACGAGAAGAGCAAGAAGAGCACTTTCGGGCTGCTCCCTGACAAGGAGCGTCGCCTCGCCAACATCTTCAACGGCATCAAAGAGGGTCGCATCACCCTGGAAGAGGAATAAGACATGACGCCCCGCGAGGGATGGACCATCGAATCCCCGACACGGTACGAACACCTGCTCCTGGCAGCCCTGGACGCACTCGGCTCCTGCCCGAAGATCGACGTCTCGCATCAGGAGCTGGTGGTGGAGAGCCAGGCAGAGGGGCCGAACGGCATATCGGCTGCGAGGCTCGCAGCGGAAGCCATGGAGGCGGCCTCCCTCCTTCCGGAACTGGAGCAAGTCATCGTCGCCCCCGCGATCGCCGAACAGGCGCCCCGATTCCGCCGGATCGCCGCCCACTGGCGTGGCAGGGAAGCAGTGCAGGACCTCACGGGAGAGTTCAGGATTCCGCAGTTCTATCGCGCCATCTTCGAACCCGCCCCGCCGCTGGCCTGGGAAGGCTCGCCGCCCGATGAACTCGAATTGTTGGCGCAGTTCCGGCAGGTCGACGGTCATCCCCGCTCGGGGACAGGGCAGTTCGCCTTGGTCCGGCTTGAGCCGAACACCACGCCGTTGGAGATCTGGGTGTGGGACGCGCGCCTCGGCGCTCAGCGGATGGACTTGGACTACCTCGGCTACCTCGAAGCGCTGGCTGTCACCAAGGGCACGTATGGCTGGCAGTACCTCTTCACCGACCTGTCCTTTCTGAACGACGACCTCTACCACGTCGCGGAGAGCATGAAGGCCATGCTGCGCCGCTTTCCCGACCTCTTCCCGCAGCACGACTACACGCAGCTGCGTGAACGTCTGGAGGAACGACTGTGACCCGCTACGCAGACATCCCCAAACCCATCCGCTCCGGCATCGTCGTGGTCAACCCCGACACCGGCACCCCCCAACGCGTCATCGTGCTCCAGTTCAACCCGGACACTCTGGAGCGCAGCGTCGCTCCCCAGTCCGCCGGGGACAGTGGCGACACCGGAGCCGGCGGCACCGGGAGTGGCGACCGGAACGAGGCGCTGCGGCTCAAGGGTCCCGCGCAGGAGACCTGGAAGTTCACCGCCGAGATCGACGCCACCGATCAGTTCGAGATCGCCGCGCCGGACGGGATCCATCCGCAGCTCGCCACGCTCGAGATGCTGGTGCAGCCGACCACCGCGAAGCTCCGTGAGGCGATGCGCCTGTCCCAGAAGGGCGCCATCGAGATCACCCCGATCGAGATGCCCCTCACCCTCTTCACCTGGGGCAGCAAACGCGTCATGCCGGTCCGGCTCACCGAACTCTCCATCAACGAGTCCGCGTTCGACGTGAACCTCAACCCGATCCGCGCCTCCCTCAGCATGGGCATGAAGATCCTCACCGTCAGCGACCTGCCCGCCGGGCACCGCGGTGCCGATCTCTACATGGCCCACCTCGCGCAGAAGGAACGCCTCGCCGCAGCCGCCCGCAGCACCGGCATCGGGTCGCTCGGGCTCGCCGGGGCCGCCGGCTTCGTCACCGGAGCCGGAACCGGCACCGGAACCGGAAGGGGATGACACAGACCACCATGGCCGACACCGAGCCGTACGAGTACGAGAGCGCCCTGGACGCCATTCCGGGGACGCACCCCTACCCCCGCACCAGCCGCTACCACGACGCCGAGATCGGCATCCACCGGACGGCCGACGGCACCGAAGTCCGGTACGCCAAACGGCGGTTGCTGCCGCCCCTCCCCGACGACCCGGACGACGCGCAGGAGACCCAGGCCCACACCGTCGCCTCCGGCGAGCGTCCCGACCTGCTCGCGCAGCGGTACTTCGGGGATCCGGGACAGTGGTGGCGGATCGCCGACGCCAATCCCGTCCTCGACCCCGACGAGCTGACCGCGGAGGCGGGACGGGTCATCCGCGTCCCGCTCGCCGGCGGCTTCCCCCGGGGGGACCGGCGTGTTTGACGTGCCCGTGGGGCAGGGCCCCGTCCACGTCACGCTCCTCATGGGGCCCAAGCTCGTGCGGCCCGTGCCCGCCGAAGTGACCGAGGCACTGCTGTCCGCGCAGATCACGGCCACCGCGGGGGAGCGCAGCGGCTTCCAGCTCGCCTTCGACCTCACCAAGAACGGGCTCGTCAACCGGCGCCTGCTGCCCGAGGGGTACTTCGACCCGAAGACGCGGGTCGTCGTCACCGTCACCGTCAAGGGCACCTCCGACGTGCTCTTCGACGGACTCGTCGTACGGCAGGAGGTCGGCGCCAGCAACCAGCCCGGCCACTCCACCCTCACCGTCACCGGCGAAGACCTCACCCTCCTCATGGACCTCGAGGAGCGCACCGCCCGGTATCCCAACCTTCCGCCCTGG
Organism: Streptomyces sp. NPDC044984; assembly: GCF_040646935.1. Lineage (NCBI taxonomy): Bacteria > Bacillati > Actinomycetota > Actinomycetes > Kitasatosporales > Streptomycetaceae > Streptomyces > Streptomyces sp. NPDC044984. Next base: position 165,247 of record NZ_JBEZBE010000012.1, read on the forward strand.
GAACGCGTGCTGGCCATCCTCCGCCGCTACTCGGACTACGGCGTCCGGCCCGACGTCCACAAGGAGCAGATCACCCAGCCCCCGCACCAGGACCTGCGGACGCACTACCAGACCGGGACCGACCTCCAGTACGTCACCGAACTCGCCCGCGCCAACGGCTACACCTTCTACCTGGAGCCCGGACCCACCCCCGGACAGTCCTCCGCCCGCTGGGGACCCGAAGTCCGGCTCGGCATCCGCCAGCACGCCCTCAACGTCAACATGGACGCCCACTCCACCGTCGACCAGCTCACCTTCGCCTACGACGGAACGGCACGCGAGGAGCCGCAGGCGCGCTGGCAGAACCCGGAGAACCGGCAGTCGTCGCTGCTTCCGCAGCCGTCGATCAGTCCGCTGCGCCCACCCCTCGGCAAGCGTCCCACCCCGGCCCTCAAGCGCCGCACGCTCTCCGGGACGGCGAAGCAGCAGCGGGCGCAGGCCGAGGCCGAACTCCTCGCCCGCGCCGCCGTCTCCGCCGACGTCGTCTCCGGCTCCGGCTCGCTCGACGTCAACCGGCACGGCTACATCCTCCAACCCCGCCAGCTCGTCGGGGTGCGTGGCTCGGGGCGGGCGTACGACGGCGACTACTACGTGAAATCCGTGACGCACAACCTGCGCCCCGGCTCGTACCAGCAGAACTTCACCCTCTCCCGGGAGGGCCTGGAGGCCCGGAGCGACTATGTCCGGCCCTGACACCACCCGACAGACCACCCGCATCAGGAGCACCCCACCATGGCGGCACCCGGCAATCGCTACCTCGGCAAGTTCCGCGGCCGCGTCGTCAGCAACGACGACCCCCTGCGCATCGGACGCGTCACCGTCGAGGTCCCGGACGTCCTCGGCGACGAGCCGTCGACCTGGGCGCTGCCCTGCCTGCCGTTCGCCGGGCCGCGGTCGGGGCAGTTCGTGGTGCCGCCGCCCGGCACCGGCGTGTGGGTGGAGTTCGAGCAGGGTGACCCCAGCTTCCCGGTGTGGACGGGGTGCTGGTACGGCGCCGCCGACGAGCTGCCGCCCGACGCCCGCGACGCGCTGCGAGCCGGCGGGCCGGACAAGCCGGCCGTCGTGCAGACACCGCGCGCGCACAAGATCGTGCTGAACGACGCCCCCGGCACCGACCAGGGGATCCTGCTCCAGGCCCAGGACGGGGCGTACATCCGCATCACCCGCGAGGCCGTGGTCATCGCCACCGGCGCGGGCGCCGAAGTCGTCCTGCGCGGACGCGAAGTGACCATAAACGAGGGCCAGTTGACCGTCCTGTCCAAGCGATAGGAACCGTGCTTTCCCAGCCGGCGAACACGAACACGAAGACGAAGACGGGGGACCAAGACAAGTGTCCGGGAGTCTGCTCGACGCCGACGCCGTGATCGGCTGCCCGCACGGCGGCCGCGTCGCCGCCACCACGCCACCCGCGGACGGAGTACGGCTCGCGGGGGCGGCCGTCGCCACGGCCGCGCACACCTACGCCGTCACCGGCTGCCCGCACACCGTCGACAACGTGCCCACGCCGTGCGTGTCGGTCCGCTGGACCGCCCACGACACCGGCGTCACCGTCGCCGGCGTGCCCGTACTGCTCGACACCTCCGCCGCCCAGTGCCTCACCGCGGCCCTCGTCCCGCAGGGCGCGCCCGTCGTCCAGGCCGCGCAGCGAAAGGTCACCGTCCGATGAGTTCACCGAGTCCGATGAGTTCAGCGAGTCCACTGCGCCCCCGCAGCGACATCGCCTTCCCCTTCCGCGCCGACCGCCGCGGCCGCACCGCCCACGCCCGGCACGGCGAGCACGTGCACGACCTGATCGAGCAGCTGCTGTTCACCAGCCCGGGGGAGCGGGTCATGCGCCCCGACTTCGGCTGCGGCCTCCTCGACCTGGTCTTCGCGCAGAACAGCCCGGAGATCCTCAGCACCCTGGAACTGTCCGTGCACGCCGCCCTCCAGCGCTGGCTCGGCGACCTGATCGAGGTGGACGACCTCGACATCACCGGTGAGGACACCGTCGTACGCGTCCGGCTGTCCTACGCCGTACGCGCCACCGGCACCCGCCGTGAGGACGTCTTCGAAGGGAGGGCCGCCGCATGACCGGCGCCACCGTGTCCCGCCGCGCCAAGGTGCGGGCCGCCCAGCTGAACGGGGTCGACGCCGTCGAGGTCGGCGACGACGGGCTGCTGCTCACCGTCACCTTCCTCGGCAAGGCCCCGCACGGCCTCGGCCCGGAGAACGTACGGATCGACGGCGGCCGGCGTGTCACCGGCATCACCGCCGTCGACGTCAGCGTCGAACGCGAGGAGGACCCGGAACTCGACGACCGGCTCTACGTCACCCTCGACCGGGCCGGCGACACCTCCCGCTACCGGCTCTCCCTCGTGGAGGCCGACCCGTACGGGCGCCCCGGCACCCGCCCCTACCGCGGCTTCGACCAGCGCTACCACACCACCACCTTCGCCTTCCGCCCGGACTGCCCCACCCCCTTCGACGACACCCCCGGCGGCGACCATCCCGACCCTCCCGCCTTCCCCGCCACCCCCGTCATCGACTACACCGCCCGCGACTACGACACCATCCGCGAACTCCTCCTCGACCGGCTGACGCTCACCACCCCCGACTGGGTCGAGCGCCACCCCGCCGACCTGGGCACCACCCTCGTCGAACTCCTCGCCCACACCGGCGACCGCATCAGCCACCAGCAGGACGCCGTCGCCACCGAGGCCTACCTCGACACCGCCCGCCGCCGGGTCTCCGTCCGCCGGCACGTGCGGCTCATCGACTACGCGATGCACGACGGCTGCAACGCCCGCGCCTACGTCACCGTGGAGACCGCCGAGGACCACACCCTCGCGCCGGGCACCTTCCGGTTCGCCTCCGTCGACGTGCGCAGCCTCGACCCGCACGACCGGCCCGAACCCGGCACGGTCATCGCCGAGACCGACCTCGGCGACCTCGACGAACGCGGCTCGGTGGAGGTCTTCGAGCCCGTCCCGGCCACCGAGGCGCTGCGGCTGCGCGTCGCGCACAACGCCATCCGGCTGTGGAGCTGGGGCGGCGAGGTCCGTGTCCTGCCGAAAGGCGCCACCGCCGCCACCCTCCGCGACGCCTGGGTGGACCCCGAGACGTGCCGGGAACGGCAGCTCGACCTGCACCCCGGTGACGTGCTGATCCTGGAGGAGGTCAAGGGCCCACGCAGCGGCACCCCCGGTGACGCCGACCCCACGCACCGCCAGGCCGTCCGCCTCACCTCCGTCACCCCGGCCGTCGACCGCATCGAGGACCAGCCGGTGCTGGAGGTCACCTGGGCCGCCGAGGACGCGCTGCGCCTCCCGCTGTGCCTGGTCACCCGCGCAGGCCGGGACTGCCCGCCCGTCGAGGACGTCACCATCGCCCGCGGCAACGTCGTCCTCGTCGATCACGGCCGCACCCTCGACGGGCTGCCCGAGACGTTCACCGTGCCCGCCGACCCGGCCGTCGTCGCCACCTGCTGCCCTCCCGCCTTCGGCTGCGCCGACCCCGACGAGGGCAACGCGCCCGCCCGGCTGATCGACGCCCTCACCGACCGCACCGCCGAAGGGCACGCGCTCACCCCGGACGACGTACGGGAACTGTTCACCACCGTCGGGGAGCGGGCCGTCACCCGCGCCGGGATCGGGCTCGAACGGGCCGGGCAGCGGCACGAACGCGTCGTGCCCGGCACCGCGTACGCCCAGACCGCCGCGCTGCGCACCCTGCTCGCCCAGTCCGTGTACCCGGGCATCCGGCCCCGCTTCCGTCCCGTCCTCGGCGGAGCGCCCGTCACCCAGGCCGCGCCGTTCCCCGAGCCGGACACGGTCGCCGCCGGGCAGGCCGAGCGGATCGCCGCCATCCCCGGCCGGCTCCGGCAGCGGCTGGTCGAGCTGTGGCGCAGCGCCCGCGACCGCGACGGGCTCGACACGGAGGAGATCGCCGAACTCGCCGTCGTGTTCGGGCTGCGGATCCTGGAACGGCTGGAGCTGCGCCTGCACCCCGTGCGCGCCCTGCGCGAACTCCTCCACCGCTCCGACCAGTTGCTCGACGGCAAGCTCCGCCGCATCGAGGTGCTGGCGGCCCGGGCCCGCGCGGGCACCGTCCTCGACCCGCACATCACCTGGGAGATCGCCCACAGCTGGGGCCCCGGCTACGCCCGAGGGCTCCACCCCGACGAGGCCGTGCTGCGCGGCTGCGCGACCGGCGCGCTCACCCAGGACCCGCGCCGCGCCCTGCCCGCCGTACGCCTGTACGAGACCGATGACCGCGTCTGGGAGCCGCGCCGCGATCTGCTGCGCAGCGCCCCCCGCGACCGGCACGTCGTCGGCGAGGTCGAGGACGACGGACGGCTCGCCCTGCGGTTCGGCGACGGCCGGCACGGTGCCCGGCCCACCCCGGGCGCCCGGCTCGCCGCCCGCTACCGGATCGGCGGCGGCACCGCGGGCAACGTGGGCGCCGAGGCCGTCAACCACCTCGTCGTCCAGGACGGCACCGAGAAGCCGCCGGCCGTCGTCGTCCGCAACCCGCTGCCCGCCACCGGCGGCACCGATCCCGAACCGGTCGACCAGGTACGCCGGCTCGCCCCGCTCGACCTGCGCCGCACCCGGCTGCGGGCGGTCACCGCCGAGGACTACGCGGCCCTCGCCGGCGCCCTGCCCGGCGTCCAGCGCGCGGCGGCCGAGCTGCGCTGGACCGGCAGCGTGCGGGAGGCGCACGTCGCCGTCGACGCGGCCGGCGACGGCACCCCGTCACCCGAACTGCTGGACCGGGTCGCCCAGGCCCTGGAGCCGTACCGGCGCATCGGCCACGACGTCGTCGTACGTCCGGCCCGGCTGGTGCCGCTCGACATCGCGCTGACCGTGTGCGCCCGGCCGGGCCATCAGCACGGGCAGATCCTCGCCGAGCTGTACCGCGTGCTCGGCAGCGGGCGCGGCGGCTTCTTCCACCCGGACGCCCTGACCTTCGGCGAACCGGTGCGGCTCAGCCGTCTCGTCGCCGTCGCCGCGTCGGTGCCCGGCGTGGAGAGCGTGCGGGTCACCCGGCTGCGGCGACTGTTCGAGCCGGATCGCGGAGAACGGGAGGACGGCCTGCTGCGGCCCGGCCCGCTGGAGATCGCCGTCTGCGACAACGACCCCGACCGGCCCGAGCACGGCCGGCTGGAGATTTCCCTGGGAGGTGCCCGATGACCGCGACCGACGAGTGCGCCTGCGGCGGGGCGTGCGGCGGCGGACACGACGAGCGGCGGGCCCCGGCCCCGCTCCACAATCCTCCCGGCCGCACCGCCCTCGACTACCGCGTCGGCACCTACGGCTCCTTCTTGGCCGCCCTCCTCGAGCGGCTCGCCTCACCCGCGTACCCCGCCCTCGCCGGGCTGACCGTACGCACCCCCGACGACCCGGCGATCGGACTGCTCGACGCCACCGCCGTCCTCGGCGACCTGCTCACCTTCCACTCCGAGCGGATCGCCGACGAGGCGTACCTCCGTACGGCCGACGAGCACCGGTCGCTCGTGCTGCTCGGACGGCTCGTCGGGCACCGGCCGCGGCCCGGTGTCGCCGCCGCCACGCACCTGGCGTACACCCTGGAACGCGACCCGCGTGCCGAGACCCTGCCGGTCGTCGTCCCGCGCGGTGCGCGCAGCCACAGCGTGCCCGCCTCCGCCGACGAGGAGTCCCTGACCTTCGAGACCAGCCGCGACCTGGCGGCCCGCTGGGACCTCAACGAGCTGACGGTACGGCGGCGCCGGCCCTCCCTCGTGACCCCGGAGGACTTGGCACGCCGCTCGGAGCTGTTCGTCGAGGGCACGGCCAACTCCCTGCAGACCGGCGACCAGCTGCTGTTCGTCTTCGGGGAACAGGCCGGTGGGGAGCGGCTGCTGCTGCCCGTCGCCGGGGCGCGGATCGACCGGGAGGACGGGATCACCGCGATCTCGCTGCCGCGGTCGGCGCCGCGCACGCTCCGGGAGCTGGTCGACGAGGTACGGCGGTGGACCGCCGCCCCGGTGGGTCCCGGCGAGCCCGGTGCGGAGCGGCCCACGCCGGAGGTGCCCAACCCCCGGCCGGTCAGCCGCCTCGTCGAGGACTTCGAGGACCAGGTGCTGGCCCCGCTGCGGGACGACCTGGAAGGCATCCGGACGCCTGAGCGACTGGCGGCCCGGCTCGCCGAGCCGGTGGCCCGGCTGGGTGAGGCACAGGTGCTGGCCGCTCCGTACGAGGACGTCGCGGAGTGGTTCGTCCGGCTGGAGGCGGTGCTCGCCGAGATCGCCGAGCGGGCGTCGGAGCTGGCGCCCGCACAGGGGGAGGAGGCTGCCGCGACAGGTCGTTCGCCGTCAGGGTCGGTCCCTCCCGCGCGGCCAAGCCGCGGATCGACACGGTCCGCGCCCCTGGGGGGCGATGCGCGTGCCGCCGCTTTCCGAGCGCTCGCCGACGTCCTCCCCGCCCTGCGCGGCCGTACGCCCGCCCCGCGCGGCACCGCCACGAGCGGGTGGCGGCCCGACACCGCGCGGCTGCTCACCGCTCTCGACCCCGGCCTCGGCGGCCTCCACCCCGCCTGGCGCACCGCCGCCGTTCCCGGTGCCCGGCCCCTGCTGCGGGAGCTGCTGGCGATGCGGGTCACCGCCGCGCCGTTCGGGGCGACCGCGCCGCTCAAACCGGTGCAGGACTCCCGGGGGCGGGTCATCCGGACCGCCGACTGGCCGCTCACCGGCGCGGTCCTGGCCAGCATGCGGGTGGTGCTCGACACCGCGGGCAAGGTGCCCGTGCGGGCGGAGTTCCAGTACGTCGAGGGCACCGGCTCCGACCAGCGGGCCGAGAACCTGCCCGTGCCGCAGTCCGTCACCTTCCCCCTGGGCGCGGGGCGGGTGGACCTGCCGGGGCGGGCCGGTCAGGACCCCGACCGGAGCCGGCGCCCCGCCGACCCCGGCACCGGGGAGCCCGGCGTCACCGCCCGGCTGCACTCGGGGCTGCCCGAGCGCACCCTGTCCGTGTCCCGGCCCGGCGAGGACGGCCTGGTGCACGTCGTCGTCGAGGACGGCGCCGACCGCCGGGAGGTACCCCTGAGGCCGGGTACCGCCGAGCAGTTCACCCACGGCGACCACGAGGTGAGCCTGCGCTACACCGTCGGCAGCGCGGAGCCCAACGTGGAGGTGGTCGTCGCGAGCAAGCCGCAGCCCGTCAACCGGCACGTCCTCCAGCTCGACACCGTCCACGCCGGCATCACACCCGGCAGCTGGGTGGCGATCCGGCGCCCCGCCAAGGGCGCCGAGGGGGGAGTGCCCGGGGACGCGCGGCTGGCGTTCGTCACCACCCAGGTCGTCGCGGCGCGTACGGCGGCGTACAGCAACTACGGCATCACCGGCCGCGGCACCGAACTCACCCTCGCCGACCCCTGGCTGGACGAGTTCGACGTGCTGCTCTCGCACATCCGCGACACCACCGTGCACGCCGCCGGGGAACCGTTGCGCCTCGCCGACGAGCCGCTCGGCGAGGACGTGCACGGCGACGAGATCGAACTCGCCGAACTGTACGAAGGGCTGCGGCCCGGCCGCACGCTGATCGTCACCGGTGAGCGCAGCGACATCCCGGGCGCCGCCGGGGTCACCGCCGTCGAGGTGGTGACCGTGGCGACCGCCGATCCGGCCGTCGACCCGCACCTGCCGGGCGACCGGGTGCACACCCGGCTCACCCTCACCGCCCGGCTCGCCCACCGCTACCGGCGCGGGACCGTCCGCATCCTCGGCAACGTCGTCGAGGCCACCCACGGCGAGAGCCGTGAGGAGGCGATCGGCAGCGGCGACGCCGACCGCGCCGGCCAGACCTTCGCGCTGTGGCAGTCCCCGCTCACCTGGCTGGCGGACGACAGTCCGCTCGGCGCCCGGCCCGTGCTGGAGGTCCGGGTCGACGGCGTGCTCTGGCACGAGGCCGACAGCCTCGCCGGACGCGGCCCGACCGAGCGGGTCTACATCACCGGCACCACCGCCGACGGCCGCACCACCGTCACCTTCGGCGACGGCGTGCACGGCGCCCGGCTGCCGAGCGGGCACGAGAACGTCCGCGCCCGCTACCGCTTCGGCACCGGCAAGGCCGCCAACGTCCCCGCCGACCGCGTCACCCAGCCGCTGTCCCGCCCGCTCGGCGTCACCGCGGTCACCAACCCCCGCCCGGCGACGGGCGGTTGCGACGCGGACGGGCCGGGGCTGACCCGCCGGACGATCCCGCTCGCCGTGTCCGCCCTGGACCGGCTGGTCTCCGCCGCCGACTACGAGGACTTCGCCCGCTCCCGGGCCGGCATCGGCCGGGCCGCCGCACGTGAACTCTTCGACGGGCGGCGGCGCGTGCTGCACGTGACGGTGGCGGGCACCGACGACGTGCCCCTCGACCCGGACTCGGACACCCTGCGCGCCCTGCGCGGCGCCCTGACCGAGTACGGCGACCCGGGCCTCCCCGTCCGGGTGGACGTCCGCGAACTGGTCCTGCTGCTGATCTCCGCGAAGGTGAAGGTCGCTCCCGACCACACGTGGGAGATCGTCGAACCCCGGCTGCGCCGGGCCCTGCTGCGCCGCCTCGGCTTCGAGGGGCGGGAACTGGCCCGGCCCGCCCGGCTCTCCGAGGTGCTGGCCGCCGCCCATTCGGTGCCCGGCGTCGACTACGTCGACGTCGACGTCTTCACCGGCGTCCCCGCCTCCGCGGGACCGGCCGAACTCGCCGAACTGCTCCGCGACCCCGGCCCGCCCAGGGCGACGGTGGCCGCGCCCGCGGCGGCGTTCGACGAACGCGTCCACACCGTCCTCGCCGAGGACGGCGAGACCCTGTCGTCCGTCTGCGCCCGGTACGGCATCCCGCTCGCCGAACTGCTCCGCCTCAACCCCGGCATCACCGACACCCGGCGCCTGCCGCGCGGCCGGTCGGTGCATGTCTTCCGCGGCATCCGCCCGGCCCGGCTCGCCCTGCTGTCGCCGCGCACCGCCGACACCCTGATCCTGACGGAGGTCAAGTGATGTCCCCGGACGTCCGGTTCGAGAGCGCGGGACCGCCGGCGTCCCGCAACCCCGACTCCCTCGCCGACCTGCTGCCCCGCTGGCACCGGCTGCGCGACGCCGAGGAGGGCGAGCCACTGCGCGCCCTGCTCGCGGTGATCGCCGAACAGCTCGACCTGGTCCGCGACGGCGTCGAGCAGGGCTACGAGGACCTGTTCGTGGAGACCGCGGCGCCCTGGGTGCTGCCGTACCTCGGCGACCTCGTCGGCCACCGCACCCTGCCCGGATACGAACGCGTCCTCACCACCGGACTGCACACCGGCGGCCGGCCCGCGCTCGCCGAAGCGGTCGCCCCGCGCGCCGCCGTGGCGGCGACCGTCGCCAACCGGCGGCGCAAGGGCACCCTGCACCTGCTGGAGGAGATCGCCCAGCAGGTGGCGGGCTGGCCCGCGCGGGCCGTGGAGCTGTCCCGGCACGTCGCCCACCACCAGCCGGTCAGGCTGGGCGCCGCCGGTCACCGTGCCGCCCGCGGCCGGCTCGCCGACCTGCGCGACGGCGCGGCCCTCGACCCGGCCGGGGGCCCGTTCGGCGGCACCGCCCGCACGGTGGACGTACGGCGCGCCGACTCCGCGCGCCGGCAGGGCGGCTGGTCCCCGGCAGGCGTCGGCCTGTACGTGTGGCGGCTGAAGGCGCACTCGCTGACGTCCTCCCCGGCGTACTGCGTGGACCGCGCCCGCCACCTGTACACCTTCTCCATCCTCGGCAACGACACCCCGCTGGTCACCAAGCCGTTCCCGGAGCCGTCGCCCAGCCACCTCGCGACCATCGACAACGTGCCCGCGTTCATCCGGCGCAGGCGGCTCCGGGACCGGCTGCTCGACCACTACGGCCCCGGCAAGAGCTTCGTCATCCGGCGCGACGGCGAGGACCGGCCCGTACCGCCGTCCGACATCGTCGTCGCCGACCTGTCCGACTGGCGCTACCGACCCCGGCGCGGCCAGGTCGCAGTCGACCCCGAGCTGGGCCGGATCGCGTTCGGCGCGCGGTCGGCGCCCCGGCAGGGCGTGTGGGTCGACTACCACTACGCGGCCGCCGCCGACATGGGCGGAGGCGAGTACGACCGCCCCGACCGGATCGCACGGCCGGACGCCGCCCTCTACCGGGTCGGACCGGGCGAACCGTACCGGCAGATCATGGACGCCTACCGGGCCTGGCAGCACGACCGGCGGGCCGGACGCGCCACCGGGCCCGAGGGCATCATCGAGATCACCCACAGCGGCGCCCACCAGGAACAGCTCGACTTCGACCTCGACCCCGGCGACCGGCTCCAGCTGCGCGCCGCCGAGGGCACCCGGCCCGTCATCCGGCTGCTCGACTGGTACAGCAACCGGCCCGACGCGCTCAACATCCGCGCCGCCGCCGAGGACCGCGCCCCGCACGAGCGGCCCCGCGTCGTCCTCGACGGGCTGCTCGTCGCCGGGCGTGGCATCAACGTGACCGGGCCGATGGGCGCCGTCACCGTCCGGCACTGCACCCTCGTGCCCGGCTGGTCGCTGGAGCCCGAGTGCGAACCGCACTCGCCGGAGGAGCCCAGCATCGTGCTGGAACGCACCACCGCCTGCCTCCGGATCGAGCACAGCATCCTTGGCACCATCGAGGTCATCGGCGACGAGGTGAGCGAGGACCCCCTCGCCATCCACCTGCGCGACAGCATCCTCGACGCCACCGCCGACGACCGCGAGGCGCTCTCCGCGCCGGACTGCCGGCACGCCCACGCCGTGCTCCACCTGCACCGCACCACCGTCATCGGCGACGTGCACACCCACGCCGTGGAGATCGCCGAGAACTCCGTCCTCACCGGCCGGCTGCACGTGGCCCGCCGCGGCACCGGCCGGATGCGGTACTCGTACGTCCCGCCGGGCTCCCGCACCCCGCGCAGGCACCGCTGCCGGCCCGACCTGACCCCGGGCGTGCGGCCGCTGTTCGTGTCCCGGCGCTACGGGACGCCCTGGTACGGGGTGCTGTCCGACCGGTGCGCCGAGGAGATCCTGCGCGGCGCGGACGACGGCGCCGAACTCGGTGCCTTCCACGACCTGTACCGGCCGCAACGCGAGGACGGGCTGCGGGCGCGGCTCGCCGAGTACACGACCGCGGGCACGGACGCCGGGATCTTCTTCGTGACGTGAGCCGCGGCATCACCGACTCCAAGCGCTCTTTCCCGAACCAGGGGGACTCCCTTCATGCACGCTGACCTTTCCCGCCTCACGTTCCGTCCGGAACGGCACTACGCGGCGGTCGTCGCCCAGCAGGGCCGCGTCCAGCTCGACGCCGACACCAACGAGCAGACCGCGATCCAGCTCCACCAGACCCGCACCCTCGCCGCCGACCTGATCGGACCCCACGGCGGCCCCCGCGACGCGGCCGGCTTCCGCATCGACTACGTCGGCGGCCGGCACGACCTCGACACCCTGCACATCCACGGCGGCCGCTACTACGTCGACGGCATCCTGTGCGACGCCGACCGTCCGGCACCCGGCGTCCCCGTCCCCGACGAGGGCGACCAGGAGGCCACCACCCCCGAGACGCCCGCCCACTGGACGTACTGGGACCAGCCGGACGCCTTCCTCGACCCGGAACGCCCCGGCGACCGGCTCCCCTCGCCCGCCTCCGCGCCCTTCGTGGTCTACCTCCAGGTGTGGGAGCGCACCGTCACCGCCGCCGAGGACCCGGCGCTGCGCGAGGTCGCCCTCGGCGCCGCCATGCCGGACACCGCCGCCCGCGTCAAGGTCGTCTGGCAGGTGCTGCCGCTGCCCCTCGGCGCGCTGGAGATCGAGGAGAGCGAACCGTCCAAGGAGACCGTTCGGGCCGCCTTCGCACGCTGGGCCCGGCGCCGGTCCGCCCCCTCCGCCCGGCTCGCCGCCCGCGCCGAACGGCCCGGCCACGCCGACGAGGACCCGTGCCTGGTCAGGCCCGACGCCCGCTACCGGGGCGCCGAGAACCAGCTGTACCGCGTCGAGGTGCACGCGGGCGGCGAGGCGAAGGACGCCACCTTCAAGTGGTCCCGCGAGAACGGCTCCGTCGTCCTCCCCGTCGACGAGATCGACGGCACCTGGGTGCACCTGGCCACCCTCGGTCACGACGACAGGCTCGACCTGGACGTCGGCGACCACGTCGAACTGACCGACACCGCCCACGCCTCCCGCCTCGACACCCTGCCGCTGCTGCGGGTCGAGGAGCTCGACCTGCCCGGCCGCCGCGTCCGGCTCTCCGCCGAACCCGCGCCCGGCGTCGGCCGACTGCCCCACCTGCACCCCTTCCTGCGCCGCTGGGACCACCACGCGGGTCCCCGGCGCAAGGGTCGCACCACCGCCCTGCGCGGCGGCGCCGTCCCCGTCACCGAAGGGGAGTGGCTGGCCCTGGAGGACGGCGTCGAGGTGTACTTCGCCGCCGGCGGCACCTACCGCACCGGCGACCACTGGATCATCCCCGCCCGCACCGCCACCGGCGGCGTCGAGTGGCCCACGGACACCGCCCGCCGCCCACTGCTCCAGGCCCCCGCCGGAATCACCCGGCACCACGCCCCGCTGGCCCTGGTCAAGGGCGAGCACGGCGCGGTGGACCTGCGCCTCGCCTTCGCCCCGCTGGCCACCGGCGTGCCCGCCGCGGACGAGGCCGCGCTCGCCGCGGAGGAGCAGGCCCGCCGCGAGGAACAGGCCGCCGAGGCCCAGTCCGCCGACACCCCGCCCCAGCCCGGCGCCGACCCGGGCGACACCACGCGAGGAGACCAGTGATGGCCAGACCGATCAGCGCGTCCACGATGGTGGAGATCCTGCGGGCCGAGGGCCTGACGGTCCACGAGGTCCGCAACTGGCGCACCCACAACCGCAACGGCAAGGGCCCCTGGGGCCCGGTCAACGGTGTGATGATCCACCACACCGTCACCTCGGGCACGGCCCGTTCCGTCGACATCTGCTACGACGGCTACTCCGGGCTGCCCGGCCCGCTCTGCCACGGCGTCATCGACAAGAAGGGCCACGTCCACCTCGTCGGCAACGGCCGCGCCAACCACGCGGGCCTCGGCGACGGCGACGTGCTGCGCGCCGTGGTCAACGAGACCGCGCTGCCCCCGGACAACGAGGCCGACACCGACGGCAACCGGCACTTCTACGGCTTCGAGTGCGTCAACCTCGGCGACGGCAAGGACCCCTGGCCCGAGGCGCAGAAGGAGGCCATCGAGAAGGTGGCCGCGGCGATCTGCCGCCACCACGGCTGGTCCGAGCGGTCCGTCATCGGCCACAAGGAGTGGCAGCCGGGCAAGGTCGACCCGCGCGGCTTCACCATGGACGGCATGCGGCAGCGCATCCGCGAACGGCTGCGCGGCGGGGGCGGGACCCGGCCCGCGCCGACGCCGCCGAAGCCCGCCTACGAGCCGTTCCCCGGCAGCGGGTTCTTCCACGCCGGGCAGAACTCGCCCATCATCACCGCCATGGGCCGCCGGCTGGTCGCCGAGGGCTGCGGCCGCTACGAGGAGGGCCCCGGCCCCGAGTGGTCGGAGGCCGACCGCCGCTCCTACGCCGCCTGGCAGCACAAGCTCGGCTACCGCGGCAAGGACGCCGACGGCATCCCCGGTCGCACCAGCTGGGAAAAGCTGAAGGTGCCGGACGTGCGGAACTGAGCAGTTCCCTCTCGGGGCCGGGGTGAGATGCCGCGGCCGATCGGGGTGTGGGGGAGTGGCGGCCGGTCGCACAGCTCCCGCACCCCTGGGGGCGGGGTGACGCGGCGCGTGTGGTGGGTGCGGGGTGCCGTGGCTGGTCGCGCGGGGCCTCGCACCCCTGGGCGCCGAGGGGGCGGCTCTCGCGCGGCCCCCGGCCGGCCGGGCCCCCGCCGGCGCGGACGCGGGGACGGCTACGCCCGTGCCCCCACAGTGAGCTGTGCACCCCGGTGGTGAAGGCGTCGGCGACCGCGTCCGTCACCCCGGCGGGGGAGCGTCGTGCGGAGCCGCTGCCGCCGGCACCGACCCGAGCCTCCTCACCTTCACCCCGATCACGGATCGATCGGACGGAGTGAGAACGTTTCGGGAGTCCGGAAGTCACGCCACAGGGCTGAACAGCACCTCAAGCTGGAAGAACGACTCGGGCCTCTTCGGCGGCCTGGTGCCGGTAGCAGCCGGAGCGGAAAACCCCCAGGATCCGGCACAGCCGCTCGACGCCGAAGTCGGCGCGGTTCTCGGAGATGAAGTCCCAGCGGGGGGCCTCACTTCACCTCCCCGGCGAGACAGGCGGCCGCCCGGCGCAGGATTTCGCGCTCCAGTCGTCACTCCTTTTCGGCCTTCGCAAGCCTGGCGTTCCCTGTCCGCAGCCGGGTCAGCTCGGCGGCCTGACTCTCCGGGCCGCTCCCGCCTTGGACGGTCGGCATCTCCTCGGGACCGCGCGTCCTCGGCCGTACCGGTCCGTGCGCGCTCCGGGGCGCAACCGACGCCTGGCCCGCCGACCGTACCGGCCGGGGGACAAGGGGGAGGCGGACGAGGCCTTCATCAAGGTCGGCGGAAGGACCCGCCACCTGTGGCGGGCCGGCGTCCGGGACGGGACGGTTCCGGACACGCGCGTCCGGAACCGCCCACGACGGGCAGCGGCCGGGTACCTCCTCCAGGCGCCGCCGCCCCCCCCACGGCACCGTCTCACCGGCAGTCGGCAGTCGGCACCTGGCACCGCGACCGGATGACCGGTCGCTTCACCGCCTGTGACGAGGTCGCCGGTCTGCCTGCCACGGCCCGGGTGGGCTCCGTGCCTCCCCGGCAAGGCGACGACGCCGGGAAGTGGAAGGAAGCGGAGCGGGGCCGTGCCCGGGGAGTGCCGGGACGGTCCGCTCCGCTCGGTTCCTTCACGTGGCGGCCGGTGCTTTCGGCGCCGTCACGGGGGCCAGGCGCTCCTCCAGCGCGGAGCGGTAGGAAGCCAGCCGCCCTGTCCGTCCGATGGTCAGCGCTCCGACCAGCCGGCCCGCACGGTGGTAGCTGATCTCCAGTCGGCGGCCCGCCAGGTCGTGCTCCACGACCCGCGTCTCGTCGGCGACGCCGGGCAGGCCCACCGAGCGGATCCTGGCGCCGTGCAGGTCCGACCAGAAGGACGGCACGGCCGCGAACGGCCCGGGTGCCCGGGCCGGGTCCTGCGCGGCCAGGAGCGTGGCGGCGGCCGCCGCCCCCTGCTCGACGGCGTCGGTCCAGTGGCCGAGCGCCAGGCGTTCACCGTCGGCCAGCGGCTGCGGCACGCGCGCCACGTCACCGGCCGCCACCACGTCGGGCACGACCGAACCGTCGGCGCGCAGAACGCGCAGACGGGGGTCGCAGTGGACGCCGCCGTCGTGGGCGAGGCCGGAGCCGGCCAGCCAGCCCGTCGACGGCACCCCGCCCAGCGCCAGGACCGCCGTGTCGGTCCGGACCGTGGTGCCGTCGCGGAGGCGGACGCCGGCCAGCCGGCCGTCGGGCCCGGTCAGGAAGCCCTCGACGGTGGTGCCGGTCCTCAACACGATGCCCGCCTCGCGGTGGAGCGCGGCGACGTAGGCGCCCGCGGTGGTGCCGATGGCGCGCTCCAGGGGCTGGGACGCGGCTTCGACGAGCGTGACGTCCAGTCCGCGCTCGCGGGCGGCGGCGGCGATCTCGCCGCCGAGGAATCCGGCGCCGATGACGACGAGCCGCCCTCCCGCGGCCAGCGCGGCCCGCAGGGCGAGCGCGTCGTCCCAGCCGCGCAGGGTGACCACGCCGGCCGGTGGCGGGGGCTTCGCGGCCGGCCAGCCGCGGGCGGCCGATCCGGTGGCGATGACCAGCCCGTCGTACGGCAGCCGCGCGCCGTCCGCGAGGGTGACGGCCCTTGCCGCGAGGTCCAGGCGGACCGCCGCCTGCCCGAGCCGCCAGCGGGCCTCCAGCCCGTGGGGCACGGGCAGTTCGGTGCCGGGCGGCCGGTCGGAGGCGGTCAGCACCCGCTTGGACAGCGGCGGCCGGTCGTAGGGCGGATGCGGTTCGTCGCCCACGATGGTCAGGGCACCGGTGAAACCCCGCTCGCGCAGGGTCCGGGCCGCCCGCAGTCCGGCGAGCGAGGCACCCACGACGACCAGTTCGCGACGGTCTCCGGCTCTCATGAGGCGGCCGGTGGGGCGGCCGGCGAGACGGTGACGGCGCGGACCGGGCAGACGGCCGCGGCCTTCTCGGCCTTGTCGAGCAGCGTGTCGGACGGGGCAGCCTCGTGGACGAGGCGGTCGTCGTCGTCGAAGGAGAAGATTTCCGGCGCGGCGAAGACGCACTGTCCGTGGCTCTCGCAGAGGTTCATGTCCACGGTGATCTGCATGGTCGCTCCGTAGGGGTCCGGTGATGGTCGTCGGTGCGTGCGGTGCACGCGGTGGGTGCGGATGTCAGCCGACCGGGGGGTTGAAGCGCGAGTAACCGGGGCTGGTCCACCGCAGCGGCGAGGCGGCGGTGATCTCCCGTACGGCTTCGACGGAGAACTCGACCAGGCGTTGCGCGCCGGGCACCGTGGCGATCTCCTCGGCGTCCCACACGGTGCGCGCGGTGCCGGACAGGTGCAGGGTGGCGCCCGTCTCCCAGTCCGGGACCAGGATGCCCGCCGACGCGTTGAGCAGCAGGTTGCCCAGGGTCAGGAACATGGCGTTGCCGGCGTAGTCGGGCCAGCGCAGCAGGGTGGGGGAGGGTACCTGGACGAAGCCGGGGTTGCCGCCGCGGTGGGAGGCGTCCGCGTCGCCGCGGTCGGAGGCGGTGGCGACGAAGAACGTGTCGGCCGCGCGCACCGCCTGCTGCTGGGCCGGGCTGAGTTCGGTGCCGTCGGTGACGGTGCGGTCCGCCGCCCCGTCCTCGCCCGGCCCGGCCCGGCGGTGGTCCCGCTTCTGCAGGTACTTGGGGCAGTTGGCGATGACCTGGTCGAGGTCGACGCGCAGGCCGGCGCCCTCCCGGCGGGCCCGGCCGTTGATGCGCATCCGGCGCCGGGTGGCGGGCTCGATGGCGATCATCCCGATCCGGACGGCCGGTCCGCCGGTCAGGGCCTCGGCCAGCGGGTCCCCCGGCAGGGGCAGGGCGTCGATCATGACGGTGCGGGGGTCGGGCACCCGGAGGAACCCGGCATCGCCCGTCAGTTGGGTGGCCCAGACGCGGCCGTCTCGGTCGGCGCCGCCCAGCACGATCAACGGCTGTTCGGCGAGGAAGTCCTTCGCGACGGGCGGGATGCTCTCGCCGATGCCGCCGAGTGAGAACTCCGCCTGCCCGGTGAGGCCGGCGCGTTCCTGCACCGCGATCTCGCCGCTGTGATACGTGGCCACGGTATGTCCTTTCCGAGCGTGCCGTCTTGCGGTCGTCCGGCGTCCACGGGGGGTCGGCCGGGGTGCCGACACCCCGGTGGGCCGGAGGATTTCCTAGAAGAAGCCGCAGGTGGGGGCGCCGGGGGTCGGGGCGTGGGCCGGGTCGGCACCCGTGGGCGCGTAGATCTCCAGGCGGATGCCGTCGGGGTCGGTGAAGAAGATGCCGCCGGAGACGCCGTTCTCGCCGTGGGGGACGACACCGTCGTAGGTGAACTCCGCGCCCAGGCCGCGCAGCACTTCTTCGGTGGCCCTGACCTCCTCGACGGTCCCGACCTGGAACGACAGGTGGTGCAGCCCCGGCCGGTCGGTGGTGAACGAGCCCGTGCTCTGCTGCCACAGCGTCACGAGCAGCCGGTCCTCCCGGCCGAGGAACGCCCAGCGGCGGCCGTCCTCCTTGCCCTCCGCCATCACGTCGAAGCCGAACACGGCGCGGTAGAAGGCCAGGGAACGTTCGAGGTCGGTGACGTTCACTCCCACGTGCCCGGTCTGCAGGGTCTTCGCCTCAGTCATGGTCCCTCACATGCGTTCACTCAGTGTCACGAGCCCGTCTCGTAACCAGTGAAAAGAACTTTAGGGGTTAGAGGGGAGGGCGTCAACCGCTGATCAAGCGATGACCGGTTACGGTGGTCGTGTGACTCCGCCGTCATCGCCGAGGAAGGACGCCGCACCGTGCCGCCAGTTCCGGGGGTCGACCCCCGCCCCCTGACCGACGAACCGCTCGGCATCGACCTGCTCAACACCCGCTGGATCGACGCCGCCGGCCGTCATGACCTGCTGGACTCGCTCGACGGGCTGGCGGCCTGGCTCGCCGGCCCCCTGGTGAGCCGGGCCCTCGGTGGCGCACCGGCCCCGGTGGACCACGACACGCTGCGGCGGCTGCTCCAGGCGCGCGCCGCCCTGGACCAGGCGATCGCCGACCCGCAGCGCCCGGACGCCGACGCCGTCGAGGCCCTCAACGCCGTACTCGCGCACGGCCGCAGGGGACTCCTGCTGCGCCCCGACGGGCCGGACACCTACGTCGAGGTGGAGACCCCCTCCTGGCTTCCCGCGTGGCGGGCGGCCGAGGACTACCTGCGACTGCTCGCGGAGCGGCCCGAACGGATCCGGTCCTGCGGCAACCCCGAGTGCATCCTGTACTTCTACGACGTCTCCAAGAACGGCACGCGCCGCTGGTGCTCGATGGCCGGCTGCGGAAACCGGGCGAAGGCACAGCGCCACTACGCACGCCAGAAGAAGGTCTGACCGCCGGGGGCCGGGCCTTCTCGTGCGGCGCGATCCCGCGGGGGCGTCAGGGCGCGGGCGGCGGGGCGCCGGAGAGCTCCACCTCACCCGAGCCTCGGCCCCCGCACCGTGGCCGAACCGGAGGAAGCCGGCGATCTCGCCCGGCGTGCCGAGGGGGCCGGCGGCTCCGGGGCCGGGGCGTCCTCGCGGCCGGCGTTGGTGTGCTCGGGCGCGAGGTGGGCGACGGCCGTTCGGGTGGCACCCCGGCGTCGGCACCGGCCGTACCGTGACGTCAAGTCGTCGGAAGAGCGAGCTGTACCGACGAGTACGACGCGCTGACGTCACGCGACGGGCAACCACCGTGCGACCCGCTACCCGCCACGAGCGAACGGCCCGGCAGCATGAAGCCGGACGAACGCTCGCCGTTTGCGGCTGGTGACAGCGTTCTCACCGGCACCCCGGCCACGTCGCGGTCTTCGCCGAGGTCGTCGTCACCGACTACCAGCGGTTCCTCAACCACCGCCGCTCGCTCCGACTGGAGATCGAGTACAGCGAGGTCACCCCCGAGGAGTGGGCCGACTTCGAGGAGCACTTCGACAAGCGCAAGGTCGGACTCGGCGACTGCGCCCGCCCTTACGGCACCCCCCGCAACCACGAGCACGCGTGCATCCGCCGCCCGATGCTCCAGGTCGACCCCAAAATGCTGCCCCGCCTCGCGGAGATCAGAAGGACCTCCTCCTTCGCCGCGAACGGGCCCAGGAGGAGAGCTGGCTCGGCGAGGCCGAAGGCATCGACCCGACCCTGACCTTCCTCCGTGCCGAGCAAGCCGAGGCCGCACGCCTCGTCAGGAGACCGGTCACCGACCTCGGCATCCCAGCCCCGTCCTGAGGAGGCGCAGTGATCCGCAACGAAACCCGGCCCTGCGAAGGGCACAGACCTCGCGGGAGCCGCACCAGCCGGTCGTTCTCCACGGCTGCCGACTGGTCGACCACGTCACCACGGCTCCCCTCAGGGCGTGATCTGCCTGCACACCTCGGCAGCCAGCCCGTCAGCGGCATCGAGCACGGCGGACAGAACGCCTGGGGTCATGCCGGACATGGCGAACAACCCGTGAACCCGCACCGCGAAGTCCGCAGGGGCGGCCGGGAGCTGTGCCGCGGCCTGAACAGCTCCCTTTTCGTTCAACACCCAGCAACCCGCGTGAGCATGCAGGCCCTGCACAAGAAGCCCCACCGCGCGGAAGAGGCAGCCGGCGACATAGAAGGCGTCTCCACGAGCCGCTCCCTTGCGGGCGTTGGCCAGGGTGAAGGGAGCCTCCCACCGCACGTTGGCGATCAGTGCCTCGCGCAACGGCTCCGGATAACGGCGAGTCTTCTCTTGCAGGGCCCGCAGTTCACCACCGGGATCAGCGAGAACGCGTCCGACGGCCACCTCGCCGACATAGGCATGGGAGTACACCCCAAGCGGGTGACCGGCCTGAACGCCTACCTCGAAGCGCCCCGCCTGGCACTCTTCCCAGATCCGGTGAACGCGATCCAGATCGCGGTAGATCCAGTCGACACGGCAACCGTCAACGGTCAGCCATGCTCCACCGTCCACCCACGGCCCCCAGCCGCCCGGTTCCGTCACCTCGACCGATTCGCCAGTCAGCTCGGACGCGAGGAGACGCAAGGCAGCAGTGTCCAGCGGCGGCCGGTAGTACAGACCCAGATCGAAATCGGAGTCGGGCCGGTGTGTTCCCCTCGCTCGGCTGCCGCCCAGACACACGCCGACCACTCCGCCGACGTCGGTCAACCGATCCGCGATCTCCATCAAACGATCCACAGCCCAGAGTCTGCAGAACCAGATCACTCACTGCGACCCCATTTCTCCTCACCCTCCGCCCTCGGGCCCACCCCTCCGGGTGAAGTGCAGGGAGCCTCCGCCACCTTGAAGGCGCAGGTCAAGGAGCTGGTGTGACCGGTGCTCGGGTATCCAGCTCAGGCGGCCCTTCTCGTCAGTCGGGGCGAGGAAGTGCAGGCCGTGGCCGCGGTGCTTGCCGGAGTGGTTCCGCCGGTCGGCCTTGCCAGTGCGACGCTGGGTGCGGATGAGGGTGCCGTCGATCAGGACCACCTCCCCACCCTGCTGCACGACCTTCTTCGAGGCGCGGTCCAGGCGCGGCGCCTGGGCGGCGAGCAGCCCGATGAGTTCGTCGCGCCAGCGGCGGACGGTGGACTCGGACACGTCGTTTCCGCCGGCCATGTCGGCCAGACGCTGGTCATGGCGCAGCACGGCCGGCACGATCACCGCGATCTTCCCCGGCGGCAGGATCCGCCACCTGGACCGAGTCGCCTCCGGATGACGCCTGAGCAGGTCGGCGAGGTGGTCGACGGTGCGCGTGGACAGCGGCAGACGGCACTGATGGTCAAGCGGGCAGGTACCCTCGGCATACTCTTTGGTTTTCGTCACGCAATTCTAACGGCCGTCGGGGGCAACGGGGTTACTCGTGCCGCACCACTCCGGGCTGCTCCTGTCGGGCTCGCCCCGAGGGCCGACGCCAGTCAGCAGGTCCGTGGGGTGTCGCCGTCCTGATCGGCCGAGTGAAACAGTTCGATGACACGTTCCTCGTACCGGACGCGGGCCGGGGAGAAGTCGTACGGCATCTTGCCGATGGCCTCCGTCACGCTCATCCTCGCCCCGCCTTCTTCCTCGCCGGCGTGCTCGTCCTCCTGGTCCAGGAGGCCGTCGAGGACCTCGTCCAGGCCGGATCCTTCGATGGCGGCTGCCAGGGCGGTCTCGTGATCACATCGCCGGGTGGCCAGGTCTTCGATGCGAGGGTCGTCGGGGGACACGGTGTCGTCCAAGGCCGCCTCGGCCTCGGCCAGACAGTCTTCCTCGGCCCGCAGCTCGGGGTGGGTGGCCAGGACGATGAACCGGTCGGCCTGGACAGCGGCGCCCAGAGGGCCGAAGATGCGCTCCGTGACCAGGAGGGCATCGAGGTCGGCGGAGCGCAGGGCTCCGGGCGGTAGATCGCGCAGGCGGCCGGTGACCAGCGGTGAGAGCAGGCCCAGGGGACTGCCCACCTCACGGAGGCGGTGCACGGCGGCCCGCTGGGCTTCGATGGCGGCCGCCTTGGAAGCGAGGGACTCCTCCAGCCGGGCCAGGGACTGCTCGATGCCGGTGGTGCCCTTGAAGGCGGCCCGGATGTCGTCCAGGGAGATACCCGCATCGGCCATCTTGCGGATCCACAGCAGGCGGATCATGTCGTCGTGTCCGTAACGGCGGCGGTCGTCGCTGCCGCGTTCCGGTTCGGCGAGGAGCCCGATGGCGTGGTAGTGGCGGATGGCGCGGGGCGTGGTCCCGGCGAACGCGGCGGCATCGCCGATCTTGACCCGGCGGGGAATCGCAGGAAGGGGCATGCGAGGGAACCTCTCGATGTCGTGCTCGCCGCCTACTGGACCACATGCTGCTACGGCACATGCAACCAGCGTGCCCTGGACCGGATCATCCGGATCCGCGAACGCCAGGGCGTCCTCGTCCCCGTCCTCGCCGACCGCGCCTGCATCGGAGCCGGCCCCTGGGCGACCACACCACTCAGACGCCCGCCCCGCCGAGAACTCGCACCAGCCCAGCGCACGCCGGACCGGGCATTGTCAGCGGCCCGAGCACCGGTCGAACGGGGGCGCAAGGCTGAAGCCCTGGCGGATCTTCCGCAGAGCCCGATGCAGCCCGAACCGCCTGTCGCCGATCGCCGCAGCCGTTCTCACCCTGGAGCGTCAGCGCTGAAAACGCTCAGTGATGGTCGAGCCATCGGCGGGGCGCCGCAGGCGGGCGGCAGGTCCCGGAGTGGCATCCGCTCCACAGCGGACCTGCGGTTATCCCCAGGAGGAAAACTGAAGGTGGCAGGCTGCCCGGGACCTGCCGCCCATCGGCAGCCTTGATCCATGCCTGTATTTCACGGACCACATCGACTGCATCGGTTACTGCTGCTCCTGCTGGCGCTGACGCTCGGGGCCGGCACGCTGACGGTCGCCGCCCGGCCGGCGCACGCGAACGCGACGACCACCACCGATCCGGTGCGCGAACTGGCGCGCGTCGCGCAGCCGCTGCGCTCCACGGAGGCCGGCGCCCTCGGCAGCGACCTGCGCCCGCTCGGCCGCATGATCGGCTCGGCGAAGATCGTCGGCCTGGGTGAGGCTACGCACAGCTCTCGGCAGTTCTTCACGATGAAGCACCGCGTCTTCCGGTACCTCGTCGAGGAGCAGGGCTTCACCACCTTCGCGCTGGAGGCGCCCTGGTCCACCGGCCTGGTCCTCAACGAGTACGTGGTGTACGGGAAGGGCGACCCGGAGAAGCTCATGCGGGAGGAGTTCCAGAGCTCGTACCGGATATGGAACACCCGCGAGTATCTCCATCTGCTGAGGTGGATGCGCGCCCACAACGTTCGCCACCCCGACCGCCCCGTGCAGTTCATGGGTGAGGACAACGGCTACGCGGGACCTGAGCTCTTCGACGCGGTCACGGACTATGTGTCCGCGCACCACCCGGAGCTGCTGCCGGAGTTCCACCGCCTTTACCGCGAGCTCCGGCCGACGGGGAGCGTGGAGGAGACCGTCAACGAGAACCTGGCCAAGCCCGTCGCCGAGCGCGAGCGGACGGCCGCGGACGTGCGGCGCGCCTACGAGCTGCTTCAGGCGCAGGGGCCGGACGGGAACCGGCAGGCGTACGAGTGGATCCTCCAGCACGCCAGGGCCATCTCCCAGACCGGCACCCTCTACGCGTACTACGACTTCTCCGATCCGGAGAAGATCGCTCGGGCCATGCTCTACCGCGACCAGATCATGGCGGAGAACACTGTGTGGTGGCAACGGCACACCGGCCACCGGATGCTGTTGTCGGCTCACAACGGCCATGTCTCCTACGAGTCCGACAACCCTGAGCAGTATCCGAAGACCCAGGGGGAGTTCATACGCCAGACGGTCGGGACCGAGTACGTGAACATCGGTTACACCTTCGGGCAGGGCTCGTTCAACGCGATGGATCTGACGGATCCGGAGGAGCCCTACCGTCGCTTCTCCGTGAAGCCGCTGGGCGCGGGCAGCAGTGAGGAGGCGCTGGAGCGAGTCTCGCGCCGGGACTACTACGTCGATCTGCGGGCCGTGCCCGAGCCGGCGCGAGACTGGCTGATGGCGAAGCGGCTGACCCGCTCCATCGGGAACGCCTGGCCGGAGGACCCCTACCAGACCTCGCTCGGGCGCCAGTTCGACGTGCTGATACACCTCCATCGCGTCACGGCCGCGGATCTCCTGCCGGCGACCCGGGACTGAAGGTCCCGGGCTTGCACAACCGATCGGCTGTGATCATTCTCCGGTACCGAGTCCGCCAAGTCGCAACGACGACAGCTCAGTGGGGTCGAGGACCGGCAACGGAGCGTCAGCCACCGCACCGGTCCCCGACCCTACTGAGAGCAATGCTCAATACCTGTGGATCAGCCCTGACGGAAGGAGGCGTACCTTCCTGATGGATCGATCGATCGACAGGTCATCGAGCAAGGCCGGCGTTGCCGCGTCGGTCGGGAGGGCACGCCTGTGCTTGCGGTGGTCAACGAGGACGGCACCACGCCAAGCGGCAGTTCGCTGCTGAACGAGATCGTCCGGGAAGGCGCACGGCGGATGCCGGCCGCCGTGCTGGAAGCCGAAGCCAACGCCCGCATAACCGAGTTGGCCGATGAGCGCGATACCAAGGGGCGCCGCCTGGTGGTCCGCGACGGCCATCACCAGCCCCGGCAGGCCGATCACACCGCGTTCATGGACCGCGACCTCGCGGAGGTCGACTACGCGCACGTGGGGGCCGACGGCATCCGCCTCAACGTCCGTCCGGAGGAGGCCAAGGCCTGTGTCCTGGTGCTCATCGGGGTGCGCGCCGACGGCTCCAAGGAGCTGGTCGCGCTCGAGGACGGCTACCGCGAGTCCGGTGAGTCGTGGGCCGAGCTGCTGCGGGACTGCGCCCGCCGGGGCATGCGCGCCCCGGCGCGCGCGGTCGGGGACGGTGCCCTGGGCTTCCGGAAGGCGCTGGCCGAGGTGTTCCCCACCACCCGCGAGCAGAGGCGCTGGGTTCACAAGACCGCCGATGTCCTCGACTCCCTGCCGAAGTCCGCGCCGCCCGGTGCGAAGAAGGCCGTCCAGGACATCTACAGCGCCGAGGACATCCGGCACGCCGAGGCGGTGATCAAAACGTTCGCCGAGCTCTACGGGGCGAAGGGCTCCAAGGCCGTCAAGAGGATCACCGACGACCGGGCCGGGCTGCCGGCGTTCCACGCCTTCCCCGCCGAGCATCGGATCCATCTGCGGACCACGAATCCGATCGAGTCCACGTTCGCTACGGTCCGGCCGCGGACCAAGGCCACCCGCGGCGCCGGTTCCCGCACCGCCGCCCTGGCGATGGTCTTCAAGCTCGTCGAGTCCGCCCAGCAGCGGTGGCGGGCGGTGAACGCGCCCCACCTCGTCGCCCTCGTCCACCCCGGCCATCGGGCCTCCGCCGCCGTCGCCACTGCCACCGGGCTCACACCCCCCGACGAACGGCACGACGGCGAGATCCGGTGGCACCGGAGCATCAAACGATGACTTCCCCGGTCCACAGGTCTTGACCATTACTCGGGCGAAACGCGGTGGAGCGCGACGGCATCCTCCCTGAACTCCTCCGGATACGGAGACTTGCGTCCCACCTGGGCATCCCTCCCCGGACCATCAAGATCCATTGTCAGGGTGTCCACACCGAAGGATCATCCTCACAACCGCCACCACCCGACCCGGCCGACCTGTGCGGTCACGGCACTAGCCTTGCTCGCATGGCGGAGTTCAACGGGGTGGAGGTCGTCGCGTTCGAGGATGCGGCTGCCTTCGAGGAATGGCTGGCCGGGCATCACACCCGCCGTGAGGGCGTGTGGGTCAAGGTGGCGAAGAAGGCGTCGGGGATCGCTTCGGTCACGGATGGCGAACTGGTCGACGTGGGGCTGTGCTGGGGCTGGATCTCCGGGCAGCGCCGGGGTCTGGACGACCGGTACTACCTGCAGAAGTACGGGCCGCGGCGGCCGAGGAGCATGTGGTCGCGGGTGAACGTCGAGAAGGTCGCGGCGCTGGCGGCGGCGGGCCGGATGCGAGAGCCCGGCCTTGCCGAGGTCCGACGGGCCCAGGAGGACGGCCGCTGGGACCGCGCGTACGCATCGCAAGCGACCGTCGTGGTCCCGGACGACCTTGCCGCGGCGCTCGCCGCGGACCCGGCGGCGCGTGCGGCGTTCGACGCGCTCGACCGGACCGCCCGCTACCTCGTGATGCTCCCGCTGCTCCAGGCCACGACCCCGGAGACCCGGCGGACACGGCTGGAGCGGGCGGTACGGGACCTGGCGGAGAGGCGGCAGACGGGCGAAGGGTGATCGTCCCGCCTGGCGTGCCCGTGCTGTCCCTCGGACCGGGGGCAGCCGGCTGAGCACCGGGATTCAGGCGTCCATGGGATCGGCCGGCGACTCGTACGACGATGCCCTGGTCGCGCCTTCACCACCAGGGCCGAGGCGAATCCCCCGCTCTTCGAGTACATCGACGGCTTCTACACCAGCCGACGCATCCGGAAACGCCCCGGTCACCTCAGCCCGATCGAGGTCCGAGGAGAAGCACCACACTGGCCGGGCAACGGCCGGCTCACGTTCTTCGGCAGCAGGCCGCGCCGGGGCCGGACGGGACGGCCGGGATCCGCGTGACCTCGTGAAGCGCGGGGCCCGGGCAGGCCGGACCCCGCACAAGAGGGTGTTCACGATCCCTCGTACACCGTGCTCACGGCTTGTCGAGCACCGTTCCCGTCAGCACCGGCCCGTCGGGCAGCGGTTCGGCGTTGTCGTCGGTCAGTGCGAGACGCATCGACTCGGTCGGCTCGGCCACCTGGTCCCGCACGATCGGCACGACGAAGTCCACGCTGGTGCTCCCGGGCGGGATGTTCAGCCACACCCACAGGCTCGCGTCGGACAGCGGCCGCTCGGGGTCGGGCACGTCCCCGGACCAGTCCATGAGCCACTGCGGGTCCACGTCCTTGGTGGACAGCTCGGCGCCCTCGGTGACCGGAAGCACCCGCACCGGCTGCCAGATGTTCACCGCCGTGGGCGCATCCACGGACAACCGCCAGGTCAGCGTCTCTCCCTCGGTCACCCGGTCCGCGACCGGCGACAGGGTGATCACCGGCTCGGGGTCGTCGTTCTCGACGGTGAGTCCGCCCCGGTGCTTGCCGACGACGGCATGGTGGACGGCCTTGACGGCGATGTCGTGCGCTACGTCATAGCCGTAGACCGCGTCGCCCTTCACCTCGACCGGCACGTCGATCACGTCGCTGCCGGGCCGTACGGTCACGAGGCGGTTCTCGGTCCGGCCGCTGTCCGGGTCGAGGACGTACACGCGGACCTGCCCGCTGCCGTGCCCGGAGATCTCGACCGGGACCCGGTAGGTGCGGGTGCCCGAGTCGCCCTCCTTGACGATCGTGCGGCCCACGTCGACACGCGGCAGTGCGGTCGCCTTCACCGCCGAAGTGCCGGGCGCCCAGCCCCAGGCGTCCATCAGCCAGGCCCGCCCGGACTGCGAACGGGGCGTCAGTTCAAGGGACTTGACGTGCCTGAGATCGAGCCCGGCCCGGGTCGCGGCCGACAGCGGGACGCGCAGCTCCTGAGCCCAGTAGGAGGCGGTGCTCGCGGAGCCCGGGAGCCCGTCCACCCGGACCGAGCCCAGCGTCACCCGACGGTCGGAGGAGTCGGTGACGGACACGTCGAACTTCGTGCCGGTCGTGTTCGGCGGTACGAAGACCCGGAGCGCGAGCTTCTGGGAGGTGCGGAGGGAGAGCGGCTCGGCCGGAGTGATGCGTGCGGCCGTGCCCGGCGCGGACCACTTCAGGTCCACCGCGCTGCGGCCGGTCTCCTGTTCCGTCTCCCACCACGCGAAGTGCGGTGACGATCCGGAGGTCTCCGGGTCCAGACAGGCCACGGCCGGGTCGGGGTCGATCGCCGAACACAGCCGGGCCCCGGCCACCTTCACCCCGCCGTCCGGCAGGAAACCACCGCTGCGACGGCCGCCGACCGCGTGGGTCAGCACCCGGGCCGGGTCCGCGGACGGGGCCCGCTTGCCGGAACCGTCGAGCAGCGGACGCACCCGGTCGTCCCCGGCGAGGAAGAGCCGGGCCGCGGCGGCGATGTACGTGGCGCCCGCCTTGTGCTGCTGGGCGGCGGTCAGCCGGGTCGCGGCACCCGGCGTGCACACCGGGTCCGGCTGCTCCGGGTCGGTCCCGAAGTCGTCCCCGGCCGGTGCGACGGCCTCACCCGGGGTCCACTCGCTGTTGAAGTAGTTGTGGTTGGCGCCGATCATGTAGACCGCGCTGTGCAGGGCCGTGCCCCGGCTGATCCCGCGCGTCCCGTCGACGAAGTTCTGGCCCTGGAGGTCCGACACGTCGCCGTCGCAGCCCGGCAGCAGCGTCACGGACGGCACGTCGGCGACCGGGTTCTGGCCGAAGATCGTCGGTCCGATGAGCACGGTCCCGCGCACCTTCCAGCGCACCGGGCCTCGGTAGCCGTCCTCGGCGGCCGGCGGCGGGTAGAGGCTGTCCATGGCGGCTCGGTTGACGCCCTCGCCACCGCGTGAGTGGCCGACGAGCAGGACACGGGAGAGGTCCGCTCTTGCCGCCTCGCGTACGACGGCCGGGGCGGAGGAGCGATGGGCGGTCCAGTCGGCCCAGCGGGCGAGGTGCTGCCGTACCAGCGAGGAACGCGCCTGCGCGCCGGCGTCCTCGGCCTCCCAGTCCTGGGCGTTGATGCCGTTCGCCGAGATCGACACCGTCACATAGCCCTGGGAGGCCAGCAGTCGCTGGTCGCGCAGGTAGCCCAGGTGGCTCGGGATCGGCTTGTAGCCGTCCGCACAGGGCCAGTCGCCGGTCACGTCGTCCTCGGAGCCCGGCTTGTAACAGGTGCCGTGGCGGCCGTGCAGGAACAGCGCGAGCGGCCGGCTGCCGGTGGCGCCCTTCGGCGCCACCACCTCGGCGGTCATCTCCACCGGGGTGTCGAACCCGGGCAGGCGCACCGGGTCGAGGTCGTACTTCCCGGTGACCGTGCGGTACGAGCCGGGTCTGCCCGGATCAACGCCGTTCGCCGGTGCCTGCGCGGGCATCCGTGCCACGCGCGAGCCGGACCTGTGCGTGTCGTCGGCCGCCGCGTCCAGTCGGCGCCCCCCGGCCGTCACCTGAAGGTCCGTCAGCTCTTCGAGTGGCGTCCCGCCGAGGGCGAGCCGGAAGGTCCTCCCGTCCCTCGCCGGCTTCGGCGCCCCGAGCAGCCGGTCCCCGGTACGGAACTCGACCCGCGCGTCCCCCATGGGCACGGCCTCCGGCGTACGCCAGACCAGCTCACGCGCCCCGCCCTCCCCGGTGATCCGCCACCCCGGCGGAAGCGGATTGTCGTCCGTCGTGCTCAACGGACTTGATTTGTAAGGCTGTTCGGCCTGTGCCGGTCCGGTCGAGCCCGCCAGGGCCGCCAGCACCGCCACGGCGGTCACACATATTCGCCGGGCACGGATCAATGGTCCTCTCCTCAAAACCCCGTGCGCAGACGTCCCGTCGGTCTCGGGCGCCCCTCGCGTCACCTAGGACGGGGGAGGGGCATCCGCGGGTTGTCCGTGAGGAGACGCCGACAACGGGCGAGCGATGTGATCAAGCCAGTGCAGCTGTTCGCTCTCCGGTACGTCGTCGCGAAGCACGCCGGCTTCCACGTCCTCGCACACGAACCGGATCATCAGGAGGGAGTTGGTTCCATCCGTCCCAGCGGGCACTTGGGACAGGAGCGGTTCGGTCACATGGTCGTGATCAAGCAGAGGCACAGCCGTCCACTCGTACGCGTTGCCCACCACCGGCAGAGTCGCTCCTCGCCCGTCGACCAGGTCGGCCGGCTGAGGACGCAGCATGCGTACGGTCCCCTTTGGCGCTCCAGTCGCAGCTGACTGTTTCTGCCGGCCGGACACGGTGAGGGCCGTAAGGCCACCGGAACCGTTTCTGTGGCCACCCTTGCCGCTGTCGAGGTGGCGGACATGGCTGAGAGGAACGCGTGGACCGGCATGACGAGGGTGATGTGCCGGTACCAGCCCGGATGGCGTCGAGTCACATGATCAACGGGGTACCGGACGGCGGGGCCACGGTGGAGGTCTCGGTTCGGGGAAGGCCACACAAGAGCGTGGAGATCGACACCACCGTCACCATGGCGGTGCTGATCGACCTCGGCGTCCAAGAACCGGAGCGCATGCCCGCCTCCTGCGCCCGAAAGGACGGGACACATCCTTTTGCCCATACCCGGCCCGCCCATCAGGGAGTGGCCGCGCCTGTCGACGTGCGGTCGGCCGCTGTTGTGCTCCTTGCTGTTCCACCCGTCACCGTCCCCTCGTTCCTGAGACCATGACCGCCAGCCCATCCGGGCCCGGTCCGGTCTCTTCCAGGGACGAACGGAGACCGCAGTGCCCAACGCCGAGCTCGCCGTGCGCATCCTGCGCACCATCACTGAAGACCCTGACCACTATGACCAGGCCGACTGGCTGGAAGACGTCGATATTCTGCACCCCGCCGACACGCTCAGCGATGGTGCCCCTGAGTGCGGCACCACGCCGTGTGTCGCCGGGTTCACCGCCCACCTCGCCGGCTGTACCCTCACCGCCGCCGGGATCCCGCGCGTCCACAAACCCGGCCACCCCCGCCCTCGTCTGCGACGTCACCCGCGACGAGCTCGGCTTGAGCGGCAGCGACGCCTTCTGGCTCTTCTGGGGCGCGCGCCGTCCGGAGCATGCCCGGGCCGCCCTGCAGCAGCTCGCTGATGGCGCGGAGACGATCGACCGGTTCGCCACCGGCGCCCACCCGGGCACGACCACCGGCTGACCGCTCCGTCCCGCCGCGCACGGCCCCGCCCAGCACACCGCCCGCAGGGCGGGGCCGCGAACGACTGTGCTTGCGGCTCATCCCGCGCCACCGGCCTCCACTCAACCCCTCAGGGGACTGGTGGCAGGTGATACGCGAGCCCACCAGTATCAGCCTCCTTCTCCGGCTCGCCCGTCGAGGGCACCGGATTGCGGCGCGTCAGACGGTTTGCGGCCTCCAGGTCTTCGGCGACGGGTTGTCGGCTGTCGGCTGTGGAACCTTCGCGCAGGAGGTGTAGCCCGACAGGAAGAGGGAGGTGGCCAAGTTGTTCCACGCCAGGTCGAACTGGTCACCCGTCGCCGGATCCTGGACGCGGAAGCCGAACTCGACGAAGTCCTTGCCCCGGCGGTTGCCGTCGTGGATGAGGGCCCAGCCCGCCGAGGTGAACTTCCGGCGCAGGCGAGCCTCCGTGGCACGGGCGACATCGGCTGGGATGTCTTCGACCGTCCAGCTGAGGTCGAAGGCGACGACGTCGGGCAGAGTCTTCTCGATGCTGAGGCCACCCGCATAGCAACTGTGGCTGGGGATCACCCGGACGGGCCTCACTGCCTTGTGGGGCGGCAGGGTCATGCCGTCGTACGCCCACTGCGCGCGGTCCGTCAGACGCTGGGAGAGCGTCGCAGGGTCGGCGGAGGGGTACTCCCGCTCCAGCACGGAGCAGCCCGTGGTCGTCAGGGCGGCGAGCAACAGGGCCAGGAGTGTGGCGGTCTTCCTCATGGAGGCGACCGTACGAACGAGACGGCGCCGACCGCATGAGCACGGGTACTCAAACCCGCAGGAAGGATCTGGGGGCGAGGTGACAGTCCTGGCAGCGACAGCGGGATTCTTCGGGGAACTGACGACAGTTGAACGGCGAGCCCACCAGTACCGAGGCCGTCATCACCGCAGTGATACCGCCGACGCCGGCCTCGCGCTGATCCCCGCCCACTGTGCCACGTGTGAGGCTGCCTAAGTCCTGGCCGTCACGGTCCTGGCCTTCTGGCCACTGACGATTCCGGGTACCGTCCCCGGGCCCTGTCCACCCTCGCCCCCAGCACTCTCGCAGCCCTCGCGACCGACTACCCCGTCGCTATCACCACCGCCGCGAGGGCTCTTGAAAACCTGGACGGAAATGAGGACTTCGGTACCGTCCGCGACCACGGTCCGAACTGGCTCACCGAGGCTGCGGACGATGTACGCGAGTGTGCCCATCGCGGGCTGGCTCGACCAGCTGACGCTCACGCATCTGTTCATGGCGGCACTCGTCTGCGGCACCTGGGCTGTGTTCTTCAACACGGCTTGCCACACGTACGTTCCGGCCATCCCGGTACAGCCGGATCTCGCGGACGGTAACGCAAAGCTGCAGGCAAGCGAAGCGGGAACCCGGGTGCTGGGCAGGAGCGCGGCCGGCTTCACGGCCCAGGCCCTCGGTGCGACGGCGGGACTTCTGCTGGATGCTCTCACCTTCCTTGTCTCCACGGTGTGCCTGCTCGGTATCCGAACCCGAGAGGAGGAGCCCGCACGTCAGGCAGGGGCAACGCGTCTGGTCCGGGAGATAGCCGTGGGGCTGCGCTTCCTGAGCCGTGACCCGTATCTGCGGCCCATCGTGGTCTACGGCGCCACCCTCAATCTGCTGCTGATGGGCTACCAGGCCGTGCAGGTCATCTTCCTGGTCCGGACGATCGGTGTCAGCGCCGGCGCTGTGGGCCTGCTCGTCATGTGTGCCAGTCTGGGCGGAGTTTTGGGTGCGTTGCTTGCGTCTCGTCTTTGTCGCCTGTGGGGCAACGCACGGGCCCTGGTGCTCACTCAGGCTCTGGCCTGCCCCTTTGCGCTGCTCCTGCCCCCCACCACCCCCGGCCTGGGCCTGTTGCTGTTCGCCCTGGGAGCATTCGTGCTCGGTGTAGGAGTGTCGGTAGGCGACGTCGTCGTGGGCACGTTCCGCCAGAGTTACCGTCCGCCACACCTGCTGGGGCGGGTCTCGTCGGTTTGCATGGCCACCGACCAAGGCACGATCGCGATCGGCTCGGCACTCGGCGGCGTCCTCGGACCGGCCATCGGTATTCGCCCCACCATGTGGGTGCTGACGGCACCCCTTGCTCTCACGTGGCTGCTTCTGGTGTTCAGCCCTGCGGGCAAGGCGCGTGAGCTGCCGCTCGCCGTCGGCCCGGGACGTCGAAACGGCCAGTCAGCTGGTGTTGCTTCGCTGCCTGGGGCTGTTGGGGGACAACCGTAGGCCGCACCCTCGGATGGAGCGATCGCCGCTCAGTGCCAGCTCCTGTACTTTCGTCCCTGAACATGCAGGTCACAGGCCCCTTGCGGTGGTTCTGCGGCGAGTTTTTCGACTCGCGTCCGGCTGTGGTGTGTGGTGCGCTTTCGGGAGTGTTCGAGGTGCCTTGCCCGGTTGCTCAGGACGAGGGTGGCGGTGTGGTCCAGTGGCGCTCGAGAACGAAGATGTGCCACTGGCCAGCCGGCCGATCCTGTCGGCTCTGGCCTTCGCCGGCAGTGAGCTGACGGCCGAGGCCAGCCGCGGACGGAACGCACGGTCGGAACACCGCCTCTTCGCCAAGAGAACGCGCTCAACGGCAAGACAGCGTCGGCCCCGTCCGGAAGCCGGGCGGGGCCGATGAGCCGGGTGATCGTGAAGGGCGGTCGCCTACGCGGCGAAAGGCTCCATGAGGCTTCAGCCGAACGATCGTCCTCATGGGCGATAAGTGAGGCCCGGGGACACTGTCCCCTCCACAACCACGCCTCGTCCAACCACACCCGGCGCCTGATTGTTCCCCGGCTCCCGGACTGCGGCAGCGCCGAAGCGGGAAGTGGCTCTGCATCCCGGCTCGGGGGACCGCGGAGCGCGGAGCCGCGCACCGTTCTCCCGCGCCCCGTCCACTGAGGGGCGGCGTCACGCGCTGCGGCGCGGCTTCCGGCCGACCGCCTGCGCTCCATGGTGGCCCGATAGCGGTCCTGACCCCGCCGAAGCCGGGATCACCCGAGTACGACGCTGCCCGCCTCGGCGCTGATCTGTCGCAGTGGAGCGGAACGCCCGCCGGGCCGGCGCCCAGGTGAGGCGCCGGCCCGGCGGTTCGCCGTCGTCGAGGTCCGTTTCTGGGGACTTGCCCACCGTCCCCGTCCTCCCGGCCGCTCACTCCTGTCGCACGGCCTGGCGCATCCAGCGGAGGCGGTCCAGGGAGCGGCGGCGCATCCACAGGACCCAGAAGCACAGCGCGAGCATGCCGACCGCGAAGAGAAGGGGGAAGACCAGGGACCCGCTGACGGCCCCCAGGACGAACATGCCGACCGCGACGAGGCCCATGGCGCCGAACCAGTACGGCAGCCACTTGCCCGCCCGCTCCATCTGGCCGAGCTGCTCGGCGATCAGCCGTCGCATGGCCGCCTGCTCCGCGGGGTCCTGCGGCACCTCATGGTGCCGGATCTTCCGGCTCAGATCGGCGAGTCCGCCCGCGTCGGTGCCCACGGCTCGGGCGGCCCGGCGGCGCTGGACGGCCAGGACCGCGACGGCGACCCCGGTGTAGAGAGCGCTCTGGAACACCCAGACAGCCGGGTGCTCGTCCCTGCGGAGCAGGGCCGTGGCGCCCAGCCCCAGCAGGAAGACCAGGATCGCCTGCGCGATCAGACTGCGGTCGAGTAAGCGCTTGAGCGAGAGCACAGCGCAGACCTCCTCGAAGGGGAGTCGGGACAGCGTCGTCGTCTCCCGGTTACCCCGTGTTCTCCCGCTCATCGAGGCCGTGGGCAGCCGCGCTCACCGACGGCGGCTGTGCACGCGCCCGAGAGCGGGTCACGGCCTCCTGGTGCCGACCGAGCTGCCCTGAATCGACTTGTACGCAATCCGTACGGCAAAAGTGCGCTCTTCGTACGGTTCGGAGAGGTAGGGTGTTGATCAGGAGGTGTTTCATGTCCGAGTTGTTCAAGGCGGTCGACGCCCTGGTGGCGTCCCGTGCGCCGCTGCCGTCGGCGCAGGAGCGCAAGCGGCTGCGCACCGCCCACGGGCTGACGCTGGACGAGGTGGCCGCCGCGCTGAAGGTGCGCCGGGCAACGGTGTCCGGCTGGGAGTCGGTCAAGAAGACGACCGAGCCGCGGGGTCCGGAGCGTGAGGCGTATG
Source organism: Streptomyces sp. NPDC044984 (assembly GCF_040646935.1). Taxonomy (NCBI): domain Bacteria; kingdom Bacillati; phylum Actinomycetota; class Actinomycetes; order Kitasatosporales; family Streptomycetaceae; genus Streptomyces; species Streptomyces sp. NPDC044984. Next base: position 199,875 of record NZ_JBEZBE010000012.1, read on the forward strand.
CGCGGCTGCTGAACAAGCTTGCGGACCTCTACCCCGCACCCTCAGCACCGGAGGAGCCAGCCGCCCCGACGACATCAGCCACCTTCACCGCCGCGCCCGTCCCGGCAAAAGCACAGACTCCGCCCCCGGGCCCGGCGCCCGACACCGCGGCCACGACTCCAGCCGGGACCACCCGGATCACCCCTGCCCCTCTCCCTCCTGCTCCGGCGACCGCGCCGCGTCCGACGCGCACCACCGGGAGCACGTCGACGTCGCGCCGCCCCGGCGCGCGGAAGGCGGCCCCGGCCGGCACCTCGGTCGGCACCCCGGCGGGCGGTGTCGACCCACGCTTCGAGAACGGGCCGCTCGCGGTCGTCGACGTCGACGCCGACGGCCAGGTCCTCGCGCACTGCACCGGCGGCCTGGTCCTGGACGTGCCCGCCAAAAGCCTCCCGGCCCTGATCGACTGGACACTGAAGGAGGCCAAGCTCGGGCAGCCGAAGCTGTCCGGTCCCGGCAAGGACGCCGACCCGCTGCTCGTGCTCACCGAGGCCGTACTGGAGCGCTACGGCCTCCCCGCGGCCCTCACCGAGGAGGAGCGGCTGGCCGGACGGATCCCGGAGGGCCACAAGGTCATCAAGCAGCTGGCCCGCGCCGACTGGAAGCTCACCAAGCGCGGCTTCGGACCGTGGGCGCGGATCTACCGCCCCGCGCAGGGCTCGGAACGCAACTGCGTGCAGCTGTGCATCCCGTCCTGGCACGCGCTCGACTCCCGCCACTGGGGCGACGCCGCACAGCTTCCGCCGGCGGACCTCGCCCACGTCCTGGGCACCTACGCCTCCCGCGTGATGACCCCCCGCGGCTCCACCGCCGTGACCGGCCTGGAGCTGATGACCGCGCTGCACCCGCCGACCCGCGCCTCGGAGCCCGACACCGACGGCCGCAGGCACTCCGAGCACAACCCCGGCTCGCTGGGCAAGGACCCGGTGGACTGCGCCCCGTGCGAGGCACCCGACGGGCACCCGCTCCTGGCGGACCTGCCCCGCTTCCACGTCCGCGGCCCCGCCGAGAAGCTGTTCGAGGAGGCATACGACTGGGCGCGCCCCATGACCGACGACGAATGCGCCCTGCGGTACCTGGTCGGCATCGACGTCAACATGGCCTTCGCCGCCGGCGCCAACGGCCTGGTCGTCGGCCTCGGCGCACCCACCCACGTCAGGACCCCGGCGTTCGACCCGAAGCTGCCCGGCTCATGGCTGGTCGACCTCTCCCACGTCGACCTGTCGAGGGTGAAGGTCGGCAAGGAGTGGGCGGACCTGAACGGCGACCTCCTGCCCAGCCCGTTCACCCCGAAGGGCGACCGCCCCGAGGGGCCGGCCTGGTACGCCACGCCGACCGTGGCGTACGCCGTCGAGCTCGGCTACGAGGTCCGTCCGCTGGAGGCGTATGTCCGCCACGACAGCGGCCGTTATCTGGATGCCTGGTACAGCAGGTTGCGGGATGCCTACCTCGCCACGATGGCCGATCTCGGCGTGTACGCCGACGTGCCGCCGGCCGATTTCCTGACGGCGATGGACGGCTACCAGGAGCGTGACCCGCGGTTGGCGACCGTGGTGTCGGCGATCAAGGCGACCGTGAAGGGCGGTCTGGGCAAGCTGCGTGAGCGCCCGCGTGGGGAGGGGTGGCGGCCCGGGCGGCCGTGGCGGGCCCTTGCCCGGCCCACCTGGCGGCCGGACATCCGTGCGGCGGTCATCTCCCGGGCCCGGATCAACCTGCACCGCAAGATCGTCAGGCATGCGGCGTTCACCGGGCAGTACCCGGTGGCGGTCCTGTCCGACTGCGTCGTCTACGCATCCGACGGGCCGTCGCCGCTGGACTTCCTGCCCTACCGGGACGGCAGGCCGCTGCCCGGCGGCTTCAAGCTCGGCGTGAACCCCGGGCTGGTGAAGCACGAGGGCACCCAGAGCGTGCTGTGGGGCGAGGGGGTGCGCGAGCGGTTCGGCGCTTGGGAGCTCAACCTCGCCCGGTACATCAAGGACGGCACCGTCACCGATGTCGACAACGGAGAGTAGGGGGAAGGCGACGATGAGCCTGTTCGGGGACGGCCTGGACGCCGCGGTGCACAAGGCGTTCACCCGCCCGGTGCCCAAGAGCGCGCCCGCGCAGATGCGGTACCTGGTCAAGCAGCTCAAGGGCACCAAAGCCGTGGCGCGGATGTTGCGGATCTCCCAGCGCACCGTCGAGCGGTATGTGAAAGGGCAGATCAAAAAGCCCCGCCCCGAGCTCGCCGCGCGCCTGGAGCGCGAGGTGAAGAAGCGGTGGCAGCCGCAGATCCGTGCCAAGGCCCGGCAGAAGGCGGCGACCACCGGCGGCATCGTCATCGACACCCGCGCCCGCCTCGGCTACACCGCGCCGATCGGGTCGACGGACCAGGACCGCGTCCGGCACCTGACCGTCGCCCTGCCCCCGCAGCACGCCGCCCGCCTCCTCGACGCCCAGCAGGCCGGCGCCACCGACCAGCAGCTCCAGCAGATCACCGCCGACGCGCTCCGCGAGGTGTACTTCCAGGACGGCGGCCGCCGCGCCGGGAACCTGGAGGAGGTCCGCTTCACGGACATCGAACACCTCGAGTTCGACCTGTAGGCGCCACCGCGCACCACGCACCGAACTCGCGCAGACGGCAGGCCGCACACCCAGCACAGGCACCAGGAGCACGACCTGGCCGTGCCCGAGCAGAAGGCCGGTGGCACCTGGCTCTCACGCTTCCTCGGCTGACGCGGCCGGACGCGCGCTGTCGAAGGCCGTGCAGACGGCTGGCGGCGGCCTCAGCCCTTGGGACGGGCACGCCCGGGACGGCCCCGAGCGCGCCCGCGCCGCTGCACCGCTGCACCGCATCCCCTTCAGACGGCAGACTTCGCGCTGCGCCCCACGGTTGGTGGGCCGCGCGACGAGGCCCGCACCGCGACATCGTCGCCGCTCTGCCGCGGCAGGGCCCGGCTCGGCGTGGGCCCGGGCGGCCCGGCCACAGCTCGCTCTCCGGATGGCCTGCCGCGCGGTGCAGCCGACGGCAGGGTGACCGGGGCCGTTACGACTCGGCGTGCGCCGGATGGCGCTCACGACCGCCGGGATGCCGGTGCCGCCAGATCCAGAAGACCGCACACGACAACAGGGCCCATCCGCCCAGCACCAGGAACGGGAACGCGTGCTGGTGCCCCTGGAAGTACACCGCCGTGTGCTGCGCGTTGACCGAGGCACCAGGCGGCAGCCACTTGCCGATCTCGCCCAGTGGGGAGGGCAGCAGCGGCCAGGACACCGCGCCGCCGGACGAGGGGTTGCCCAGTAGGATCATCAGCCCCCATGTCGGCAGCATCGCCCAGCGTCCGAACAGGGTGTTGAACATGGTGAAGACCATGCCGCTGGCGAACAGGGTGAGCGCCAGGATCAGCCACGACTCCACGAACGGCAGGTCGAGCGCGCCGAGCAGCCAGTCCACGGTCGCGGCGATGGCGAATCCGCCGAGCAGCGCGTAGGCGAGGGTGAACAGGATGCGTTCGAAGGGCGTCAGGGACCGTGCGTGCACGCTGAGCTGGATCGCCCCGACGAAGCCGATGATGACGGCGGCCAGCGAGATGTAGAAGATCGCCAGTCCGCGTGGGTCCCCCTCCTGCAGCGGATTGAGGTCCTGGACGGTGACCGCGACGCCGGTTTCCTCCCCCACGGCCGGCGCCGTGTCGGCCAGTACCTCCGCGACCGAGGCCCCGGAGGCACCCGACAGGTCGAGGACCGCGGTTCTCCCGTCGTCGCGGATATCGAGGATCGCAAAGACCTCCTGGTCGTCCATGGCCTGACGGGCCCCGGCGGCACTGCCGTACACGTGCACCTTCACGGACGCGTTCAGTGCCTTCTCCAGGCCGTCCAGGAAGGCCTGCCCGCGGGCCTGTTCGTATGATCCGACCACGGCCGTGGGGATCGAGTGCGGCGTCGGATTGGCCATGGAATAGGTGTACGAACCGGCGAAGAGGCCGGCCGCAGCCGCCAGGATGAGCACCAGCACGGTGGCCGGCCACAACGGTGACTGCCGGAACTCGGACCACCGCTGTCCGCGCGTCGGAGGCTGGGCATGGGCACCATGGGACATGTCGGCCATGGTCAGGACGTTTCCACAAGCAAAGCGAAAGGGCACCCATAGCGCCGTCACCCGTGGGAGCACCCAGGGGGAGTATGTGCCGCCCTTGCAGGCGTCCTGGTGCGGAGGGAAGTCGGGCACCGCCGTGCGGTGAACCTGGACGGCTGGACCCTTCAGGACGAGGACGGCCGCACCTGCACCCTCCACCATCTGCCGCCTGGATGGCCCGGGCCACCGTCCGCAGTCGTACCGGTGTCAGCCGCGACACTCGCACCGACCTCTACCAGGACCGCCGCCACGAAGTGTCCCCGGGCCTCACCCATGGCCCATGAGGACGATCGTTCGGCTGAAGCCTCATGAAGCCTTTCGCCGCGTAGGCGACCGCCCTTCACGATCACGCAGCTGATCGGCCCCGTCCGGCACTCGCCGGACGGGGCCGATGTTGTGCTGACTGCGCCCTGGCGCTTCCGGAGACCAGATGATCAATTCCAAGAGGTCAGTGGATGCTCGGGAAGATGTGGCGTCCGGCGACCCGTTTCGATCGATCCGGTCCGGCGGTTACGCGTCGGCCCCGTACGTCCCGTACTCCGGAAGGCCCATCGACTCGTAGACGTGCACCGCGATTCCGCTCGGCGTCGTCTCATGGTGCAGCAGGCGCAGGCCGGCCGGGGTGCCGCCGTCCGGGAACAGGCGTCGTCCGCTGCCCACGACCACCGGGGCAATCGCGAGCCGCAGCTCGTCGATCAGGCCGGCGGCCAGGAGGGACTGGCCGAGCCGGGCGCTGCCGTGGACCTGGAGCTCGCGGCCGGGCTGCCGCTTCAGTTCGGCGACCTGGGCGGGGATGTCGCCGGACAGGATCGTGGTCGGCTCCCACCCAGCCTTGGTCAGGCTCTGGGAGGCGACGTACTTCGGTGAGCCGTTCAGGATGCGGGCATTCGGGTGGTCGGTCATCTTCGGCCAGTCCCGAGCGAAGTTCTCGTACGTACGGCGGCCGAACAGGAACGCGTCCGCCTCGCCGAGCCAGAGGGCGGCCATCCGGTCGAATGCCTCGTCCAGGTGCGGCACGAACCAGCCGCCCTGGGTGAACCCGTCGCTGGTGTCCTCGTCCGGGGAACCGGGCCCCTGGGAGACACCGTCCAGAGACAGAAACTCCTGCAGTACCAACTTCATCGCGCACCACTTCCCTCTCGAGCGAGGAGACATCCGTCCCCGCCCTTTCAGACTTCGTGACGTGCGGAAAATCATCGGCCGTCCCGCGGCGCGTCCTCGGACGACCAAGGGGAGGCTGCGCACACTTCGCCGCGCTGCTGGATCCCGCCGACGGCAACGCCGCCCTGCTGAGCACCTGGATCACCTCGGCCCAGGCCGAGGACCTGCCCCACCCGCATGCCCTCACCCGGGGCCTCGAGAAGGACCGCGCCGCAGTCGACGCCGGCCTCACCCTGCCGCACCACAACGGCGGCACCGAAGGAGTGAACAACAAAACCAAGCTGATCAAGCGCCAGATGTACGGCCGCGCGAGCTTCCCCCTCCTCCGCCACCGCATCCTCCTGGGCTGACCCACCCTCCGTCACCACCGACTACGGAACAGACCCGAATACAGGACAGACCCGCCTGCGGCACGCCGCGCGACTGCTGCGGAGCACCGGGCTGCCGGTCGCCCGGATGGTGGAGGCGTCCGGCTGCACCGGCCCTTTCCACTTCAGCAGTGCCTTCCGCCGGCGCCACGGGGTGCCTCCGAGGGCCTGCCGAGCGGCAGGCCGGGTCACTTCTTGACCGCGACACCGCAGACGGAGACGTCGGCCGTGTCCTCCTCGGCCCGGTCGGCGTCCGGGCGCCAGGTGGCCGTGGACACGACCCCCGGCTCCACCAGCTCCAGCCCGGCGAAGAAGGAGGCGATCTCCTGCGGTGACCGCAGGTGGTAGGTGTTGGCCGACTGCCCGTTGTAGACCCCGACCGCGGTGTTGAGTGCCTCATTGGTGTTCGTGCCGTCGCTCAGGGCCAGGTAGCTGCCCGAGGGCAGGGCCGAGAGCAGCGTGCTCACCAGGTCGGCGGGGCGCTCGGCGTCGGAGATCTGCCCCATGATGCCCAACATGGTCAGGGCGACCGGGCGGCTGAGGTCCAAGGTCTTCGCTGCTTCGGCGAGAATGCGTTCCGGGTCCCTGACGTCGGCGTCGACGTAGGCGCAGGCGCCCTCGGTGCTGCTGGTGAGCAGGGCCTGCGCGTGCACCAGGACGAGGGGGTCGTTGTCGACGTACACGATGCGGCTCTCCGGCGCGATGCGCTGGGCCAGTTCGTGTGTGTTGTCGGCGGTGGGCAGTCCGGTGCCGATGTCGAGGAACTGGCGGACGCCGGCCTCGCCCGCGAGGAAGCGCACGGCGCGCGCGAGGAACCTCCGCTGCAGCCGCGCGACGGCGGCGAACTCCGGGAAGGTCTTCAGGACGACCTCACCGGCCTCGCTGTCGACGGGGTAGTTGTCCTTGCCTCCCAACAGGTAGTTCCAGACACGGGCGGAGTGCGGGCGATCGGTCCGCAGCGCGGCCCTGACTTCTTCACGCGGGTGAGTCACGGGGAAAGCTTCACACAGAGCTGTGGCCCCGTAGACCAACTACCGCGGCATCGACTCGACTTCGCCCGGACTGAGGAACGCCGCAAGGGCCGCGACGGGCCGCCGTCATCCGGACTGGTACCGGCCCATCACCCTGGCCGTGCTCGCCCATGCCTTCCTGGCCGTCGTCGCAGCCCCGGCCACCGGAAGGGGGCCGCGGGAACGACACCACCAGCACCTTCCGCTTCACCGTGGCAGAAGTCCGCCGGCTCTCGGGGGCTCTGCTGCCCCGCCCCACACCCCGCCCCGGACCAGCTGTCCATGCCCTGGACTTTCAACCGACGTTCGCCGAGAGGTCATGTGGGGTACACCACCATCGCCGACGATCCTGGCCCGGCCACACGGGGAGAACGCAGGCGTCAGGGGGGAACGCAGGTGCCCGAGAACAGACCCGCTGCCGAAGAGCCGCGGTTAACCGTTACCAGGCCCCCGCGCCGCCATTTGCGCAGAGCGCTGGCAGCGGCGCTGCCCGTCCCGGTCATCGGGCTGGTCCTGCTCGTGGCCTCCGGGAACCTGCTGCTGCCGGTGCGGCCGGTGATCACCATTGAGGCCAAGATGGCCTCCAAGAGGGACTTCTTCCAGGACCCCGAAGTCGAGCGGCTGCTCATGAAGCACGGCTTCCGCGTGCACATCACGAGCATGGGCTCGCGTGAGATCGCCAAGCAGGACTACGACGGGTACGACGTCGTCTTTCCCTCCGGCCAGCCGGCCGCCGACCTGATCAGCCGGGAGCGCGCCCGGGCGAACCGTCCGGTGCTGCTGTACCGCCCCTTCGTCAGCCCCATCGTGCTGGCCACCTACCGGGACTACGCCGAGGTGCTCGCGGCGGAAGGCGTCGCGAAGCGCCTGCCGGGCTCGGGCGGCCCGCCGATGTACTACACCCTCGACATGCGGAAGTTCCTCGACCTCGCGCTCGGCAAGAGGAACGGCGTCCAGCGTGATCCGGAGGACGGCTACCGCTGGGACGAGATCGACGACAAGAACCACGTCCGCAACGGCAACAAGATCCTCGCCCAGACCTCGGACATCTGCGAGGCCAACTCCGCCGGTACCTACCTCGGACTGGTGGCCTTCGTCGAGCACGGGAACGACGCGCCGGACAGCGAGGCCGAGGCCGAGCAACTCGCCCGGAAGATCAAGCCGCTCCTCGTCGAACAGGGCCTGCCGTCCTCCGAACGGGCCGAGACGTATCTGTCCCCCGACGGGCAGGGCATCGCCCCGATCTCGGTGATCTACGAACACCAGTTCCTCGCCCACCAGCTACGGCACGAGGCGCAGAAGGGCGAGACCGACGACGAGCGCGTCCTGCTCTACCCGTCCACGCGCTTCGTCACCGAACCCCAACTCGTCGCGCTGACCGGCGACGGCGCGCGGCTCGGCGAACTGGTCAGCGAGGACCCCGAACTCCAGCACCGCGCCATGGAGCTGGGCTTCCGGGCCCGCGGCGCCGGCAGCGGTGCGAGCAGCGACGAACTCACCCGGTTCCTCACCGAGCGGCGGATCCCGGTGCCCACCACCTCCTCCGACGACACCCGCGCGGTCCTGCCCAGCCTGCCCCTGCTGGAGAGGATGATCGAGATCGTCGGCGACTGCCCGGACCGGACCGGTAGCCCGTGAGGCGCGGCGTGGGCCTGCTGGCGCTCTGCCTGGCGCTCGTCGCCACCTTCCTCACCGCCTGCTCGGGCGACGCCGACGACGACACGGTCCGGCTGCGCGTCCTCGCCGGCCCCGATCTCGCCGTACTGGAGCCGTTGCTGGGCGAGTTGAAGGACGAGACCGGCGTCGACCTGCGCCTGTACCACCGGGCTGACGCCGAGACGAAGACCCCGGACCGCGACCGGTACGACCTCGCGTGGCTGTCCTCCGACCACTATCTGCGCCTCACCGACAGACACGCGCTCCGAGGGCTGCAGCGCACGGTCACCATGACGTCCCCCGTCGTCATCGGCCTGAAGCCGGATGTGGCACGCGAACTTCGCGCCAGGGTGCCCGGTTCCCGGCTCACCTGGGCGGACATCGCGGACGCTGCCGCCACCGGCACCGTCCGCTTCGGCATGGCCGACCCCCGGCACGCCGGCAGCGGGCTCGCCGCCCTCGTCGGCGTCGCCACCGCCGCGGCCGGCACCGGAGCAGCGCTACGCCCCGAGGACGTCTCCTGCGACCGGCTGCGCGGCTTCCGCTCCGGCCAGGCCCTCACCGCCGATACCGGCCCCGCCCTCGTCGACACCTACGTCGACCACCAGGACGAGGCCAACGCCCTCATCACGTACGAGTCCGATCTGCTCGCCCTCAACGCCTCCGGCCGCCTCGACGACCCCCTGGAGGTCATTCGCCCCGAGGACGGCATGGTCCTGGCGGACTTCCCGCTGCTCCTGCTGAACCCGGCCCACCGCGCCGCGTACGACAAGGTCACGCGGTGGCTGCGGCGCGAGTCGGTGCAGCGGCAGATCATGCGGCACACGGTGCGCCGCCCCGTGACCACGACGGTCACCCGGGACGCGCGGCTGCGCGAACCGGTCGGCAACGCGCTCTTCTACCCCGACCAACCGGCCGTCGTCGAAACGCTGCTGGCGGACTACGGCGACCCCGACCGCCGCACCACGAGTCAGGTGGTCTTCCTGCTCGACTTCTCCGGCTCGATGCGCGGCGCCCGGATGGCCGCCCTGCGCGAGGCATTCGCCGGACTCAGCGGCGCGGACCCCTCCGCCTCCGGCAAGTTCACCCGCTTCTACCGGGGCGAGCGACTGACCGTCGTCCGGTTCGGCGGCCGGGTGCTGGAGCAGACGACCGTCACCGTCACCGGCCCGAAGGATCTGACCGCCCTCGCCGGCACCGTCGCCCGGGGCGGCTACGGCGACGCCACCGCCGTATGGTCCGCCCTCGACCACGGCTACCGCACCGCCGCCCGTGAACTGGCCGCCGACCCCGACCGCTCCGTATCACTCGTCCTGATGACGGACGGCGAGAACAACACGGGCCTGTCCTACGCCGAGTTCGTACGCCGCCACAAGGAACTGCCCGCCGTCGTGCGCGCCGTCCCCACCTACCCCGTCCACTTCGGCGAGGCCGACGCAGGCGAACTGCGGCGCGCGGCGGCGAGGACGGGCGGACGGATGGTGGAAGCCGCCGACTCGTCCCTTTCCGAGGCTTTCAAGGAGATCCGTGGCTGTCACTGACGCACTGTGGTGGAGCCTTTGGTGGCCGTGGATGACGGTCTGGCTGGTGACGGCCGCCGGCGCGGTGGTGCTCGCGGTGATCCTGGTGCGCCATGCCCGGGAGCGGCGCAGGCACCTGCGACGCTGGCAGTCGGCGTACAGCATCTGCCTGTACCTCGACGAGCAGGCCGTGATGGACCTGTACGAGCTCGGCAACTACCGGTCCGCGCTGGAGGAGGCCGTCGAGCTGCGGACGAAGGTCGACACGAGCGTCGGCTTCTGGAGCCGGGTGCTGACGTGGCTGTTCCGGTTCCGGCTGAAGCGGGACGTCAGCCAGGAGACGTTCCGCAAGTTCGTGCGCAAGGACAAACCGATCAACGTGGTCGGCGTGGTCATGGAGGCCTTCGACCGGGCCGACGCCATCGTCCACGCCGACCTGATCACACTGACCGTCGTCCCGAACCGGAACCTCGCCGACAACCTGGCCGACGGCCGTGCGGTGACCCTGAGCCGCATCGGCGAATTCGTCTCGGTCAAAGGCATGTTCTCGCGCGTGCCGGACGTGACGGAGGGATTCGTCCTGCGGGCCGAGTACGGCGACGAGCAGCCCCCCGTCCACATGCGCGTCGTGGCCCCCGGGAACGCGCGCCGCTCCATCCCGGACGGCACGTTCACGGCCCGCTGCCTCGGCAAGATGACCGGCTGGCGGGAGGACACCCGCGAGGTGACGCTGGAGGCGATCGCGATCTTCTGGTGACCGCCGACCACCGGTGGTTCGGTTCGGCGGGGACGCGCAAGGCGTGCGGGGCGGGCGCGAGGGCCAGGAGGCCGGTCACCGGCCCCTCCCGCCACAACTCCAGCCGCCCGGCGATCCTCCCGCGCGGCCCACCAGGCAGATCTCGTCGACGAACGCGTCCGGGACCTGTGCCGTTCAGGAATGTGTCGCTGCGGGTCGTGGAGGTCTGGTGGCGCTCGGGCCGCCTGCGGCGATGCCGTGGGTGGTTGTCTCGCTGGTGTACCGGGTGACGAGGAAGCTGCTGTCGGTCCCGGCCGTGCTCCTGCGCCGGCAGGTGGCCGAAGACGCCGAGCTTTCGGTCCTGCGGCACGAGGACGCGGTGCCGCGTCGACAGCTCGCGGGTCCGGTGCGCTACGAGCCGGCGGACCGGTTGTGGTTCGCGGCCCTGTCCTCGCTGATACCCCGGCGGCGCTGGACGGAGGTGTTCCCGGTGACACCGGGCACCGTGCCGGCGTGGCATCGAAGGCTCGTCGCACGCCGATGGGACGACGGCAAGCGCCGGAACAGGCCTGGCCGATCACCGACTGCGCAGGCCGTCAAGGAGCTGGTGCTACGGCTGGCCGAGGAGAATCCGCGCTGGGGCTGTCGCAGGATCCAGGGCGGGCTCGCACGGCTCGGGCATCGGATCGGAGCGTCCACGGTCTGGCAGATCCTGACCTCCGCCGGCGTGGACCCGGCTCCCCGCCGGAGCGGCCCGACCCGGCGAGAGTTCCTGCCAGCGCAGGCCGACGGCATCATCGCCCGTGACTTCGCCCCTGTCGACCTGGTGGACCTTCGTCGGGTCCACGCACTGGTCTTCCTCGAGCACGGCACGCGCCGCCCGCACATCGCCGGCGTGACCGCTCACCCCACCGCGCAGCGGAGCGTACAGCAAGCCCGCGACCTCGCCGCCGACCCGGGCGTGCGCTTCGAGTCGCTGCGCTTCCCGCTCCGCGACCGGGACAGCCAGCACACCGAGGCCTTCGACGCGGTCTTCGCGGCCGAGGGCATCGAGCCTCCGAAGACCGCGCCGCGGTCCCCACGGATGAACGCGCACTGCGCGAGGGCCATCGGCACACTTCGGCGCGAGTTCCTCGATCACCTGCTGACCTTGAACGAGACCCATGCTCGATGCGTGCTCGACGCCTACGTCCTCCACTGCAACGGCCATCGCCCCCCCCACCAGGCCCGGGGACAACCTGGGGCAGTGCGTCGACCCAGACGAACGAGTACGCCCCGGCGTCCAGGGGGACGGTTGCGGAACGCGGCAACCTGCTCGTCCAGGTGCTCGGCCATCGCACGGACACGGGACGTCGACAGCTGGGTGACCCAAGGGACTCGGCGAGCTTCTCGACCCGGCGAGTGGAGACACCGAGCAGGCCCTCATCTCGGTGGTCGCCACCGAGATGAGGGCCTGCTCGGCCCGGCGACGGCGTTCGAGGAGCCGGTGCGGGAAGCGACTGCCCTGCCACAGCTTGAGGGCGGCCAGTTCGACGGTGCCGGCCCTGGTGTCCCACTCGCGCGGGCGGTAGCCGTTGCGGTGATTGACGTGTTCGTCGCCGACCTGCCCGTGTTCGGCGCCGCAGAGGGCACCGGCCTCTGCGGACATGAGCACGGCCGGTGGCCGTTCATCTATGCGGGCACCATCCCGATGCCGGAGCAAACCCCCGCATCAGGTCGAACCCGTACACCGCTTCCCGGGACGCAACCGGCGGCCGCTCTCGCTTCCGCCGAACTGCCCCGGGCGCGGCGAGTGGCAACCGAACGGGGCGGGGGAGTGGCGCACAGGTGCGAGGGGTGCTTTGTCTGGATGGTGCCAGCGGCCTGCCTCCCTGGCAGCGGAAGGCCGGCTCAGGATTGAACACTGAGACATGAACGGCGGCCCCGGGGTCAGAGCAGGGCTTCGACGGTGATGGGCAGGTCGCGGACGCGGCGGCCGGTGGCGTGGAAGACGGCGTTGGCGACGGCGGGCGCCACGCCGACGGCTACGACCTCGCCCAGTCCCTTGACGCCGATGGGGGCGGCGTCGAGGTCCGCGCCGCCGTCCAGGTAGATCGCCCGCAGGTCGGGGACGTCGGCGTTGACGGGGACGAGGTAGTCGGTCAGGTTCGCGTTGACGATCCGGCCGTCGCGGTGGTCGGTGACCGTGTGCTCCAGCAGCGCCTGACCGATGCCGCCGACCATGGCGCCCAGCGCCTGGCTCTCGGCGAGCTTGGGGCTGATGATGCGGCCCGCGTCGTACACGCCGAGCATCCGTCGCACCCGCACCATGCCCAGCCGGGCGTCGACGGCGACCTCGGCGAACGTCGCGCCGAAGGCGTACATCGACGACCGCTCCGGCTCCGAGGGCGGCGTGAAGGAGCCGAGCACCTCCAGGTGGGTGCGGTGGTTGCGGGCCAGGAGCCGCTCGTAGGTCTCCGTGCGCGCCGGGTTACCGCGTACGCGCAGTCGGCCGCCGAGGACGACGACGTCGTCGTCCTCGGCGCCGTACAGCGGGGAGCCCTCGTCCCCGACGGCCAGCCCGATCGCCTGCCGCCGCAGCCTGTCGCATCCGTCCTGGACGGCGGAGCCGACGCTGGCCATGGTGAGGGAACCGGCGTGGGGCGGGGACCCCGGCATGAGGGAGTCGCCGAGTCGGAAGGTCACCTTCCGCATGTTCAGGCCGAGGGCGTCCGCGGCAAGCTGGGTCATCGAAGTGTAGGTGCCGGGGCCCATGTCACTGGACGCGGACTCCACCAGGGCCGTGCCGTCGGCGTCCAGCCTGACCCGGGCCTGGGCCCCGAGCCGCAGGGTGTCGTAGCAGCCGACGGCCACGCCGGTACCGATCAGCCAGTCGCCGTCGCGGGTGGCACGCGGCGCGGGGGCGCGCCGGTCCCAGTGGAAGGCGCCGGCGCCCACCCGCAGGCACTCGCGCAGCCGCCGCGTGGAGAACGGCAACCCGTTGGAGGGGTCCTGCGCCGTCTCGTTGCGCAGCCGCATCTCGATCGGGTCGATGCCCAGTTCGTGGGCGAGTTCGTCCAGGGCCGACTCGACGGCGAACGCGGCGGTCGCGTAGCCGGGGCCGCGCATGTAGGTCGGCGTATTCACGTCCAGCGGTACGGTGCGGTACGTCTGGCCGACGTGGGGAGTGGCGTAGAGCATCCGGCCCGGGGTCACCGTGCCCTCCAGGAAGTGCTCGTACGCGGACGTCTCGGCCCTGATGCCGTGGACCATCCCGGCCAGCCGCCCGCGCCGGTCGCTGCCCAGGCGCAGCGTGTACGTGTAGGCGGGCCGGTAGCCGACCCCGTGGTAGAGCTGCTCGCGGGTCAGCACGAGTTTCACCGGGAGCCCGGTCACGCGGGCCGCCAGGGCCGCGATGGTGGAGTGCGGCCAGACCCGCGCGGCGTTGCCGAACGCGCCGCCGACGAAGGGCGAGATGACGCGCACCGAATCCGGCGGGATGCCGAACACGGCGGCGAGTTCGTTCTGCGTCCCCTGCACCCACTGGGTCTTGTCCCAGACGATGAGCCTGTCGCCGTCCCAACGGGCGATGGTGGCGTGCGGCTCCATGGCGTTGTGGTGGACGCGGGCGAGCCGGTAGACGGCCTCCAGCCGCACCTCCGCGGCGGCCAGTGCCTCCTTCGGGGTGCCGCGCTCGTAGTCCTGCGGGGGCAAGGGGTCGTTGACCGGGAGGTCGGGGGCGGTCAGGTCCGTGGAGGGCCGCTCCGCACGGTACGAGACGCGCACCAGGTGCGCGGCGTGCCGCGCGGCCTCCAGCGTCCGGGCCACGACCACGGCGACGGGCTGCCCGCAGAAGCGGACCCGGTCGTCCTGGAAGACGCGCAGCCGTTCGCCGACCGGTGGGTCCATGAACGCCCCGGGGTTGTCGCGGTACGCCAGCCGGGGCGCGTCGAGGTGGCTGATCACCCTCAGGACGCCGGGCTGGGCCAGGGCGGCGCGGATGTCGAGGGCAGTGATGCGGCCGAGGGCGACACGGCTGCCGACGACGACCGCGTGGACCGCGCCCCTGACGTCGTGATCGGCGGTGTAGTCGGCCTTGCCGGTGACCTTCAGCCGCCCGTCCACCCGGGAGAGCGGTGCCCCGACGGCCGCCTGCGGCTGGGGGCTCATCCGGCACCCCCCACGGTGCGGAGCTGGCGCTCGACGGTGCGTTCGAGCAGGTCGACCTTGAAGCGGTTGTGCTCCAGCGGACGGGCTCCCTCGGTCGCCCGCCCGGCGGCCTCGGCCCACAGGGCGTTTGAAGGCCGCTCGCCGACGAGGTGCCGTTCGACCCCGGGGAGCCGCCACGGGACGGTGCCGACGCCGCCGGCGGCGACCCTCGCCTCCCGGATCACCCCGCCGCGGACGTGCAGCACGACGGCCGCGGAAGTGAGGGCGAACTCGTACGACTGCCGGTCGCGCACCTTCAGATAGCCCGACCGTAGGGGGCGCGGATGGTCCGGGACCTCTACTGCCGTGATCAGCTCGCCCGGCTTCAGGGCCTGCTCACGGTGGGGGGTGCGGCCGGGCCGCAGGAGGAAGTCGGCCAGGCGTACACCGCGTGCGCTCCCGTCCGGGGCCAGCAGGTGCACGGTTGCCTCCAGGGCCGCGAAGGCCACAGCGGCGTCGGAGGGGTGGGTGGCCACGCAGCGGTCGGAGGTGCCGAGGATGGCGTGCGTGCGGTTGAAGCCGCCCCGTGCCGCGCATCCCGCGTCGGGGTCGCGCTTGTTGCAGGCGGCGGTCACGTCGCGGAAGTACGCGCAGCGGGTGCGCTGCATGAGGTTGCCGCCGATGGTGGCCATGTTCCGCAGTTGCGGGGAGGCGCTGAGCTCCAGTGCCTGCGAGAGTATCGGGTAGGCGGTGCGCACCTCGGGGTGGGCGGCGGCCTCGGCCATCCGCACCAGGGCGCCGATGCGCAGGCCCCCGCGTTCGGTACGGGTGACCCCGCGCAACGGCAGGCCGCTGATGTCGACCAGCGTGCGGGGGCGTTCGACGGTCTCGCGCATCAGGTCGACCAGGGTGGTGCCGCCGGCGATGTACCGGCCGCCGCGCCGCCCGGCGGCCAGCGCGCCCCGGGTGTCGGAGGCCCTGGTGTAGGAGAAGGGGTACATGGTGGCCGACCTCATTTCCCATGTGCGGTCTGGTCGACCGCCTTGACGATCCCGACGTAGCAGCCGCAGCGGCAGATGTTGCCGCTCATCCACTCCCGGATCTCCTCCGCGGAGCCGCTGTGGCCTTCCTGGATGCACCCGATGCCGGACATGATCTGGCCGGGCGTGCAGAAGCCGCACTGGAAGGCGTCCTGCTCGATGAACGCCTCCTGCAGCGGGTGAAGTTCGCCGCCCTCACCCGGGGCCAGGCCCTCGACGGTGGTGACCTCGGCGCCTTCCAGGCGTATCGCCAGTGTCAGACAAGCGTTGACGCGGCGTCCGTCGACCAGGACCGTGCACGCCCCGCAGGCACCGGCGTCGCAGCCCTTCTTGGAGCCGGTCAGACCGAGCCGCTCGCGCAGCAGGTCCAGCAGCGACGTCCGGTTGTCGATCGCGACGGCGTGCCGCTCACCGTTGACGATCAGTGAGATACGGCCGCCGGGCGGTCCGCCGACGGCAGCCGGTGCGGCGCTGAGCGCGGGCGTGCCCGCGGCCAGGCCGCCGGCGACGGCGGCACCGCCCACCGCAGTGGTCGTCGCGATGAACGTGCGCCGGGACGGCGGCGGGGACTCGGCAGGGGGAGAAGCGGCCGGCCCGGTGGGTTCATTGGGCATGTGGGTGCCTTCTGCTCGGTGGTGGGGTGACGGCGGGCTGTGCGGGGCGGCGCGCACGCGGACCGGGGCCGCGTCGTCGCCCCCCTCGGCGGTGAGCCGACCAGTGGGCCGGGGCCGCCCCCGTGACGTGGTCCTGAAGGCGGCGGTGTGCGCGTAATCCGGCGGTCGGCTCCTCCAGGCGCTCCTCGCTGCGGGCGAACCCGGTGCCGGTGCCCGGTGCCGGTGCCCGGGCTGTCCCGACTCCCGACGTTCCTCGAGTCCTTCCGCTGCGCGGGTCTGGAGGTGTCGGTGCACCGGAAGGGCACGGCCAGGCGGCTGCCGCCCGGAGTGGAGCTGACCGCCTACCGCATCGTCCAGGAGTCCTTCCGGGGGAGGTGCTCGCCGGCGAGCGCCGAGCGGGTCGCATGCAACGACGCCAGGAGCTGCAGCCGAGCTGCGTCGATGCTGCCCGGTTCGGCGGTGTGGACCAGCATGAAGGAGCCGGGGCCGCCGGACAGTTGATAGGTGTCCCGGTCCAGGACGATGTCGCCGGCCCCGGGGCCCGGAAGGTCTTGGTCCCGTTGACCGAGACCCGTACGTCGTGCCGGGCCCACAGCCGCCGGAACTCGGCGCTGCGGATGCTCAGTTCGCCGATGATCGCGGTGGCGCGCGG